>NZ_CAJPMA010000018.1 GCF_905371695.1 uncultured Campylobacter sp. | reverse complement strand
TATATAAATAGTTTAAAAGATGAGATAAAAGAAACTTTAAAGATTGATATTGAATTTAATGAAAGAGATTTTAAGGATATCTTGGATGGTGCAAAGGAGCTAGTAGAGGTAAAATTTATTCCTATAGAAAATATTGAAAATGATTTGAGAAAATGGCTTGAAGAAGGATTAAAATTCCATAGTCATGATAATATGGAGCAAGAGTGCAAATTTTGTAAAAATAAGCTTCCGCAGGATAGATTAGAATGGCTAATAAAGAATCTGAAAGATACAAGAATAGAAGAAAACAATAGTAAAATCAATTTTAAGCTAACTAAGACATCGGAAATTCGCAATAGATATCAAGACTTTTTAAGTATTTTAAACAAATTAAAGCCTAGTAATTTTTATACCGAATTTAAAGATGAAAGTGAAAAGTTGAAAGAGGATGCGGACAAGATTTTTAATAATTATTTTAGTGAATTGATTGAGCTCAGAAGAGAGTTGCAGATTAAGAGAGATAATCCATATAGCGATGTAAATTTTAAAAATTTTAATGATTATTCCAAAGATGTAAATAATATGATTGCAAAAATAAAAGATTTAATAGATAAAAATAATAGCAAAACTCAGAATCTTGAAAGTACCAAAAACGAAATTAGGCAAAAGATTAAATTTAGTAAAATAGCAAAATTTTTAAAAGATATAGAATATTTTAAAAATTTAGAGGAAGAAGCTGAATTAAATAAAAATATAGAAAATTTTAGAGCACTTTTAGAAATAAAACAACAAGAAATTAATGAAAATGAGGAGCTTATCAAGAGCAAAAAAGCCTCTATGAGCGATGAACAAGCGGGAGCCGATAAAATAAATGAGTATTTAAAATCCTATTTTGGAAACAATATGCTTGAGTTTAGAGCTGTTGAAGGAAACAAATCTGAATTTAAAATTTACAGAAACGGTAACGAGGCAAATAACTTAAGCGAAGGTGAGTGTAGTTTGATGGGATTTTGCTATTTTATGGCAAAGTTACAAGATGTAGATAAAAATTCTATTATTTGGATTGACGATCCGATTTCCAGTCTTGACTCAAATCATATATTTTTTATTTTTTCACTTATTGATAGCGAGCTTTTTGAAGCCAAAGAGTTAAAATATCATCAACTTTTTATATCAACGCATAATTTGGAATTTTTAAAATATATAAAAAGGCTAAAGGCTATAAGTGACGGTAGAATAGATGAGAATAAAAAAGTAAATTTATACTTAATTGAGAAAGATGAAAATGGAAGCCGTATAAAAGATATGCCAAAATTCCTCAAAAGCTATACTACTGAGTTTAATTATTTATTTGAGCAAATTTATAATCAAAAAGATGTTGGTAATATAGAAGATGAAAATATAAGAACGACATTAATTTATAACTTTGGTAACAATTTAAGAAAATTCTTAGAAGTCTATCTTTTTTATAAATATCCAACCGTAAAGTCTTTTGGTGTAGAAGTTGTAGAAAGATTTTTTAAATCGGACGATGATAAAGCTGTTTCAAGCTTGGTTAACCGATATGTAAATGAGCTATCTCATTTAAGAGAAATTATGGAGCGAGGCATGAAGCCGCTTGATATTCCGGAGAGTAAAAAAATAGCTAAATTTGTTTTAGAGACCATTAAAAGAAAAGATCCTGAGCAGTATGAAGCTTTATGTGAAAGTATAGGAAAAGTGGTGAGCTGTGAGTAAGTTTGACAATTAATATATGACATGGAGGTGGAACAAAGATATGAAATTTCGGCAAATTTTATCAGATTTAGTTCAAAATTTAAAATTTCTATTTTTACTTCCGCTTCTAGCGATAGGTGCGCAGGCGCTGGAGCCAAAAGTCGTAATGAAGCCCGAAGCGAGCCTAAAAAACGGGCTTTACTACGTAAAAGGCAAGCTCTACGACGGCACGTTAAAGATGCTTCGATACAGCGTCGAGGACCTATATGGCGTAAATGCGATGGGCATGGTCTATCCGAGGCTAAAACCTCTGCCGCCTACGCTTATACGCGAGATCGACATGCAGGGCGGCACGGCGGTGCGATACAGGGATTATTTTGACGGCAGGGACAAACCCTCAAACGAATACCCCCTAAAAAACGGCGTCCGCGACGGCACGGCGAAGCACTACCACGCAGATAGCGGCGCTCTGATGGGCGAGAGCGAATACAAAAATGACGTCCGCGACGGGCGTTATCGCCGCTACTACTTTGACGAGGGCGGCGCGTTAAAGCAGGAGGGCTTTTTCAAGGCGGACAAGCGAGAGGGCGTGTTTACCGACTATTACGTTAGCGGCGAGGTTAGCGCACGCAGCCCATACGTCGGCGGGATGCGAAACGGCGAGGACACCGATTACTACAAAAGCGGCAAAATTCGAGGCGTGCGAACGTATAAAGAGGGCAAGCGAGAAGGCGCGGAGACGTGGTACTACGAAAGCGGCGCCGTGGAGGAGACGGGCGAATACAAAAACGACCGCAAAAACGGCGTTTGGAAGCGATTTTACGAAAACGGCAAAACGCGCGTAATAGAAAATTACAAAGACGGCGAAAAGGATGGCGTCGCGCGCGAATACTACGGGGGCGGTAAGCTACGAGGCGAATACGAGTACAAAGACGGTCGCCAAACGGGCGCGGGGCTGGACTACTACGAAAGCGGGGCGCTGGCTGCCAAAGTGATGTTTAAAAACGGACGCTATCACGGGCTGTACGAGGAGTATCACGAAAACGGCAAGCTAAAAGCCAGAGTGATGTTTGAGGACGGGCTGGAGGTCGGCGAGGCGCGCCACTACTACGCAAACGGAAAGCTCGAAGCCCTGGGCGAGTTTGAGCGCGGCAGGCTCATCCGCGCCAAAAAATACGACGAATCGGGTAAGCTAATCAGCGACAAGTCTGATAAAAACGGACTGCCGAGGGAGTAAATTCGGCTAAATTTATGCCTTTGCGGTTTAAATTCGCTCTTTAAATTTTAGCTTTTAGCCGTAAATTTAACGTTTATATCGCTTTGGCGGGGGAATTTGGCGCGCAAAGCTCAAAAAGCGGCGAAGCGATAAAAAGCCGAGTAAAATCCGCGAAAATTTAGAAATTTTGCCGCGCGAAACGGTTACGCGCCGAAGAGAAAATTTGCTCGCAAATTCGGATCGCAAGCGCGGCGAAATTAAACTCTCTTCATTTAAGTTATCTTCTGAGCCGAGCGTTTAAATTTCCTTTGTAAATTCGGCCCCATCGGTTCGTTAAATTTAGCGCGTTTATTTAGTTAAATTTACCCTTTTACGGCACAGGCTAAAATTAGCGCTTAATTTTAGCTCGTTATTTTAGGCGATTACTGTCAAATTTAACGCGGCGAGCTAAATTAAATTTATAGCAAATTTAATTTAAAACCGTAAAATCGCCGAAATTTAAGGAGAAAAAATGAAAAAAATTGGCCTAATCGGCGGGATGAGTTTTGAGTCTACGATAACGTACTACGAGCAAATAAATCGCAAAATAAACGAGCGCTTGGGCGGCCTTAGCAGCGCGGAGATACTGCTAAGCAGCGTAAATTTTGAGGAGATCGAGGCCTGCCAGCGCGAAAACAGATGGGAGGACGCGGGCGAAATTTTGGCGCGGCACGCGAGGATTTTGCAAGGTGGTGGGGCGGATTTTATCTTCATCTGCACAAACACGATGCACAGGTGCTTTGACGCCGTGCAAAGCGCCGTTAGCGTACCCGTAGCACACCGCGGACGCCACGCTAAAAGCGCTAAAAAACGCAGGCGTCGCTAAGGTAGGGCTGCTCGGCACCGTTTATACGATGACGCAGGATTTTTACAAAAGTCGGCTGATAGAGGGCGGCGCGGAGGTGCTTTTGCCAAGCGCGGGGGATATGGCGGAAATAAATCGCGTCATCTTTGAGGAGCTTTGCTACGGCAAAATCGTGCCTAGCTCAAAGGCCAATTTCTTGCGTATCATCGAGGATTTTAGGTCGCGCGGCGCGCAAGGAGCGATACTTGGCTGCACCGAGATAGGCATGCTGGTATCGCAGGCGGATACGGATATGCGACTTTTTGATACGACGCAGATACACATTGATGCGGCGGTTGAGGCGGCGCTGTCGATGCTTAATCAAAACGGTCGCTAGACGAAGGAAATAACTTAGCCGAGCGGCAAGCAAGGTCGTTTAATAATATCCACTAATTTTAGTTGCTTGCTAAAAATTTTACCGCTTCATAAGCGTTTTGAAAGATTAAATCCGAATGCTCTTTTAGGCTTTGCGCATCCGCGTATCCGCAAGTTAGGCCGATACCTTTGATACCGGCATTCTTTGCCGCCATTAGATCCATTTGCGTATCGCCTATCATAAATGCGTTTCGCTTATTTTTTCCAAGTTTTGCGAGAGCTAAATTTACGGGCTCCGCGTTAGGTTTTGGATTTAGCACGTCGTCGCGGCCTACCACCACTTTTATAAAATTTAAGACCCCTAAATTTTTAAGCAAGATCTCCGAAAATTTTGACGTTTTCGTAGTAACTACGCCGACGTCGGCAATACTAGACGCCAAACCTACGGCGTCTTTTGCAAACGGCAAAAGCGAAGTCTGAACTAAATAAATCTGCTCGTATCTTATCTTATAAGCTTTGATGTAATCGTCGATTAAATTTTGCGGCGCGCCGAGACGTGCGAACATAACGTCAAGCGGATGTCCGATTAACGATTTTAGCTCGTCATGATTGGGAGCGCCTTTGCCTTGTGCTTTAAAAGCCGTATCAAAGCCGTCTAAAATAGCGGAAGTCGAGTCGATTAGCGTACCGTCAAGGTCAAAAAGGATTGTTTTATTCAAATTTTCGTCTTTGAGAAGAATTTAAAAAGGGCTTTGAGAATGAACCCAAAGCCCAGAGGGGATTAAGATTATTTATTGAAAGTCGCTTCTACACGTCTATTTTGAGCGCGACCCTCTTTTGTTTTATTGTCGGCAATCGGTCTAGTTTCGCCGTAACCGACTGTTGAAATTTTCTCAGCGGATACGCCAAATCCTTCAAGAGTTTTAGCGACCGCTTCGGCTCGTTTAACAGATAGCTTTTGGTTATAAGCTTCTTTGCCTATGCTATCGGTATGGCCAGCTAGTACTACGCGGTATCCAGGATTTTCAGCCATAAAGTCCGCCACTTTTTTAATCTCGGCAGCGTAAGTCGGGCTTACTTTATAGCTATCAAACGCGAAATTTACGCCGATGTCGCGCAATATAATAACTTTCTCGCAACCAGTCTCGTCTACTACTACGCCCGCAGGGGTATTAGGGCATTTATCGATACTGTTTGGCACGCCGTCGTTATCATCGTCGCCGTCAGTCGGAGCCGGGGCCACAGCAGGTTCGACAGGTGCGGCGGCTACTACAGGAGCAGCTTTTGAATCTAGTCCGATACCGAAGCCGAGAGAGTAAATTAACTCGTGATCTGCGTGTTCGAATTTGATTTGATCTCTTGCTTCCGCTTTAAGAGCGAATCTATCGGTAACTTGATATCTCAAACCAAGACCGTATTGACCGAAACCGCCGTCTTCATTCTTTACAAATTTAGCAGGCATATCTTCGTATCCAGCGCCTATTAATCCGTAAATTCCTACGCTGTCCGAGAAATTAACGATGTCTTTTACGAGATTGGCATAATACCTAGCTACGCGACCTTCTCTCATTACGCCGTTAACTTTTTCTTTTACCCTGTGAGAGTAATCGATACCAAGTTCTACTTGATCAAAGAATAAACCGTCTAGATTTCTAGCGCCTCTGATACCGACCGCGGTTTGATCGTTTCTAAGCTCTAAATTTCCCTCTGAATGAACTCCGCCGATAGTAGGAGTAACCTCGTAGTTGTATGCCGAATTTGATGCAAAAAGCGCAGTCGCGGCAACCATAGCCAAAGCAATCTTTTTCATGAAATCTTCCTTTCTTTGCGTTGTTTTAAAATCGCAAAAATAATTTTACATTTTTCTGAATAAACTAAGCTTAAATTTTTTATCAATATAGCTAAAAAATTTATCCAAAAAACACCGAAATTTTAGCCGCCGAAGCGGCCCAAAAACTATTAACGTTTTGAGAATTGAGGGCTTCGGCGAGCTTTTCTGCGTCCGAATTTCTTTCTCTCTACCGTTCTTGAATCGCGAGTTAACAGGCCTTTTGGTTTTAATATAGCTCTAAAATCCGCATCCATCGCCGCAAGCGCGCGCGAAATGCCGTGGCGAAGCGCCTCGGCCTGAGCCGAATATCCGCCGCCTAACGTCGTAGCGATTACGTCGATAGAAGTTTCTTGCTTCGTCGCGAGTAACGGCTGGATTACTTTTAGTTTGATAGCTTCGTGTCCGCCCAACCAGCTGTTTAAATCCATACCGTTTACCGCGATTTTACCGCTGCCGGGCTTTACCCAAACCTTAGCGATAGCCGTTTTTCTTTTTCCCGTAGCATAAACTGTCGCCATGATTATTTTCCTTCTTTGCTAATTTGTGCGGTGTGCGGGTGCTCGCTACCCTCATACACTTTTAATTTTTTTATCATCTCTTTGCCTAGTTTCGTTTTTGGAAGCATACCGCGAACGGCCAATTTATAAAGTTTAACCGGATTGCTGGCTAGCAAATCGCCGAATTTTTCGCTCTTTACGCTACCGAAATAGCCCGAATGGCGATGATAAAGCTTTTGCTCGGCCTTATTAGCGCCCGTAAATTCCGCCTTTGAAGCGTTGATGATGATTACGTAATCGCCGCAATCTACGTTTGGAGTGTAGCACGGTTTATGCTTACCGCGAAGAAGCGTCGCTACCTCGGTTAGTAATCTACCGAAACGTTTACCGGTCGCGTCTAACACGATCCAATCGCGCTTGACTTCGCTTACCTTTGTTATTTTAGTCATTTTCTTACCTTTTGGATAAAATTACGAAACGGGATTGTATTTAAAATTAGCTTGCAAGAAGCTTAATTTAAGTCATCTTTAAAAATTTCTAAAACCTCTATTTCGTCCCGTAAAATATAAAAAATCGCGCCGCTAACGCTAAAATTCGGATACATTCCGCCGATTATCCGCACGTATTCTCGCACCTGCTCTACGTTTTTTTCTACCGCGCTTTTTGAGCTTTTATAATCGATTACGACGATTTCACCCTCGCGCTCGCAAAGCAAATCGATCTGCTTTAACTCGCCTTCGTAGTTTAGCGCCTGCTCTTTTTTTAGCGTCGCGCCGCTTGTTAATTCTAAAAATTTAGCGTCGCTAACGAGCCTTAAAGCGCGACGTAAAATATCGACTAGATCGTCTTCGCCTAAAAATTTAGCGAATTTATTTCGCATAAAAATTTCAGCCTTTTTCACGTCGCTTTGGCTAAATTTTTCGCTCATTTCGAGCAAATAGTGAAGCGCTAGCCCAAAATATATCGCGCGCATATTTTTTTCGCTATCTTTTTGCGCGCTTAAATTTCGCTCCCTCTCCACGCTAGCAAGCTCGATTTTTGCTTTAAATTTCGGCGTTTGGGGCGTATTTTTAGGCGTAAATTTTAGCTCGCCCGTCTCGCCGCATTCCAAATCCAAATAACAAATTTCATCGCCGCCGCTCGTAAATTTAGAAAAATAGCTAGGGTTATTTCCGTCTAGCTTGCCCGATTTTTTCGCGATGATTAGCGAGCTTTTCGCCCTAGTCGCCGCGACGTAAAGTTTGTTTATCTCCTCTTCTTGGTCGAGTTTAGTCGAGCGGTCCTTTAATCTTTTATAATCCGCATCGAAAAATTCGCGATTCGTAATTTTTGATTTTATCTCGTATTCGTCGTTTAAAGCATCGTATTCGCAGATAAAATTTCCCGTATCGTTTCTGCCGCGCCCGATACGGTCGCACAGTACGACGTGCTCGAATTCAAGCCCTTTTGACTTATGGACGGTCATTACTTTTACTCCGCCCGCGCCCTTTTGCGCGCTAGGCTCGTCCGAGCTTTCTAGCAGAAATATAAAATCTATTAAATTTTTAGCTTCGCTTGCGAGCGCCAAAGTTTTTAAAACGTCTAAATTTTGCAGGCTAATGCCCGAAATTTCGGCTAAATACGCCAGCGTTCGCGCCGCGCTCTTACTCATGTCAATCTTGATTTTTTTAAAATCTCCGCGTACGAAGGCAAGCGCGTTTTCACGGTAAATTTCATCTCCGAAAAGGCAAAATTTCGCGTAATTTATAAGCGCGAACGCGAGCGGCGAATTTCTTAGCGCCGCGCCGCCCTCGTCTTTCGCGGCAATATTTTTAGTTTGCAGCGCCTCGCAAATCGCGCGCGTATCGTCGTTTTTCCAGCATAGCACGGCGATGTCTTCGCTTGGCACGCCCGCATCTACGAGCGCTTTTACCTCGTCCGCGCAAGCGGCGATTACGTCGTCGTTTTGCACGATTTTTACGTAACCTTCTTCTCTACTTGCGGGAATTTGCGCCGCGTAGCCGTCAATCTTAGGCGCAAAGACTAAATTTACGAATCGCACGATATTTTTGGCGCTTCGGTAGTTGTGCGTCAGCGACAGCCGTTTTATTTGCGAAAAGTCGCGTTGCAGCTTATCAAACAGCTCTTTTTTGCCACCTCGAAAGCGGTAAATGCTCTGCTTGACGTCGCCCACGTAAAAAAAGCTTCCGAGCCCGTTTTGCCCGTATCCCGCGACGATTTCTTCGATAAGCGGATACATTATTTCGTATTGCGCGACGTTGGTGTCTTGAAATTCGTCGATCAATAAATGCGTAATGCGCGCGTCTAGCCTAAAATAAAGCATCTCTTTATCCGCCGACGCCAGCAGTTCGCGCGTAAGGCGCGTTACGTCCGCGAAGCTTAGCTCGTTAAGCCTCGCATTAAACGCCGATAAAACGCTTTTATACGCCTTTAAAAATCCGCCGAGCTCTCCGAGCTCATGGGCTTCGCGGTCTTTCGCGTAGCGATAAAGCGCATCTTTTAAAGCAGCGAATTCCTCGTCCATGGCGGGTTCGTAAATTTTACTAAACGTTTTATAGTTTAAACTCTCGCGCGGCAAAAACGCCTTTTTTAAAACGTCGTCTATGCTTTTGGCTTCAAATTGCCCCGCAAGCTTCTCGTCCGCGCCTTTTTGCAGCGCGCGGGCTTTGAGTCCGGCGATTATTTTTAGCGCTTCGTCTTTTGCCGCGGCGTCGCTAAAACTCGGAGCCCGAAGCTCTCTAAAATTTTCGTAAAACGCCTGAATTATATCGAAAAAATTATTTTTAGACTTCCGCGACTCCGCGATATAGCGGGCTAGCGCGTCAAGAAGCGCGGGATTTTTGGCGACTGATTTTATGAATTCTTTTTGCGATAGCGCCGTAAGGTCGCTTGCATTTTTGAAATCGGGGCTTATGCCTAAATTTAGGCTAAATCCGCGGAGTATCGTATTAAAAAACGCGTCGAACGTCGTTATTTTAAGGCTGCTTTGTAAAAACTCCTCTTTTGCCTTATCGCGGCGAGCTAAAATTTCGTCCTCGCTAACGCCTAACATATCGCAAAGCGCGCCCAGCTCGGCGCTTTTGCGCTCTAAATTTAAAAAAGTCGAGATTATGCGCTCGCTCATCTCGCTAGCGGCTTTTTTGGTAAACGTAAGCGCGGTTATGCTTTTTACGCTCGCGCCGCTTAATAAAAGCGCGATATAACGCACGCTAAGCGCGAAGGTTTTGCCGCTTCCCGCGCTTGCTTGCATCGCTAAAAACGGCTCTATCATGACGGCCTGCCTAAACAAATCGCGCAAAATTCGCACGTGCGGCAGGCGGCGCTAATATGTCGCTCGAATTTCGCCTCGCCGCTAAAATACTCTTGCGCTTTTGCGATCTCTTCGCGCAGTTTTTCCTCGTCGCCCGCGGTTTTATAATCCACGCTCATCGTCTCCTTTAAATCGTAAAAATACGCCTCGCCGGCGCCCGTTAGCGCCTTGTAAAAGGCTAGTTGCAGCGCGTTTTTGGCGCTACCGCTTTTATAATCCAGCACGCAAAGCTCTCCCGCTCGCGCGTCGATGCGGTCGATCCTGCCTTCGATTTTAACGCCTAAAATTTCGGCTTGCTTCGCCGCTTCTAGCTCGCTTATCTTCCAGCCCCGCGCGGCTCGCTCGTCCTCGCTAAGCTTAAATTTAGCCGATTTTTTCTCTAAAATTTTAAGCTCTAAGGGGTCTAAATTTTTAGCGCTTAAAATTTGCATAAATTTCGCCGTATCAAAGCTCTCGTTTGCCGAGTAATACTCAAAAAGCGCCTCGTGAAGGGCGCTTCCCAGCCTTGCGGGCGACAAAACGCCTAAATTTCTAGGCGCACCGAGCCTTTTTGCGTATTTGTAGTAGTATTTTCTAGCGCAGGCTAAAAAGGTATTTAGTCTGGAAAACGAAAGCGGCGAGCCGAAGAAATCATGCTTTAAAGGCTCTACTTCGCTTTTAAATTTCGCCTCTTTGCCGCCTCTAAAAACGCCCAAATACGCCGCGTCGTCGTAGCCGGCGTCGGGCGAGCGGCTAAATTCGTTTAAAAACCTAGACGGCATTTTCTCGTCGTTTAAAACGTAGCTAACGGCTGCGAATTTTGCGTTATTTATTAAATTTTCATAGTAAAATCGCTGTAAATTTTCGCGGTCTAAATAGCTTATTAACCCCGCTTTTTCGCGCACTTTCGAGCTTAAAAACATCTCGTTTACGCTACGCTTTGGCACTACGTCGTCGTTAAATCCGGCGATTATCACGCATTCAAATTTTAGCCCCCTGCTTTCTAAAACGCCGATAGCCTTGACCTTTCCGCCGCGCGCGTCGTCTAGCGAGCGCTCTTTTAGGCGCATAAGCAGCAGCGAAACGAGCTCGCTAAGCTTAAAATTTCGAGCTTTGTTTAAATTTTCTATAAAAAACAGCTCTTCGTTTACGGCCTCGTAAATTTCGCCGTTTGAAGAAACGTTTAAAAGCTCTAAAAGCTCGCCTATCAGCTCTTTAAAATTCGCGAATTCCGCACGGCGGTCGTATGAGTTTTTAAATTTTAAAAACGTTTGCTCGCTTAAATTTTGTAGGTTTAAAAAGGTCTGCGCGGCGGTTAAATCGTCGTTTTTTTCTAAATAATCGGGCGCTAAATCTAGGCTTAAATTCTCTTTTATCGCTTCGTCTATCTCGTAAAGCGTGGCGTAAAAGCTAGTGTCCTCAAAAGGCGTTCCCATCGCGTATGAAAGCATATTCGCGCTATCGTGCAAGCGTAAAATTTTAGCGAATTTCTCATCGGGCAAAACGACTGCTATATTTTCCGGCTTTACGCCGCGTGCGATAAAGGTCGAGATTTTTTCGAATACGAAAGCCGCTTGCAGGCTTTCAAGCTCGAACGCTCGCGTCAAAACCTCCCTATTTTGCGCTACTTCGCCCGTTTTTATAAATTCGAGCGAGCGCAAATCAAGCTCGTAATAAGCGTAAAGCTCGAAATCCCGTTCGCTTTTGCCGCAAATTTCGGCGATTTTATGAATTAGCTTGCGGTTAAATTTCGAGGTTTGAAATTTTATCTTTACGAGCGAAATTTCGGCGCATTTAAGCAAAAATTCCCACTCGTGCTCGCTTAAAATTCCGAAAACCTCTACTAAAATTTCGTCAAATCTTTGCAAAAATCCTTCGTTTATCTCGTAAAGCTCGCAAAAGGTTATATCGTCGTATAAAGCGCGGTTTGCGAGCAAATTTTTATAATTTCGCAGCGCCTCGCCTAAAATTTGCAAATGCTCCTCGTAACTGGCGTAAATATCGCTAAATTTTAGATCCTCGACGCTCTTTTTTTGCACGGCGAGCTCTTTAAAAAAGCTAAAAAGGTAATCGTGATTTTTCAAAAACGCGAAAAATTCGCTAGGAATTTTTAGCTTCGCGCCCGCATCCGCGCTCATCGCGCACGCCTCGCACATCAAGATAAGCGACATAGCCGCATCCGCCTCTGCGCGCCCCGGCACGAAAGAGGCGCGCTTTTTAAACTCGTCTATCGTATAGGCTTTGGGGATTAACGCGTCGGTGAAGCTTGCGTTAAATTCGCGAATTTGGCGCATGCTGGTAAATACGAAAAGTCTATTCATCGGCGTAAATCTCGAATTTATAAAAAGCGCTCGCGTTAAGGTCGGCGCTCGTAAATTTCGCTAGCAGCTGCCAGCGGCCGGGCTTAGTAAAATTAACCTTTTGCGTTTTTAAAACTCCGCCGCTAAGCTCGCCTTCAAGCTTTAAATTCGCCTCGTTCGTATCGGGCCTAGTAAGCATCAGCTCGTAAGCCGGGTCGCTTGCGCGCGCGGTTTTAGGCGAGACTTTAATCTCTAAATTCGCGGGCCTTTTTACGTTTTGATTAGCGTCTTTAAACTCTACGCTAAAATTTTGCTCGAATTTTCTTTGCGATGCCAAAATTTCGTTGATTTTATCGTCTATTTTTTGATATTTCTCAAAGTAAAAATTATCCATTTCTACGGGGTAGTCCAGCGAAACTATAATCGTCGCCGCGCAGGCTATTACGCAGGCTATTATAGAGGCTACGATGCCGTGGGGCCAGTAGTTTTTAGCCATTTTTTACCTTTAATTTATTTTGCCGCCGCGCTTTTTTATAAATCATAACCGCGAAAACGAGGATAATCGAGCCGTAAACCGCCGCGCGAAGAGCGTTTAACGCCGTTTTATTAGCGTCTCCTATCGCGCTTTCGAGTTTAACGCCTAAACTAGCCGCGATCTGCTCGGTAAGATCGGCGTAGCCGTTTAAAATAGCGGCGTTATAGACATCTTTGCCGTTTTTTGAGGTTAAAATGGGCAGTATCGTGCCGCGCTCCGGGAAAGGGCTTAAAATTTGCTCTTTATCAAAAAGCTTTAAAGTCGCGGGGTCGGCAAAAATTTCAACCTTTCGCTCGCGTTTGGCAAGCGCTATAACCGCGTAAGGCGCCGTTAAATTTAAAGATTTAACCGCCTCCCGCAAGCTTTGCTCGCCTAGGCTTTCGTAAACGGCGACGGCGGCTAAAATTCCGCTTCTAGCATAAAGCTCGTCTCCGATTTGCGAAATTTTACCGGCGACGGCGGGGCTTAAAATTTCGTCGTTTTTAACTACGATTTGCGCGGCGAAGGCGAAATTTAACCCGCAAAAAAGCACGAAAAAAGAGGCTAAAATTTTAGCTAGAAATTTTATCGCGCCCTTAAAATTTTCGCCCGAAATTTCGCCCGCGGCGGCTCTAAAATTTCGCAAATTTATCCTACGAAAAGATGGTTTTTAGTTAGCACCGACCACGCGCAAATGACGGCGGCGACGATGATTAGCGCTACGATAGCCTTTTGTAAAACGCCGTTCATATTATTCCTTTATTACGATATGCTTCGCGTTTTGCGCGCTTTTAGCCTTAATCTCGGTAGGATTTTCCAGCTTATAAGGGTGCTTTACGACCTCTTGCTGGATGCTAATCGCGGCTGCCGTTAGCGCCGCTAAAATCCCCAGCAACAGCGCTACCGCTACGAAATACCCGCCCGCGCCGTTAAACGCGAATACGTTTCTATTTAAATTTTCCATCACTGCTCCCTAGATAGCGATACGCCGTAAGCGCCGACTGCGCGCTGCTGCGTCTGGTTTAATCTTTCGCCAAATTTAGGCATTACGCCGATAGCGCCGCTTTTACCGCGATTTAGCACGTCTACGATAAACTCCGGCGTGCCGTATTTGGAAAGATCGGGCGACATACCCTCCATGCCTTTACCGTCCTCGCCGTGACACGCCGCGCACGCCGCAAACTGCTCTTTACCGCTTTCGACTAAATTTTCGTTTTTACTTGATTTAACGTCCGAAATTTCTTTAAAAATATAAGCGGCTACGGCCTTTGCGCCCTCTTCGTCAAGTAGCCCCGCTGGCATCTCGCCCATAGGATATTCAAGCCCTTTCGAGCCGTTTAAGACGGTCTGTACGATACCCTCTTCGCTGCCCCAAACGCTTAAATTCGCGGCCTTTCCGCCGATACCGTCGCCCGTAATGCCGTGGCAGGAGGCGCACTGCACTAAAAAAATGCCGCTACCCATTTCGGCAAGCGATCCGGCGTCTAAATTAGCGTATTTAGCTTCGAATTTTTCGTTTTGCGCTTTTACTTCTTCGTTGTATTCGCCGATTTGCGAATACGAATTTAGCGGGTATCCTGCTAGAAAATACCAAATCCCCCAAACCAGCGTCAGCAAAAACATCGCGAGCCAGCCGACCGGAATTTCGTTTTCGTACTCGCCGATGCCGTCCCACGAATGCTCGCTAAGCTTGGCGTCTTTATCTTTGGCGACTTTCATCTGTTTTACGTATTTGCCCGCGACCCCTAATGTTAGCGCGACGATTAGTACCGCGCCGATTAAGGCTAGTAAATTTATATTATCTTCTAAATTAAACCACTGCATCCGCTCCCCTTTATTCGCGCGCGTTTTTCTCTAAAATTTTAGCTCCGAGCTCGTCGTCTAGGGCTAAATTCGCGTATTTTTCGTAATTTCTGGCGCCTAATTTTTCGCTTTTATAAAGGTGATAAAAATACCCGTATAAAATCGCGGTCAAAATCACGGTAAGCGCGAAAAATCCGTATCCTTGAAGCTGTCTAATCTCGTCCATCGCACGCCTCACTTTAAGCTATTTAGATACGCGATCAAAGCCACGATCTCGCGTATTTCGCCGTTAGCGTAAGCTTTTTTAACTTCCTCGTCCTTCATCTGCTCTACGATCGCGCCCGCCTCTTCGTTCGCGGCTTTTTGCGCGGCGCTAAAATCGCCTAGACTAGGCATCTCAGGCTCGTCGTAAGGCACCGCAAATACCTTTTTAATAGTCGCCGCCTCCGCGTAAGCCGTGCTAATATCGGCGTTTTTTCTAAACATGTGCGCGTATGCCGGCATTATAGAGCCCGGCACCACCGAGAGCGGGTCTTTCATATGGTTTTCGTGCCAATCGGTCGTGCGGTAGTTTCCTACGCGCAAAAGATCGGGCCCCGTGCGCTTAGAACCCCATAAATGCGGGCGATCGTAGGCATACTCGCCGCTTAGCGAATACATGCCGTAGCGATCGGTTTCGCTTTTAAACGGGCGGATTAGCTGCGTGTGGCAGGCGTTGCAGCCGTTTTGCATATAGACGTTTTTACCCGCTAGTTGCAGCACGCTGTAAGGCTTCGTGCCTTCTAGCGGGCGAGCGCGATTGGCGAAGTCGGGCAAAATTTCGACTACGCCCGCGTAAGCGATGATGATAAAAACTCCGACGCCGAAGAAGAACGGATTTTTTTCTAGCCAAGTAAACATCACATCACCTCCGCTCTTATGCCCTGCCCCATAGGCGAAGCGCTTTTAGGCTCGGCGCTAATTTTAGGCGCGCTCATAGATTTATAAATATTATAAACGAACATAAAAAATCCTATCAAATAAAGCGCCCCGCCGATAGCCCTAATCCAATAATAAGGCATTAACGCGATCACGGTGTCGATGAACGAATACAGCAAGTTGCCGTATTGATCGGTAGCGCGCCACATCATGCCTTGCGTTATGCCCGCGATCCACATCGACGCAAAATATAGCACGATACCTGTCGTTTGTATCCAAAACTGCGCTTCCATAAGCGATTTTGAATAAATTTCGCGCTTAAATACGCGCGGCGTCATATGATAAAGCGCCGCCATCGTCATGAATCCTACCCAGCCCAGCGCCCCGTCGTGGACGTGTCCCGGGACCCAATCTGTAAAATGCGCTAGCGCGTTTACGGATTTTACCGCTAAAATCGAGCCTTCTAGGGTCGAAAACATATAAAACGTAGAGGCTAAAATCATAAATTTAATAAGCGGATTTTCTCTTAGCTGCGTCCATTCGCCCTTCATCGTAAGTAAGATGTTAATAGCGGAGCCCCACGACGGAAGAATTAGAACTACCGAAAATACAGAACCCATCGTCTGCATCCAATCGGGCACGGCGGAATACAGCAAGTGGTGTCCGCCCGCCCAAAGATAGATAAACATAAGCCCCCAAAACGAAAATAGCGAGAGCTTGTAGCTAAATACGGGCTGCGCGCTTTCTTTGGGCAAGAAGTAATAAATTTGGGCGATTATCGCGACGGTAAATACGAACGCCACGGCATTGTGTCCGTACCACCATTGCACCAAAGCGTCATTGCTGCCCGCGTACATCGATACGGAGTGAAACCACGAGCCTTCGCCCGAAATTAGACGCGTAGGCACTTCCATATTATTAAATAAATATAGCATCGCCACGCCGAAAAACGTCGCGATATAGTACCAAAGCGACACGTAAAGCGTCTTTTCGCGCCTAATACCGATAAGCCCGAATATACTAACTCCCCAAAGCACCCAAACTACGACTACGCCGATGTCGATAGGCCATTCTAGCTCGGCGTATTCTTTGGTAGTATTTAGTCCCATAAGCAGGCTAACTACCGCCGCCGCCATCACTAGCATATATAGCCAAAAATGCAGCTTACCCACTGCCATAAGCAGCGGCGACTCGCTCATAGAGACCTTTAATACGCGCTGCCCTACGTAATACCACGTAGCGAAAATTCCCGAAAGCATAAAGCCGAATATTACGCCGTTGGTATGAAGCGGACGTAGCCTGCCGAACGTCGAGTATTCTCCCGCTACGTAGTTTAACTCAGGACATGCCATCTCAAACGCGATATACACGCCTATACCCATACCTACGATGCCGAAAAGTATCGTAGAAAACATAAAAAGTTTAGCCACGCTGTAATCGTAGCTAAGCAACTGACCGGGTCGCATTAAGCCTCCTCGTTAAATTTACGTTAAAAATTTCAATCCGCTATTTTAGAGCAATAAATATATAAAGCAACTTAAAGTATAACGTTTTTATATTTCGTTAAGCTACTTAAAATTCGCGTCGATTTTATAACCCAGACCCGGGGAATTTTTAATAAAATCCGTCCCGACCTTATCGCGCAGACGCTTTACGAACGTCCTGATCGCCGCTTCGCTTACGCTCTCGCCCACCCATACGACGTTTTTTATCTCCTCGTGCGGCACCACGGTACCTAGGCGCTTAATCAAAAGCGATACGAAAGAAAGCTCCTTTTTGGTAAGCAAAATTTCCTCTTCTTCTTTTATCAAAACGCGTTTAATCTTATTAAAGCTAAGTCCGCTTGAAATTTCTATTACGCTAACGGAGGCGATTTTATCTTGCGCCAGTTTTTCGAGCGCGGGTAAAAATTCGTCCATGTCGACCGGTTTTAATACGTATTTGTCGATACCTACGTCGATAGCTTTTAGCAGCCGCTCTTTTTCGCTAAACGCGCTAAGCGCGATTACGGGCGTATCTTTGGAGATTTTTTTGATCTCTTGCGCCATTTCAAGCCCGCCTAAAATCGGCATCGCGATGTCGGTCACCGCCATATCGGGATTAAATTTCTTAAATTTTTTAAGTCCCTCATCGCCGTTTTGAGCGGTTATAACCTTCGCGAATTCGCCCTGCAATAGCTCTTGCATGAGCTTTCGCGCTTCCTCGTCGTCCTCGACTAATAATATAGTTAAATTCGCTAAAATTTTATTCATTTTTCTCCTTTTCGCAAGGTATTTTTAGGGTAAATACGGCGCCGCCGTTTGCGTTTCTAGCCTCTATTTCGCCTTGAAATTTATCCATTATCGTCTTTGACATATATAGCCCGATGCCCGTGCCTTGCTTTGCGCTTTTAGTCGTAAAATACGGCTCGAAAATTTTATCCGCTACTTCCCTGTCGATCCCACCGCCGTTATCGCTTACGCTAATTACGCCCAAGCCGTTCTCTTTAAAAACGCGAATTTCGACGGTTTTCTCGCCGCTTTTTCGACTTAAAGCATCTTTCGCGTTATTTAGCAAATTTATAACGACTTGTTCTAGCTGATTTTTATGCCCGAAAATTCGCGCGTCGGCTTTAACGTCTAAATTTAGCTTTATCTTTTCCTTTTCGAACGCTCCTTGCACCATCGCCGCAGACTCGCGCGCCGCGTCGCTTAGCGTAAAATTTTTAGCCGCCCTACCGCCGTTAAAAAAACCGCTAAAATCCTCGATCGTATCGGACATATTTTTAATAATATTCTTGCATTTATCGTAAGAGCTTTTAAATTCCGCGCCGTGCGCCGCCGCCTTCTTCATCTTAAATAACGTTAAAGACAGCTCGTTTAGCGGTTGGCGCCACTGGTGAGCGATATTTGCTATCATCTCGCCCATACTGGCAAGTCGCGACTGAACTAGCAGCATCTTGGTCTTTTCCTCGTTTTTGGCGACCTCGCGCTCTACTATTTTGCGTAAATTTTCGTTTAGCTCGCGAAGCTTCGCCGTTTGCTCGTTTACGCGGCTTTCTAGTCCTAAATTTAGCTCTCTTAGCTCTTTTTGCGCGAGCATTAGGCGCTCGTTTAACTCTACTACTTCCGTTACGTCGTGGCGGACGGCTAAAAACTCCTCTATATCGCCGTTAAGATCTAGTATCGGGATAATCGTCGTATTTAGATAGACAGCCCGCCCGTCTTTGGTTAAATTTTTCGTCGTCGTTTTATAAACTTTTTTAGCTAAGATCGTATCCCAAAGGCGCTTAAATTCGCTAGCTTGAACGCTTGGATGACGCACTACGTTATGATTTTTGCCGATTAGCTCCTCGCGAGAGTAGCCTAAAATTTTGCAAAATTCGTCGTTTACGAACGTGATGATACCGTTAATATCGGTCTTTGAAACGATCGTACTCTCTTCGATCGCGTTTTGATACTGCTTAAATCTAGCCTTTACGTCACTCACTCGCCCTAAGCCCCGAAAACGCGAGATAAACGCCGTTAAGAACGATTACCGCGGTTGAAATTTTAAACATAGCCTGCCTAAAATTTAGCAAGGCTCGCCTCAAAATAATCTGCGCGCAAAGAAGCGCGGGTATCGTGCAAAGCCCGAAAATAGCCGCTACCTCCGCTCCGCTAACGGCGCTGCCGTAAGAAACGGCCTGAGCTAAAAAATAATAAACTACCCCGCAAGGCAGTAATCCGTTTAAAAATCCAAGCGCGCAAAGGTTTAATACGCCTTGCTTTTTGCTAAATTTTAACGCCTTTAAAGCGATAAATTTCGAAATTTTTTCGTTTTCTAAAAATTTTAGCATACCGCCGCGAAAGTAAAGCGCCGTGCCTATAAAAATAAGCGCGCAACCGACGGCGAAAAATAGCTCCGCGCGCGCGTTTTTGCCAATTATTAGCGCTCCGCTAAGACCTCCCGCTAGCGCGCCTAGGCACGTATACGCGCCGACGCGGCATAAATGATAAAGCAGCGACAAAATCATCGCCTGCGTCCCGCTTTTGCCGCGTAAAAACAGCGCCTGCAAGCTAATAAATCCGCCGCACATACCGATGCAGTGGCTAAAACTGCTCAAAACCGCGACGCTAGCGATGTTTAGGACGCTAAGATAGTCCATAGATTACAAAATTTCTAAAAATTGCTTAAAGATGTATTTGCTCTCGTTTGGACCGCTGCTGGCTTCCGGGTGATGCTGGACCGAAAATATCGGATAATCTTTGTATCTAACGCCTTCTATCGTGCCGTCGAAAAGATTGCGATGCGTGATCTCCGCCACCTGCGCGATCTCTTCTGGAACGTTATAATTGTGGTTTTGCGCGGTGATTTCTACGGCTTTGGTTTGCAAATTTAGCACGGGGTGGTTCGCACCGTGCTGGCCGAATTTTAGCTTGTAAGTCGGATATCCGAATGCGTTTGAGAGTAGCTGATGACCTAAGCAAATGCCGAAAATCGGCACGCGAGCCGCTATTAACTCCTTAATCTGCGCGATTTCGTCCGTTAAATTTTTAGGCTCGCCCGGTCCATTTGAGAGAAATACGCCGTTAATTTCGCCCTTTTTAAATTTTTCGATTAAATAATCCGCCTTCGTATCGTGCGGCACGACGAGCGTTTCAAGGCCGATCTCGCAAAGTTCGTTTAAGATATTTCTCTTAACGCCGAAGTCTATGACGGCGATCTTTTTGCCGATGCTTTTTAGCGGCTTGTAGCGTTGCTCGCTCTTATCCCAAGCGCCGTTTTTATGGGAGTATTCGTCTTCGGCGCTTACGGTTTTTACGTAATTTTTATTAGCTATGCTTCCCGCTTCTTCTAGTTTGCGCGCAAGCTCGTTTTTATCGTCGATTTGCGTCGAGATATACGCCATCAAAGCGCCTTCGTCGCGCAGCATTTTAGTTAAATAGCGCGTATCTACGTCGTAAATACCGAATTTTCCCTGCTCTTTGAAAAATTCTTCAAGCGATTTTTGCGAGCGAAAATTCGACGGCGTACGCGTAAAATTTCTCATTATCGCGCCGCTCGCGTGAATTTTTAGACTTTCCATATCGTCGTCGTTTACGCCTACGACGCCGATCTCGGGCGCGGTAAAAACAATGATTTGCCCCGCATAGCTAGGGTCGCTTAAAATTTCTTGATAGCCCGTCATCGAGGTGTTAAACACCAGCTCGCCCGCGCACTCGCCGCTCGCGCCGAACGCCTTAGCCCGCAAAAACGCGCCGTTTTGTAAATAAATATACGCGTCCATTAAAACATTCCTCGTTTTCTTAGCTCGTCCTCGTAAAGCCGCTCGAAAACTATGTCGTATTCTTCGGTACCGGGGATTAATTTTCGCTTGTAACCCTCTATTTTTTCGATTACTTCGTCCTCGATCTTTTCATAAATCTTTAAATAATCGTCGATCGAGTTGTAAATTACGTTTTTAACGCGATTTTCGGAGACGTTATACTCGATTAGGCTGCTTTTCCAGATCGCTTCTAAAATTTTATGCGCGACGTCGCTAAATCTATCCTCGTGCGATAAAATCACGCCGAAATCTCCCGCCAGCTTGCGCTTAATAAGCCAAAACATATTTTTGCGATCGATTTGCATCGTTTCCATCTCATCCTCGTTTTTAGCCAGTAATTCGTTTGCGCGTTCGTCCAGCGCGCGCTCTTTTTGCACGTCGGCGTTTAAAATTTCGACCGCCCTTTTTGCGACCGGCTCGACGCCGCTGTTTAGCTTAACAAAGCCGCAGTTTAAAAGATCGATTGCGATTTTATGTGCGATATAAGGTGTGTGAGGAAGTTTGATACGCATAGTCCTGCCCTTTAAAATTTTGGCGTATTGTAGCCAAGCAAAGGTAAAATTTGCGTTAAATTTTAAAGAGCGTCTTTTTTTGTTTTGCTGGCTTTATCGGCGCCCTCTTTGATGACGTAAACGTCGTTTCGCCCGACGTAAAGCGTCTGCATTTTGGTAATTTTGGCGCGGCTGTTTTCGTCAAGCCCGAAAGCCGTCTCGTAAGGCTCGCTCATAAATAACTTTTGTCCTAATTTTAACCCTACGGGCTCTATCCAGCTAATAGTAGTAGCAACCAGCAACGCCGCATAAAATGCGCGGAAAATTTTACGAAAAGGCGCGTAAAATATAAAGTATCCGGCGAGCAAATACACCGGCGCGAGCCATAAAACAGGCACGTTATCTACGAATAGAGAGTTAAAATATTCGTCTATGCCGTAATAGCCGAAGTAGTTGTTTTTAAGCCCGACGAATATGCTAAATATCGGCGCTAACGTAAAAATAATACCTGCGAAAAACGAGTTAAAATATTTCATCTCGACGCCTTTTTTTGCGTAAATTATAATCCGTTTTGTTAAATTTTAGAAATTTCGCCGAATTTTAAAAAGCGTAGAGTATCACTTAACGCTTTTTTAAGAAAAAAGCCGCTAATATTGCGCTTGATTTTAAGAAAGGAGCATCGATGCTAAAAATGAGCGAACTGCAAACGATTAGCGATACGCCCAAATCGACGATACTTTACTACGTCAAAGAGGGTTTATTGCCCGAACCCGACAAGCAAAAGCAAAATTTTCATCTTTACGACGAAAAATGCGTGCAAACGATAGAGTTTATAAAATATTTACAGCTAAATTTCAGCTGCTCTATCGCACAGATTAAAGAGCTTTTTAAAAGCGAAAATTTCGACGTCGGCAACCCTTACGCGTCGCTTTTTGAAAATTTAGAGCTCGTTATGGGACCCGCGCACGCTAAAATTTATAGCGCAGACGAGCTTTTAGACGAGTTTAAAATTTCGCAAAAAGAGCTTAAAAACTACGTAAAAGACGGATTTTTAAGCCCCAGAGAGGGAAATTTTACCGCAAAAGAGCGCGAAATTTTAGAAATTTTAGTAAATCTAAACGACGATGAAAAACAAATCGTTCAGACTTATCTAAAAGAGGCTAAAAAGCTAGCCGCGCTTGAAGCCGCTATCGCTCAAAACGCCGTAAAAGAGGGCGCTGCGGATAACGACGCCCGCCTAAAACGCCTACTTGACGTGTTGCTAATTTTAAAGCCTTACGTTTTTAACATGCAAACTTTAAACGCTTACAAAAAGGAAGAAAAATGAAAATTTTACTAGCCGCTAGGGGCTTTTTGCCCTATTTAATCATCGCGTTTTTAAACGCGAGCGTGGATCTAGCACACAAAATCACAATCCAAAACACGCTTTTAAAAAGCTTTGAAGGCGATACGCAAATCGTGCTGACCGCGCTTATAAACGCGATGATCTTGCTGCCGTTCGTGCTGCTTTTTTCGCCGTCG
>NZ_CAJPMA010000017.1 GCF_905371695.1 uncultured Campylobacter sp. | reverse complement strand
GCCTAAATTTTGCATTCGGGGCGTTTGCCCGCCGCTAGCGCAGCCCGATAAAATAGCGCAAATCGCGACCGCGCAAGTTAAATTTAAAATTTTCATCCCTAGCCTTTGATTAGATCTATTGCCGCGACGCGCTTAAAATTTCGCGTACGACGGCTTTATCGCTAAACGGATATTTCACGCCTTTTATCTCTTGATATTCTTCATCTCCTTTACCCAAGATCACTAGCGCGTCGCCGCCTTTTAGCAAGCTAAGCCCCAGCTTGATCGCTTTAGCGCGGTCAGGCTCTCTTATCACGCGCTCACTAGGGCTCATTCCCGCGCAAATTTCGTCCATAATCGCCTCCGCATCCTCCGAGCGAGGATTATCGCTGGTTACGATCGCAACGTCTGCGTATCGCTGCGCGATTTCGCCCATTTTAGGGCGCTTCGTACGGTCTCTATCGCCTCCCGCGCCGAAAACCGCCACCAGCCGCAAATGCCTAAGCGCGTTTAGCACCTTTTCCATGCCGTCGGGAGTATGCGCGAAATCGACGATTACCAGCGGTTCGGTACTTACGACTTCTACGCGCCCCGGCGTACCGCCAAACGCGCTGATAGCTTCGCCTAACGCCTGCGGATCGGGACTTACTAGCAGGCTAACCGCGCCTAACGCTGCGATTAGGTTATAAAGATTAAACTCTCCTTGCAGCGGCGAACTAACGCTAACCTCGCCGTGCGGCGTCTTAACTAGCGCGTCTATGCCGCCTTTTAGCCCGTATGCTAGCGGAGCGAAAGTCGCGGGCTTATTGAGCGAATAAGTCGCGGCGTTTGCGGCGTTAAATTTTAGCCCGCCCGCATCGTCTATGTTGATTAGCTTTGGCGCGTCGTCCGCGAAAAAGCTTGATTTCACGCGGGCGTACTCCTCCATAGAGCCGTGATAATCAAGATGATCTTGCGTTAAATTCGTAAAAATTTTAAGCGCGAATTTTAACCCTTCGATGCGATTTTGCGCGATCGCATGCGAGCTTACTTCCATTACAAAAAACGAGCACTTTTTCTCGCTAGCCCTTTTTAAGTAGCTAAGCGTACGCAAAATTTCGCTCGTCGTCAGCGCCTTTTCATCGATCTTCTCGCCATCTACGAATGCCCCGCGCGTGCCGCAAAGTGCGCATTTGTAGCCCAAATTTCGCAGCGTCTCGTAAATCGCCGCTGCCGTCGTGGTCTTGCCGTTAGTGCCCGTGATCCCTACGATTTTGATATTTTCGTCGATTTGTAACAGCCGCTTGCATTCGTTAAGACCGATTATGCGCGCGCCTTTCGCCTCCGCCGCGGATGCGAATTTCGCATTCGCCGCCGTCTTAACGAAATAGCAACTCGCCTCGCACTCGCTTGAATTATCCGTCACAAAGCCGTTTTCAACGCAAATTTTCATCGTCTCGCCTCCGCGCGATCTCCCGCCACAGCGCCTCTACGCGCGCATCCCCCGCAAACATGTCCGACGCGCTTTCAAGGTAGTTTATCCCCATTTCAAGGAAATCGTTGTCGATTAAATTCTCTAAAAATTCCAAAAAATCGTCGCGGTTTGAGATCATAATCTTGGTTGAAAACATAATATTTTCAAAAACGCGCTTAAAATCTCCCTCGCGCCAAACCGCCTCCATAAAGTCGTCGTAGCTGATTGCGTCTTGCTCCTCGGCGGCAAAATCCGGCTCAAACCGCGACTCTAAAATTTCTAAAATTTCTTCGAATTCCTCGCTTGATTTGCCGAATTTATCCTTCGCCAAAAACAGCTCGAAAAGCATCCTCGCCTCTTGCGGGCTATGCTTTGCCAGAGAGCAAAGCTGAGTTAAAAATAGTAAGCCCTTCTCGCCGCTCGCTTCGTAAGCTAACGAAAAATACGTCGCCGCCTCGTCAAAGAGCGCACGTTTGAAGCATTTAACGCCTAGGCGCTTATAATTTATCAAAGTTTACCTCTTCGCCGACGGGAATATTGACGATTTCAAGCTCGGGATGAATGTCTGCTCGAATTTGGCGTTCAAGCCCGTATTTTAGCGTAGTCGTGCTCGCCGCGCAGCCGTGGCAATGTCCCGTGAGCTGGACGTAAATTTTACCGTTTTTAATACCTAGAAGCGCCATATCTCCGCCGTCGTTTTGCAGCATCGGGCGGACCTTTTCCAGACTTGCCGTGACGGGTTTTAAAAGTTCTGCGTCCGTAAATGGAATCATTTTTCGCCTTTATAAAATTTCGGGTAATTATACACAAAAATAAGAAATTGCGGATTAAGCTCGATTAAGGGCATTTGTACCCGCACATGGAACATAAGGCAAGCTTACGGCGAAAGCTGCGATATTTTAGGCTTTTGCTAACGTAGCTTATATAGCGTCGCGCCGTGACGGGCGGCATAAATTTTGCAGTTTCGCTTGCGTTTGCAGTAAATTTTGATTTAAACTCCAGCTACTCGGCGCTAGCGACGGCTAGCGTCTAGCAAATGAATTTAACGGCTTTTGCCGCACTTTGGCGCCAAGCTTGTTTTCTTAGGCGCAGCAAAGGCTTAGCCGTGATATCAAAGATTTATCTAATGTGCCGGTTTAGTTTTACGGCTATGAGGATCTATCTGCGGCGAGCTAAATGCCCAACCTTAATCTCGGCCTCCTTGCTAGATAGTTTGATTTTGGTTGTTCATTTGGCGTTAGACTTTGGGACTACATAGCTAATTTCTTGGGCGAGATTCGGAACTGTTTATAAACGATATCAACGGCTTTTGCGAGCCACAAAGATCAAATGCGGTAAAATTTTAGATAGGCGGCAAGGAAGAGTTTAGGAATTTTGAAGCAAAGAGAGCCGAAGCCCTCTTGATTTTACTCAGCTACTAGCTCGATGTAAGCCATCTCGGCTGCATCGCCTCGGCGAACGCGAGTTTTTACAATACGAGTGTATCCGCCGTTTCTTTCTTTAAATTTCGGAGCTATTTCAACTACGAGTTTATTTGTCGTTTCTTTATCTTGTAAGCTTGCAAATACCGCTCTGTGAGCGTTACTATCACCCTTGCGCGCTCTTGTTATTAGTTTTTCGACATAGCTTCTAAGCTCCTTTGCCTTCGGCAAAGTCGTTTCGATTTTTTCGCTTTTAATGATAGCGATTGCTAAATTTTTAAGCAAAGCAGAGCGATGAGACGAAGTCCTGCCAAGCTTTCTATATCCATGTCTGTGTCTCATTTGTTTTTCCTTTTTATTATTATGCGCCCATTTGAGATTTTAGCTCGGCGATCTTCTTTTTGAGCTGCTCGCGCGTATCTTTTGGCATATCCGCACCGATAGGGTAGCCTATTTCCTGCATAACGGCTTTTATCTCTTCAAGGGACTTTTTGCCCAAATTTTTAAGCTCTTTTAGCTCGTTTTCATCCATTAACGCAAGCTCCCCGATAAACCTAATCTCGGCTTTATCTAGGCAATTGGAACTTCTAGCGCTTAAATTTAGCTCTTCCACGCTAGAAAGCAGCTTTAAATGCTCGCCCGAACCGCTAACGCTAGCCATAGGCGCATTTACGTCGATGTTTAAGACGCCCTTAAATACCGACATCTGCTGATACATCGCCTCGATAGCGTGTTTAAAAGCCTCAATCGGTCCGACTTGCCCGTCGGTAGTTACCGTAAATACGATTTTTTCAAAGTCCGGATTATCTTCTACCAAAACGTTTTCGATATCGTACACCGCTCTTTTAATAGGCGTAAAGAATGCATCTAATACGATATAATCGTCTTCTATTTCGCCCCTGATCTCTTCGCTAGGAACGTAGCCGATACCCTTTTGGATAATAACGCTAAAATTTAACTCCGCGTCTTCGTTTATCGTAGCCAAATAAGCATCCGGATTTAAGATCTCTACTACGTCATTGTTAAGATCCGCGCCGGTTATCTCTTTCGGTCCTTTGAAGTTATATTCGATAACTTCGCGTTCGCTATCGTTTTTGAGCTTGAAACGAATTTTCTTTAAATTTATGATAAAAAACGCGACGTCTTCAAGCATGCCGCGCATACTATCAAATTCGTGACTAACGCCTTTTATCTTAACCCCGATCGGAGCAAATCCTACGGTACTAGTATAAAGAAGTCGACGAAGCGGGTGCGCTAGCGTTACCGCATAGCCCGTTTCAAACGGATATGCGGTAATTTTAGCTACATTCTCGCTAACGCTCTCTACTTGAATTTCAGTCGGCATATAAGCTGATGTAGTAATTTTTCTCATCATTACACCTTCTATTATTTCGAGTAAAGCTCGACTATAAATCTTTCCTCGATAGGAATGATAACCTCTTCTCTTTCTGGATTTCTTGTGAAAATACCGAATTTTTTATCTTTTTCAACATCTACCCAGCCTACGATTCCGGTTTGTGCCGTTAGATCGATCGCGCGAACGATTTGCGGGTTGTTTTTAGATTTTTCGATAACTTCGACTTTTGCGCCCGGCTCTACGCGATAAGAAGGGATATCCACTCGCTTACCGTTTACCAAAATATGTCCGTGAGTAACCAGCTGACGAGCAAAGCGGCGAGTCGTCGCAAAACCCATTCTGTAAACTACGTTATCCAGCCTTTGCTCCAAAAGCTGCACCAAAAGCGCGCCGGTGTTTCCCTCGCGGCGAGCGGCCTCTTGGAATAAGCGGCGGAATTGCTTCTCGCTAATACCGTACATAAATTTAGCTTTTTGTTTTTCGCGAAGCTGTAAACCGTATTCGCTAATTTTACTCCTTCTTTGTCCGTGTTGGCCCGGAGCGTAAGGGCGCTTATCTAATGCACTCTTGCCGGCAAGCCTTCTCTCGCCTTTAAGCGCAAGAGAAACGCCTAAACGTCTTTCTAATTTTTCAACGGGTCCTGTATATCTAGCCATAATAATTCTCCTAAATTTTTATTACACGCGGCGGCGTTTCGGCGGTCTGCAACCATTATGCGCTAGCGGGGTTATATCCTTTAAAAACGTTACTTTTATACCCTCTACCGCGCCCACGCTCTTAACGGCGGTTTCGCGACCGCTACCCGGACCTTGTACCTTAATGCCTACTTCTTTAATACCGTGCTCTTTCGCCTTATTTAAAGCATCCTCAACGGCTTGCTGAGCCGCATACGGAGTCGATTTTTTGCTACCTTTGAAGCCTAGGCCGCCCGCGCTACTCCATGCGATCGCGTTACCCATTTCGTCGGTAACGGTCACCATCGTATTATTAAACGATGCGCTAATATAAACGATACCTTTGGCTATGCTTTTTCTAACTATTTTTTTCTTAACTACTTTTCTTTTTGCCATTTGCTATCCTTTACTTAGTCGCTGCGCCGACGGTTTTGCGCTTACCCTTGCGGGTTCTAGCGTTTGTCTTAGTTTTTTGACCGCGTACCGGAAGGCCTTTTCTATGACGCAGGCCGCGATAGCTGCCCAAGTCCATAAGAGCTTTTATATCCATAGCGACTTGTTTTCTTAAATCGCCCTCGACGATATGATGCTCTTGAATTTCTTTACGAATAGCCGCAGCCTCGTCTTCGCTTAGCTCGTATACGCGTTTGTCGTACGAAATTTTAACCGCGTCCAAAATTTGACGAGATTTATAAAGACCTATACCGTAAATATAGGTCAAACCGTATTCGATTCTTTTTTTGTTAGGTAAATCTACACCTGCTATACGTGCCATGCCTTATCCTTGTCTTTGCTTATGTTTTGGATTTTCGCAGATAACGCGTACGATACCGCTTCGTTTGACAATTTTGCATTTGTCGCACATCTTCTTTACGGAAGGACGAACTTTCATTGTAACTCCTAAAATTTATTCCACTTTTTAGGCGCCGCATCAGGTTTAAAGAGATTTTTAAACCAACTATTTTCAAAATAAGTGGGAGACTTTGAAAATAATTCTTCACACAGCTTAATTGCAAAACGCAGATTTTACTAAAATCCGGCTTTAAAATTTCTTAGCATCGGTAAAAAGGCTAAAAATTAGCGCTTCCGACGCAACCTAAATTTCGACTATTTATAACGATATGTTATGCGGCCTTTATCGAGGCTGTATGGGGTAAGCTCTACTTTAACGCGGTCGCCTGGCATAATTTTAATATAGTGCATACGCATTTTACCCGCAATATGACATAAAATTACGTGCTTGTTATCAAGCTCGACTTTAAACGTCGCGTTAGGTAGCGCTTCGATAACGTTGCCGTCGATCTCTATGACGTCGTCTTTTGCCACTTATTTCCTTTCTATAAAATTTAAGCCCGGCTTAAAATTTCAGCCTTGCCGTTAATAACCGCCAAACAATGCTCATAATGGCTCGTTCTTAATCCGTCTTTTGCAGTTACCGCCCATTTGTCGTCGGCGACTACGGGAGTGCCGTCCTTTCGACAAATCATCGGCTCGATACAAAAAGCCATTCCGTTTTTTATCTTCGGACCGGCTTTGGGATTTATGCCCTCCAAATAGTTCGGGATTTCAGGCTCGCAATGCGGACGCTTACCGATGCCGTGTCCGCAATATCCGCGAAGCGGTACGTATCCGCGTCTAACGATAAAATTTTCAAGCGCATAGCATACCTCTTTAAAATGCATACCCGCTTTGATAAAATCTATCGCGAAATTTAATGCGTCTTTGCTGCACGCGATTAAATCCTCGTCTTCTTGGGAAATTTTACCCACGCCCCAAGTCCTGGCGCTATCGCCGAAATATCCGCCCAAATTCGAACCTATATCTACGCTTACGATATCGCCCTCTTTTAGAACGTATGCGCTTGGAATCCCATGTATCACGACCTCGTTTACGCTGATGCACGCCGCATTCGGGAAGCCGTAAAGCCCCTTAAACGCCGGTTTCGCTCCGGCGGAGACGATCATCTCCTCGCAAATTTTATCTATTTCAAGAAGCGAAATTCCAGGTTTTATTATCGTAGATACGTAGTCTAGGGTTTGAGCGACGATTTTATTCGCCGCTCGCATCTTATCTATTTCAGCCGGCCTTAAAAGCTCGATAGCCATTACAAGCCCACTGCGCTTAGGGTTTGATATTTATTCATATAAATTTGAGCCTCTATCCTTCGCATCGTATCAAGCGCTACTGAGACGACGATCAGCACCGACGTACCGCCAAAATAAAATGGAACGCCCATCGTTTTAACCAAAACCCAAGGAAGCGTCGAGATTAATCCCAAATAAATCGCTCCGCCCAAAGTTAGTCTGCTCGCTACTTCGTTTAGATATCCGGCCGTGCTTTCGCCGGGACGGACGCCCGGAATAAATCCGCCTTGCTTTTTTAAATTTTCGCTGATATCTTTCGTATTAAACACTATCGAAGCGTAGAAAAACGCAAAGAATATAATAAAAACGAACGTCAAAAAGTTAAACATATAGCCGCTCGGATTTAAAAAATCGTTGATAGCTTGCAAATATTTATTCGTACTCGCCTGCAAAATCGTGCTCGGAAACATCAAAATCGCGCTTGCGAAAATCGGCGGGATAACGCCGCTTAAATTTACCTTGATAGGGATGTAGTTCATAATACGCTTATTTTGATTTTGCATGACCACTTTACGAGAATACGAAATCGGTATACGCCTCTCGCCCATTTCGACGAAAATGATAGCGCCGATAGTCACCAAAATAATAAGCAAAATAGCGATTACTACGAGGAAATTCATCTCGCTGGTATTCACCAAATTTATCGTTCCGCCGATGGCGTTCGGGATGCCGCTTACGATACCGGCAAAAATAATAAGACTAATGCCGTTACCGATACCGCGCTGCGTAATCTGCTCGCCGATCCACATCAAAAGCATGGTTCCGGTCAACATAGAAGCCGCCGATATAGCGATAAATAGGTTCATATCTATCATTATAGCCTGCTCGCCGCCGCGGCCGCTTAGGCTTTGAAGCCCGATGCTAACGCCGATAGCCTGAACTATCGTAATCACGATCGTAGCATAGCGGATAATCTGCATATATTTTTGCATACCGTCGCGCTCTTTTTTCATCTTACCCAAATTCGGAAAAGTCGCAGCTAGAAGCTCCATAATAATAGAAGCCGTAATATAGGGCATAATGCCTAAGGATATAATGCTTAAACGCTCGGCGGCGTTGCCGCTAAACATATTAAATAAGCCCAAAGCGTTGCCGCTGTTTGAATTAAAGAATTCTTTGATCACATCGACATTAACGCCAGGAACCGGCACGTATGCCAGTATCCTGTATGCGAACAAAAATGCCAACGTGATTAATATCTTGTTGGTCAATGCTTTATTCATTATTTTTGTCCGCTAACGCTAACGTTTTCGTCTTTTACCTTAGACGCTAAGCTTTTCGCGCTAGCGCCGATAAGCTTAATCTTAGTTACGCTTTTTGAAATTTTATGAACGCTAGCGATCGTTTCTAGCGTAATTTCGCTAAGCTCTTTTACCGCCGAAATTTTCTCTACGTTGATTACGTAAGGCTTTACGAATTTAGAAGCGAAGCCTACTTTCGGAAGACGTCTTTGAAGAGGCTGTTGTCCGCCCTCAAATCCGCGTTTTTCATTGTAGCCTTTGCGCGCTCTTTGACCTTTGTTGCCTTTTCCTGCGGTTTTTCCGTTGCCGCTACCTTGACCGCGACCGATTCTTTTAATATTACGCGTCGAGCCAGAAGCCGGAGTTAAATTTTCAAGTGCCATTTTATTCCTTTCTCTTAGCTTTTTAGCATACTAAGCGCTTTAATCGTAGCGCGAACAACGTTTGCCGAGTTGTTTGAGCCCAGCGATTTAGTCAAGATGTCCTTAATGCCGGCAAGCTCTAAAATAGGGCGAGCGCCGCCGCCCGCGATTACGCCGGTACCTTCGCTAGCCGGACGAAGCAAGACGCGGCTCGCATTGTATTTAACCTCTACGTCGTGCGGTATCGTAGTGCCTTTTAGTTTAACGTGGATAATGTTTTTAAAAGCATCGTCGACGGCTTTTCTCATTGCGTCTGGAACTTCCTTTGCCTTACCGTAACCAAAGCCCACTAGGCCGTTTTTGTTGCCGACTACCACTAGGGCCGTGAATCTAAATCTGCGTCCGCCTTTAACAACTTTCGTAACCCGACCGATATCGACGATTACTTCTTCAAATTCTTCTTTGTTATATTTTTCCATCGATTTTCCTTTGGGTTATAGTTTAATACCGTTTTCATGTAGCGAGTCCGCAAACGCCGCGATAACGCCGTGATACAAGTAGCCGTTTCTATCAAATACCGCCGAGTCGATACCTTTTGCTTTTAATGCGCCCGCAAATTCCTTAGCGAGTTTCGCAGCGCCTTCTTTATTGGCTTTTACGACTACTTTGCGTCCGTCGATAGCCGCAATAGTAGTAGCCGTTACGTCGTCGATAGCTTGCGCGTAAATAGTTCTATTAGACTTAAAAATAGAAATTCTAGGGCAATTGGCAACGCCTGAAATTTTGGCTCTAATTCTTCTCTTTCTCTTAATTCTAAGAGTAATTTTATTTTTTAGTAATTTTGCTGTCATCGCCTATCCTTACTTCTTAGATGTCTTGCCCGCTTTGCGGATTATGCGCTCTTCGACATACTTAATACCTTTACCTTTATAAGGTTCCGGCGGTCTAAAACCTCTAACTTGTGCCGCGACCTGACCGATTACTTGCTTATCGTCGCCTTTTAGCGTGATTAGGTTTTTTTCTACGCTAGCCTCGATACCGGCCGGTAGTTCATAGTTAATAAGATGCGAGAAGCCTAAAGTAAGCTCTAAAATTTTACCTTTAACGGCGGCCTTGTAACCTACGCCGTTGATTTCGAGCTGGCGCGTAAACCCGGCCGTAAGGCCTGTAACTACGTTATTAGCTAGCGCTCTATAAGTACCCCAATAGGCTCTACTTTGGCGGTCATCGCCTTTTGCTGAAAATACGATATGATTATCTTCGACCTTGACGTCTACGTGACCTTTCGTGTCAAGCTCTTTTACGTGATTGCCCTTTTTAAATTTCAGGACGTTATTTGCAACGCTAACTTCTAACCCCGACGGGATAGCGATAGGTTGTTTTCCGATACGTGACATTTTTTTCCTTTACTTGTCTAGGGTGTTTCTACATTTACGAATAAACACCGCAATGCCGTAAATTTGATCGTCGATTTCGACGAAACCTGATTAAAATTTCTACCTAAAATTCAGGCTTTTGCGAAATTTAAAATTTCATTCTCGATAAAAGCCGAATTTTAAGCTCTAAATTTCGGCGATGGCGCGAAAGCACCGAAAATAGTTTTTGCTATTTACCGAGCCTTGCGTCCTAGCGCCGTTTTAAGAGCGCGGTAACAGCGCCCTAACGCGCCGGGCGATTACCAAACCGTGCAGAGAATTTCGCCGCCTACGCCAGCCTTGTGAGCGTCTTCGTTGCTTAAAACGCCTTTGCTAGTGCTTACGATGATCGTTCCGTAGCCGTTTTTAAAGCGTTTAACGTCGTCTTTGCCTTTATAAACGCGGCGACCCGGCTTTGATACTCTTTTTAGCTCGTTGATTACGCTTCTGCCGTATTCGTCGTATTTAAGCACGACGTTGATAAATTTCTTATTACCTTCTTCTACTACGTTGTAGCTTTCAATATAGCCTTTTGCGGCAAGTATCGATAATGTAGCCTCGACGACGTTAGAATGTAAAAGCTTAGCGGTTTCAAGCTTCCTCATGCTTGCGTTTCTGATACGGGTTAGTCCGTCTGAAATTAAATCGTTTAACATTTCTCTTCCTTACCAGCTTGCTTTTTTAAGGCCCGGGATTAGCCCTTCGTTAGCCATTTTTCTTAGGCATACGCGGCAAATTCCAAAATCCTTATAAACAGAGTGCGGACGTCCGCAAATTTGGCATCTAGTATAGCCGCGAACCGTAAATTTAGGCTTGCGAGCGGCTTTTGCTATCATTGATTTTTTTGCCATCTTACTTTCCTTTTGCAAACGGCAAACCAAATAGTTCTAACAATTTGAATGCCTCTTTATCGTTTTGAGCCGTCGTAGAGATGTTGATATTCATGCCGTGAGTGCGTAAAATTTTATCATACTCTACTTCCGGGAACATTAGCTGTTCGTTTAAACCGAAGTTATAGTTGCCGCGTCCGTCAAAGCCGTTTCTAGGCAGGCCGCGGAAGTCCTTAACGCGCGGCAAAGCGATGCTAATTAGCTTATCTAAAAATGCATACATTTGCTCTTTTCTAAGCGTTACTTTTATGCCTACCGGAAAGCCCTCGCGCACCTTAAAGCCCGCGACCGATTTTTTAGCGTTGGTAATTACGGCCTTCTGGCCCGCGATTAGCGAGATCGTATCGGCCATATTTTGAAGCACTTTTTGATCCTTGGCGGACTCGTTCGCGCCTACGCTAATTACGATTTTTTCAAGCGACGGGATTAGCATAGGATTTTTAATGTCGAATTCTTTAACGAGAGCGGGTTTAATGCTTTCGTTAAATTTGTCTTTTAATCTACTCATATTATCCCTCAACTTTCGCGACGTTTGAGATGTCTATCGGCATTTCTTTATTAACGAAACCGCCGTTAGGCGTTTTTTCGCTAGGTTTAATAGCCTTTTTGGCTACCTTGCAGCCTTCGACGATGACTTGACCTTTTTTGGCTAGCACGGCTAAAATTTTACCCGTTTTACCCTTGTCGTCGCCGGCGATAATTTTTACGTTATCGCCCTTTTTAATTTTAAATTTTACGTTTGCCATTATAGAACCTCCGGCGCCAATGAAACGATTTTCATAAAGTTAGCATATCTAACTTCGCGACCTACCGGTCCAAAAATACGCGTTCCCACCGGCTCTCTTTTATTGTCTAGGATTACAGCCGCGTTTTCGTCGAAGCGAATTAGCGATCCGTTGTCTCTTTGAACCTCTTTTTTAGTTCTGACGACTACGGCTTTTACGACTTGGCCTTTTTTGATTTTACCGTTTGGAAGAGCCTTTTTAACGGAGCAAACGATAATGTCGCCTAGCGTAGCGTAGCGTCTTTTGCTGCCGCCTAGAACCTTAATACACATTAGCTCTTTTGCGCCGCTGTTGTCAGCAACCGCAAGTCTTGTAAAACTTTGAATCATTACTCAACTCCCTTTGCCAACACGGCCTTTAAACGAAAGCTCTTGCGCGCAGATAAAGGTCTGCACTCGATAGCTACGATAGTATCGCCGGCGTTTGTCTCGTTTTTCTCGTCATGAACCAAATATTTCTTAAAACGTTTTACGATTTTATGGTATCTCGGGTGCATTACGCGTCTTTCTACCAAGATAGTAGCGGTTTTATCTCCCGCCTTTTGTAAAACTACCCCTTGAATTTCTCTTTTTAATGCCATCTTTGCCCCCTTACTTTGAAGCGCTAATTGCAGTGTTAATCTGAGCGATCTCTTTTTTGACCGCACGGATTTCGTTAGGGTTGCTTAACTGCATCGTTTTTAGCTTTTGTCTTAACGTAAATAAAAGCACCTTTTTTTCTTTTAACAACGCGTTTAATTCTGCAACGCTTTTGTCTTTTATCTCAGTATATTTCATTTTCACTCTCTCGCGTTACGAATTTCGTTTTAAAAGGTAACTTGTGCATAGCTAGCGTCAACGCTTCGCGCGCCAACTCTTCGTCTACGCCCGCCATTTCGAATATTATACGACCCGGCTTTATGTTCATTACCCACTCTTCGACTCCGGCCTTACCTTTACCCATACGAGTTTGCAGAGGCTTTTTAGTAAGCGGCTTATCAGGAAATACTCTGATCCAAATTTTAGCTTGGCGCTTAACGTGGCGCGTAAGCGCTTGACGAGCGGCTTCTATTTGGCGAGAATTTACGCGGCCAGCCTCGACGGCTTTAATCGCGAATTCTCCGGTAGATAAAGATGCGCCGCGAGTAGCGTAGCCGCGATTGCGACCTTTCATTTGCTTACGAAATTTCGTTCTTTTAGGCATCAACATGATTATTTACCCCTTCTTGGTCTGCGTGTTTTTCTCTCGCCTTTTTCTTCGTCGTTGCGCTCCGGTTGAACGCCTTTTTGAAGAACTTCGCCTTTAAAGATCCACACTTTAATACCGATATTCCCGTATGTGGTATGAGCCTCCGCCACGCCGTAATCGATCTTAGCCCTTAGCGTATGAAGCGGCACGCGACCTTCCAAATACCACTCGGTTCTAGCCATTTCCGCGCCGCCAAGACGACCCGCGACGGAAATTTTAATACCCTTAGCGCCTGATTTTTGAGCGCCTTGGATAACTTTTTTCATAGCCCTACGGAAAGCGACGCGCTTTTCAAGTTGAGTAGCTACGCTCTCGGCCGCCAGTTGAGCGGAAGCTTGCGCTTTTCTTTCCTCTTTAATATTAATATTTACGTCTTTACCGATCAACTTTGAAACTTCGTTTTTCAAAATTTCTACGTCGGAGCCTTTTTTGCCTATTACGATACCGGGACGCGCCGCCACTACCGTTACGCGTAGTTTTTTAGCGGTTCTCTCGATTAAAATTTGGCTAATCCCCGCATAATAAAGCTTTTTCTTTAAAAATGCGCGAATTTTATAATCTTCGCCGATATTTTCAGGAAGGCTTTGCTTAGTAGGAAACCAGCGAGACTCCCAGTTGCGGTTAATTCCTAGTCTTAGACCTATCGGATTTACTTTTTGTCCCATATTATGCTTCCTTCTTTTCAGGTTTAGATACTTCTACCGTTACGTGAGAGGTCGGTTTGCGAATTCTACTTGCCGTTCCTCTGGCTCTCGGGCGAAATCTTTTCAATACGGGACCGGCGTCTACGCGGCAGCTTTTTACGATAACCTCTTCGGGCTCGAAGCCGCCGTTAGCAACCGCCGAACTAATCGCCGTGGCTATAAATTTAGCGCCGCGGTTTGGCATAAAGCTAAGACTGGCTAGCGCGAATTCCGCGTTCATTCCCTGAACTTCTCTCGCGATTAGCCTAGCTTTGGTCGGAGATAATCTTACGAATTTTATAATTGCTTTACTCATATACCTGCCCCTTACTTACCGATCTTCTTTTGCACCGAACCCTTATGGCCCTTAAATGTGCGCGTCGGAGCGAATTCGCCTAGTTTATAGCCTATGTGGTTTTCGGTTACGTATACCGGAATAAAGCTCTTGCCGTTATGAACGTTAAACGTTAATCCAATCATTTCGGGTACGATCGTGCTGCGTCTCGACCAAGTTTTGATCGGCTTGTTATCGTTTGCGTTTTTTGCGGCGATAACTTTTTTCATTACATGATCATCTACGAAAGGACCTTTTTTGAGCGATCTTGCCATCTCTATTTTCCTTTCCTTCTTGAAATTATAAGCTTATCGCTCGCTTTTTTACGGCGAGTTTTAGCGCCTTTTGTAGGTTTGCCCCACGGAGTTACCGGATGGCGACCGGAGTTTTTCTTACCTTCGCCGCCGCCGTGCGGGTGATCGACAGGGTTCATCGCAGAACCGCGAGTTTGAGGGCGAATTCCTCTGTGGCGGTTACGTCCGGCTTTGCCGATAGTGATGTTAGCCCAGTCTTCGTTACCTACGACGCCAATGCTAGCCATACATTCGGCTAAAATTTGCCTCATCTCTCCGCTAGGCATCCTTACGATTACGTATTTTTCCTCTTTACCCATTAGTTGAGCGTATCCGCCCGCGCTTCTTGCGATTTGAGCACCTTTGCCGGGTTTTAACTCGATATTATGCACGATAGTTCCCACCGGAATATAGCGTAGCTTCATTGCGTTGCCCGGCTTAATATCTAGCGAGCCTTCATCGATCGAGGCTACAACGTCGCCTACGTTTAGTCCGCTAGGCTTGATTATGTAACGTTTTTCGCCGTCTTTATAGGCGATTAGCGCGATACGGCAATTTCTGTTAGGATCGTATTCGATCGCTTCCACTTTGCCTTCTACGCCGAATTTTCTGCGTTTAAAGTCGATTATTCGATAAAGCTTCTTGGCGCCCGCCTCTTTATGTCTTGAAGTGATGCGTCCGTTGCTATTTCTACCGCTGGTTGCAGGGATCTTAACGAGCAAACTTCTAACGCTAGGTTTAGCCGTGATATCCTCAGAGCTAAGCCCCGTCATAAATCTACGGCTAGGGGTATATGGTTTATATGATTTTATCGCCATCTTATGCCTCCGTATTTTCTAGGCTTACGCCCTCAGGTAGCTTGACGTAAAATTTCTTAACATCGTTTCTAACGCCCTGCTTTCCTCTAAAACGCTTGACTTTGCCGTCGATTCTAAGCGAATTTATGCGAAGCGGCGTTATACCGAAATACTCTCTTAAAACCTCTTTTAGCCCGTTTTTAGTAACTTTGGGCGAAGTTTGAATAACTACGACGCCTTGTTCTTGAAGGCCAAGCGTTTTTTCCGTATAAATAATTGTTTTGATATCAGTTATATCTGCCATTTTAGCCCTCTTTTGTTATGTTTTCAAGCGCGGCTTTTTCGATAATTACCGAGCTATACGCCGATACTAAATAAGCATTAACTTCGCTTGCGTCTACCACGTAGCAGTTTGCTAAATTTCTAAACGCGAGCAGCGTCTTGTCGTCGAGCAAATCTTTAACGATTAGGGCATCGCGAAGTTTTAACGTTTCGATAACTTTTGCGGCGTCTTTGGTTTTACCGCTTTCTACGGCGATGCTGTCTACGGCAAAAATTTTACCCGCGTTCGCTTTTTCGCTTAACGCGAATTCAAGCGCTAGGCGTTTTTGCTTCTTATTTACTTTTTGGAAGTAATTTTTATCGTTAGTCGGTCCAAACGCTACCGCGCCGCCTACCCAAACGTTCGTTCTGGTTGAGCCGGCTCTCGCGCCGCCGCGACCCTTTTGTCTCCAAGGCTTCTTACCGCCGCCGCTAACGTCCGAGCGACCTTTCGTATGCGCCGTATTAGCCCTTAGCGCGGCTAGATAAGACTTTACGTAAAGATAAAGGTTATGCGGATTTACTTCTGCGTAGCTTGACGGAAGTTCTATCTCGCTAGCTTTTTCAAATTTATCGTTTAATACTAAAATTTTACTCATTTTACTATCCTTACTCTGCCTAGCGCCCCGTTAAATCCCGGCACGCAGCCCTTTACAACCAAAACTCCGTTTTCGGAATCAAAGCTTATAAGCTCGTTTTTAACGGTTACCTTCTCGTTTCCCATATGTCCCGCCATTTTCATACCAGGCTGAACGCGTCCCGGCCATTCGCAATCGCCGATAGAGCCGTGTCGTCTATGGAAGCGAGAACCGTGAGATTTCGGACCGCCGGCAAATCCGTGTCTTTTTACCACGCCTTGATAGCCTCTACCTTTTGAGTTAAAGCTAACTTTTAAAATTTTAGCTTCGCTTAGCGCGGAAACGTCGAGATTTCCCGGTTCGGTGTTTGCTACTTCGAGAGTAGCGAATTTGTTAAATTCGGCAGTTAAATTATATTTTTTTTGCTGTCCGGCGATAGCTTTGTTGTTTGCTTTGGTGTTAGCGTACGCTACGATAGCGCGATTATTTTCGCCCACTTCGCAAACTTTGGCTTCGACGAGCTTTAATAGCGTAACCGGAGTGCTCTTTGCCGCAACGGTTCTACTCATGCCTATTTTTTCTACGATATATTCCATTGCTTTTCCTTATTTCATCGCTCTAACTTCGACGTTTACCTCAGGGGCAAGGTCGAGTTTGGTTAGACTATCTACGGTTTCCGGAGTAGCCGCTACGATATCTAGCATTCTAGCGTGGATTCTCATTTCAAACTGCTCGCGAGAGTCTTTGTTTACGTGAGGAGATTTTAAGACTGTGTAGCGTTTGATTTTAGTAGGCATCGGTACCGGTCCTCTAACGTCGGCGCCGGTTCGTTTGACAGCTTCTACGATTGCTGCAACTGTGCGGTCTAGAACTCTATGGTCGTAAGCTTTAAGCTTTAACCTGATTCTTTCCATTTTAATTTCCTTTAAAAAGAACTTATCGCGACTCGCGACCCCTTTACTTCGGCAAACTCGCATAGGATTTGCGCCGAAATTTAGGGCGCGATCTTACGAGCGGCTTGAAACCTTGCCGTAAAGAGATCGCGATTTTACAAAAAAGCGCGTATAATGTCAAGAAATTAGGCTTTTTTAGCCAAAATTTTGCTAAATTATTTCCTTTTTATAAGGAAATAATTTTATAATTTCCCAAAAATTTTAAAGGTCAAAAATGCAAGCTCTAAACGCGCTTTATCAAAACCCGCCCAAAAATATCAAATTTATAAATAGAAAATTTGAAATCACGGCACCAAAAACGCTGATAAAAGGTGGTATAGGAAGCGGCAAAACATACCTAATCGCGGGCTTTTTATCAGCATTTGAGAGCAAAGAGTTTTTGTACGTAAATTTAGGCGACCTTCGTATAGATGCGGATGATATTTTGTCAAATTTGCCCGAGTTTTTACGCCAAAATCCGCAGATAAAAGCTCTAGCGATCGATGATTTCGAGCAGAGATTTTGGGGTAAATTTGAGCCAATTTTAGAGTTAAATTTGCAAAATTTTATCGTCGCCTCTCGGTTTAAAGATGCAAATTTAAACGGCTTTAGCGAGCTAAATTTGGATTTTTTAGACTACGAGGAATTTATCGCCTTTTTTTCAAAAAAGTTCGATCCCCAGACGCTTTTTAGCCACTTTTTGCTCCACGGCAGGAGTCCGGCATCGGCCTTTAGCGACGCCGAAAACGTCGCGGCAAATCTACAAACCGCGCTAAAATCGTCGCTATCAGCCACGCAACTAGCCGTACTAAAAGAGTGCGCGAAAGCTCAGGCGCAAAACATGAGCGTTTTTGAGATTTTTAGCACGCTAAAATCCGCCCGCAAAATCTCGAAAGATAGCGTCTACGGCGCGCTTAGCGAGCTTGAAAACATGAGCGCGGTTAGCTTGGTAGAAAAATTTAACGAGCCAAACGCCGCAAAAAGGCTTTATTTTAACGACTTTGCGTTTAAAAGTGCGCTAAGCCTAAAAAAGGACTTCGCTAAAATTTTTAACAACACGGTTTTTTGCGAGTTAGCCAAATTTAACGAGCAGATTTTTTATACAAAAGAGCTTGATTTTTTCCTGCCAAAAAGGAAACTTGCGATCATTTGCTCGCCGTTTAGCGATGCGGATTTGGTCTTTTTAAAATTTAAAAAACTACACGCAAATTTAAAAAATTTAGGTATAAATAGGCTACAAGCAATCAGCGTGGCAAACTCGGGCGAGACGAGTATAGAGGGCATAAAATGCGAAATTTTACCTTTTGCGCGATGGGCCTTGAGCATATGAAAGGACGAAAGTGAGAGCGATTTTATCGATTTTTTTAGCGATTTTTAGTATGTTCGGCTATGAGATAAGGCATGAAAATACGGGCGAAATTTTCAAGATTATCGGCGATGCCGACGGAGAGAAATTTGAAATTTTCGTCGACTTTTTCGACGTCGAATTTGAAAATTTTAAGAACAAAAACGAGTTGGTTTTACCGCCCAAAATTAACGGACGACTATTTTTTAAAGGAACTAAACTAGACTTTACGCAAGGCGGATTAGAGCGAAACGGCGCTAAAATTTCGGCGCTAAACGCCCAGTCTAAATGGCTAAATTTAGAACTAAAATCAAGCGATGACGGCGAACTAATCGGAAAGCTAGCCGTAAAAGGCAAAGCAATGAAAGCGGCGGCCAATGCGGAATTTACATATCAAATTTTAGCCGAGGCGGTGCAAATTTTAGACGCGAACGGAACTAATTACGAAGCGATAATAAGCGACTTTTATGCCGCTAAATTTCAAAGCAAAGTCCAAAAATCGCTTCAAGAAGAACTAAAAAATACGCTAAAAACCAGGAGCGAAAACACCGCGTACAGCAAAATAAAAGAGCTATTTTATCAAAACGAAATCTTTAAAAGCGCATGCGAGATAAGTTCCAAAACGAGCAGGGCGTGCGGCGTAACCCTTGCAAAAGGCGTAAAAAAGCTGCCGCTAGAAAGCGTTTTTAAAGATTTGAGAGATGAAAACTTGCTGGCGATTTTTGCGAAAAATAAAATTAACCCCAACTCAAATTTTACGCTAAGTCCCGCAGGGATTTGCTTTTACGACGGCGACGAAATTTGCGCGCCGCTTGACGAAGTAAAGCCGTTTTTTAAGCAAAATTTCGGACTTTAATAAATGTGCGCTAAATTTAATCTAAAAATCTGCGGCATTGATGAAGCGGGTCGCGGCGCGCTGGCAGGCCCCATGGCGGTAGCCGCATGCGTGCTAAAGCGCGAGATAGCGGGGCTAAACGACTCTAAAAAACTAACCGCAAAGCGGCGCGAGGAGCTGTTTAAAGAGATCGCGGGAAGCTCGGAATTTCTCATCGCGTATTTTTCAAACGAGCAAATCGACCAGCTAGGCCTTAGCGAGTGTCTTAGGCGCGCGCTGCGGCTATTTAAAGCGCATTTTGCGGACTGCGAGTTGCTCTACGACGGCAACGCAAACTACGGCACCGGCATAAAAACGATGATTAAAGCCGATGGAAAAGTCGCGCAAGTGAGCGCCGCAAGCATCCTGGCCAAGGTCAGCCGCGACGCGCTGATGAACGCGTGGAACGTCGTTTATGAGGGATACGGCTTTGCCGCGCACAAAGGCTACGGTACAAAGGCGCATCTGGACGCGATCGCCGCGCGCGGATACTGCGATATCCACCGCAAAAGCTTCGCGCTAAAAGCAAGGCAAAATTCGCTTTTTGATTAAAATTTAGCGCTTGGGTGCTAAATTTTCGTAAGATTTTAGCTACTTTCGCCTAGGCTTGCGAGCCGATTTTTTTGCGTTCATAGGCAGCTTGCTTGGATATCCGCGCAAATTTACGCTGCGCTTTTCCTCCGTTTGGCTACGTACGGTTCGTTTAAATTTTCTAGCGTTATAAACAAAAGCTCCGTTTGCCCTTTTACCTGCCACGTATTTACCCACGCTTGTAGTTTTGCGTACTTGGCACATCGCTGCGGTTTAGCTACGCGTTTATCGTTTGCCGACTTTAAGACCTTTTCAAACTTGACGTAAAATTTAACGAGTATTTTATGCGGTAAGCGGCGCGAGCAGTTTTGTAAGTGTGTGACAATACCTTTTTGCGAATTCGTCGCCTATGATTTGCGCCCAAATTTTTTGCTCTACTCTCCGGGTATCAAGGTGAAAAATCGCCGATTACAAGCAATAACCGATATCGTCTCACGCACGTAACCGATGAAGCCGCCTTAATTCTGCACCCCTCCCAAAAATTAACGACATACAAATTCGCTAGCGTATGCAGGTCATGTTAGAGCCGCCGAGCCGAGCTACTTATAAATACCCGCAAAACACGCCGGCATACCCCAAACGCAATCAGAAAAGACTACCCAAATCGCATAAATTCCAACGAGATTCGCACTCACGATGATAGTCTGGTCGCGCCGAGTGAAATTACGGCTGAGCGTCGCGCGTTATCCAAGAAAGCGCGCTAGTGGAGATGTTTCAGACTTGCCGTGAAATTTAAGCGCGGCGCTCGCGCAAATTTATACCGCGCTTTGCCTTATGCTGCCGTTTTCAGACGAATAAGCCTGAAATTTAGCAGGTTTTACCGACGCTTAAATTTTCACTCGCTAAAATACGCCCTAAATTTCAGGCGCCCCGCAATGCAAAAGCGCGCGGGAAGCTTAAAGGAAAAAAATGAACGCTTTTATTTTCCCGGTTACCGCGCTACTTTGCGCCGCGCTAGGATACGCGCTACCAGGCGTTTTTACGCCGCTAAAAACTCTCATAGTTCCGCTTTTAATAACGATAATGCTGGGAATGGGCATGACGCTTACGTTGCGCGATTTCGCGGACATTTTTAGCAAAAAACGCGCGCTTATTCTGGGCGTCGCGCTGCAATTTATCGTCATGCCGCTGGCGGGGCTGGGCGTTTCTAGGTTATTAAATTTAAACGACGAGCTTACCGCAGGTATGATGCTAGTAGGCACGAGCGCGGGCGGAACGGCGAGTAACGTCATTACCTATCTGGCTCGCGGGAACGTCGCGCTGTCGGTAAGCATGACGCTATGCTCGACGCTGCTATCCATCGTATTGATGCCGCTGCTTACGTGGCTTTATATCGGGCAAAAAGTACCGGTACCGGCGACTGACATGCTGATCGACCTCGTCAAAATCACGCTCGTACCGCTAGCCGTAGGCGTTAGTTTAAATACCTTCGCGCACCGCGCGGTAGCGCGCCTACAAAGCGCCCTACCCGCCGTCTCGATCGGCGCTATCGTGCTAATTATCGCAATCGTCGTAGCGCTTAACCACGCAAACGTCGAAAAGGTCGGGTTAACGGTCGTTTTCGCCGTTATGGCGCACAATGCGGCAGGGCTGATATGCGGATATCTAGGCGCTAGGGCGCTAGGGTTTGATGAGCGGATCGCGCGCACCATCAGTATCGAAGTCGGCATGCAAAACTCAGGGCTTAGCGTCGCGCTCGCGATTAAATACTTCTCCGGGCTTAGCGCGCTTCCGGGCGCTATTTTTAGCATCTGGCACAACGTTTCCGGCGCTCTGCTGGCGGGATTTTGGGCGAGCAGAAGCCAAAAGCTGGGCAAAAAAGCGTAAAATATAGATAAGAAATTTCGGGCGTTTTTAAAATTTCGCACGTTGCGGACGGTAATCTCCGAGCGGGCGCGATTAAAACGCCGAGTATGGTAAGCGCGTAGTTTCGGTAAATTTAGGCGATTTCCCGCGCCGAAAACGGCGGGCTAAAATTTTAGCCCGAGCGCCGCGAACTACGAATTCGCCCGAGGCGCAAACTAACAAACCGCGCGAATTCCGCACTAAATTTTCGCGGCTTTTATAGCTTGATCGAGATCTTCTATTAGATCTTGCGCGTCCTCTATACCGACGGCTATCCGTAGTAAATTTTGCGTGATGCCGATGCGCGCGGCTAGCTCCTTGCCGAAGGCGTCGTGCGTCATAGACGCCGGATGGCAGATCAGGCTCTCCACGCCGCCCAGACTCACGGCGAGATCGAAAATTTTTAGATTTTTAAGAAATTTATCGCTGTCGTAACTCTTTGCCAGCTGCGCCGAGATCACCGCGCCTATGCCGCTTGCCTGCGCGGCTTGTATACGCGCTTCGTTAGGCGAGTGCGAGCCCGCGAAATGCACGGCCTCGATAGCATCGTTCGCGCGCAGGAAATCTATTATTTTTAGCGTATTTTCGCTTTGCCTTTCAAAGCGCACGGCGAGCGTTTTTAGCCCCTTAATGAGATTATACGCTTCCATCGGCGCTAGCACCGCGCCCAGCGTATTTTTCATAAAATTTAGCCGCTCGGCGAGCGCGTCGTCGTTCGTCGCGACTACGCCCGCGATGACGTCGGAGTGGCCCGCGATATATTTAGTCGCGCTATAAACTACGATATCCGCGCCTAACTGCAAGCAGCACTGATAATAAGGCGTTAAAAAAGTATTATCGGCGACTACGAGCGCGCCGTTTTCGTGCGCGAGCGCGGCGATACGCGCGATATCCGTCACGCGCAAAAGCGGGTTTGACGGGGTTTCTACGAACACCATTTTTACGTCCTCGTCTAGCCGCGTAACCTCGTTTAGATCGTCTACTAGCTCGAATTTTATCCCTTGCGCGGCAAAAATTTCCTTCGCGTAGCGATATGTTCCGCCGTAAACGTTATTGTTTAAAAGCACCTTGTCGCCGCTTTTTAGCAGATTAAATACCGCCGCGGTCGCCGCCATGCCCGAAGCTAGCGCGAAAGCGTACTTAGCGCCTTCAAATTTCGCGAAAAGCTCCTCAAATGCGTCTCTGGTCGGATTTGCACCGCGAGAATAGCCGAATTTTTGAAATTCGCTAAGCCCGTCTTGCACGAACGTCGTAGCCAAAAATACGGGCGGGACGACGGCCTTATGCGGGTTTTCGCGGGCATTTACGCCTTTTACCAAAAGAGTGTCTAACTTCATAATTTTCCTTTAAATTTAGATTTTTCTCGCGACCGGAGCGCTTGCGGTTAATATATCGTGCAAATTTAGCCTATCTTTGCGAAAAAAGCAAAGCAACAGCCCCGCTACGCTAAATCCCGCGACCGCAAAGCAAAAGTAGCGTATCAGCGCATGGAAAAAGCCGATTTTGCGTCCCGTTTTTAGGCTGATTAGATAGATTTGCTGCGCTTTATAGCCCGGAGTTTGCGCATTTATAGCGAAAAACGCCGACGAGATAACGCCGAAAAGCGCGTTGCAAACGAAAATCGCGAATTGATTGTTTAAAAACGCCTCTTTGCCGCCCAGCACGAAATAAGTCGCGACGTAAAGGATTGGCATAAGGATAATGAACATATCGATGACAAAAGCCTTAAAGCGCGAATATACGGGCGCTACGAGCGCTTTTTGCTTGGGCTTTCGCGCGCCCCGCTCGCTTAAATCCCGCGCTTCGTTTTTCGCGCATCGCGTCTTATCGGCCAAAATTTACCTTTGCGCCCTAGTTGCCGCGACTTCCCGGTTTTATCGCCTCGCTGCCGTCCTTGCAGAGCGGGCAGGCGTCGGGCTCGTAAATTTCAAAGCTAAAATTTCCGAGCGCGAAAA
>NZ_CAJPMA010000016.1 GCF_905371695.1 uncultured Campylobacter sp. | reverse complement strand
CATCTTATACAAGGGAGAAAAAATGGATCGTCGAGATTTTATTAAAAGCGCGGCCGCAACGGCAGCCTGTGCTAGCGCCGGTATAGCGCTTCCGTCAAGCCTTTCCGCCGCAGGTAACGAAGCGGAAAAAGGCTGGCGTTGGGACAAGGCCGCCTGTCGTTTCTGCGGAACGGGCTGCGGCATAATGATCGCAACCAAAGAGGGTAAAATCGTAGCCGTCAAGGGCGACCCGGAGGCGCCGGTAAACCGCGGCCTAAACTGCATAAAGGGTTACTTTAACGCCAAGATAATGTACGGCGCAGACCGTATCACTCAGCCGCTTTTGCGCGTAAACGAAAAGGGCGAATTTGACAAAAAGGGCAAATTTAAACCGGTAAGTTGGGAAAAGGCCTTTGATATTATGGCTGAAAAATATAAAGAGACAATGAAGAAAAACGGCGTGCATTCAGCCTGCGTTTTCGGCTCCGGTCAATACACTATTTTAGAGGGTTACGCAGCGGTCAAGTTATGGAAAGCCGGCATTAGAAGCAACTCGATAGACCCGAATGCTCGCCACTGCATGGCTAGCGCGGTTACGGGTTTTATGCAGACTTTTGGTATCGACGAGCCTGCGGGCTGCTACGACGACATAGAGCTAACCGATACTATCATAACTTGGGGTGCGAATATGGCCGAGATGCACCCGATACTTTGGGCGCGCGTCAGCGATAAGAAGCTAAGCGATCCTGAGCGCGTAAAGGTCGTAAATTTAAGCACGTATTCGACTAGAACGTCAAATATCGCCGATTCCGAGATTATTTTCGCTCCTTCAAGCGACGTAGCTATCTGGAACTACATCGCTCACGAGATCGTTTATAATCATCCTGAAGCCATCGATTGGGACTACGTAAATAGCCACTGCGTATTTGCGACGGGGCCTGCCGATATCGGCTACGGGCTTAGAAATAATCCAAATCATCCTAACTACTCAAACGAAAAAGACGTCGTAGAGACGGAGCTTCATAAGAAACTAAGCAAAAACGAGGGCGTGACTCTGGGCTATCTAGGCTATAAAGAGGGTGACGTGATGGAAAATAAAAATACGGCTACCGCGGGCAAACACTGGCAAATCACGTTTGAGGAATTTAAAGAAGCTCTTAAACCTTATACGCTTGACTTCTGTGCTCCGCTAATAAAAGGTGATCCAAACGAGGATTTGGAAGAATTTAAGAAAAAACTAAAGCAACTAGCCGACTGGTACATCGAAAAAGGTAGAAAAGTAGTTAGCTTTTGGACAATGGGCTTTAACCAGCACCAACGCGGCACTTGGGTAAACGAGCAAGCCTATATGGTGCATATGCTACTTGGCAAACAAGCAAAACCGGGCGAGGGCGCTTTCTCGCTAACTGGACAACCAAGCGCATGCGGAACGGCACGCGAGGTCGGTACTTTCGTTCATCGCTTGCCTGCGGATATGGTCGTAGATAACGCCGAACACCGCGAAATAAGCGAGAAAATTTGGAAACTTCCTAAAAACACGCTAAATCCGAAAGTCGCCTCCCACTACGTAAAAATGATGCGCGATATGGAAGACGGAAAGATGAAATGGGCGTGGGTGCAGGTAAATAACCCGTGGCAAAATACCGCAAACGCAAACCACTGGATAAAAGCCGCTCGCGAGATGGATAACTTTATCATCGTTTCAGATCCGTATCCTGGCATCTCGGCTAAGGTTGCCGACCTGATCCTACCTACTGCGATGATTTACGAAAAATGGGGCGCGTACGGTAATGCTGAGCGCCGAACGCAGCACTGGAGACAACAAGTCCTTCCGGTAGGCGAAGCGATGAGCGACACGTGGCAAATGCTGGAATTTGCTAAGCGCTTTAAGCTAAAAGAGGTTTGGGGCGAACAAAAAGTGGACGATAAGCTAACGCTTCCAAGCGTGCTAGACGAGGCAAAAGCCATGGGTTATAGCGAAGAAGATACGCTATTTGACGTGCTTTTCGCAAACGAAGAGGCTAAGAGCTATCCTGCAAAAGACGCTATAATGGAAGATTTCGATAACTCCGAAGTTTTCGGCGATAGCAGAAAAGTAGTCGGCTCAGACGGAAAGGTATTTGAGGGATACGGATTTTTCATCCAAAAATACCTTTGGGAAGACTACCGCAAATTTGGCTCCGGTCACGGACACGATCTAGCAGACTTTGATACCTATCACAAAGTGCGCGGACTAAGGTGGCCCGTCGTAGACGGTAAAGAAACTCAGTGGAGATTTAACGCCAAATACGATCCGTATGCCAAAAAATATGCCGAAGACGGCAAGCAGTTTGCATTCTACGGAAATAAAAAAGCCAAGTTGCAAAAAGGCGATCTAGCAAAAGTAACTAGCGGCGACGAGAAATTTTCTATCGCTAATAGGGCTAAAATTTTCTTCCGCCCTTATATGGATCCGTGCGAGATGCCTGATACTACGTATCCTTTCTGGCTATGCACGGGCCGCGTCTTGGAGCACTGGCACACCGGCACTATGACTATGCGTGTTCCTGAGCTTTACCGTGCCGTACCTGAGGCGCTTTGCTATATGCACGAGGGCGATGCGCAAAAGCTAAATTTACAGCATAACGACGTCGTTTGGGTCGAATCTCGCCGCGGCAAGGTAAAAGCAAGACTAGATCTGCGCGGACGAAACAAAACTCCTTCGGGTCTAGTTTACGTGCCGTTTTTTGATGAAAACGTGTATATCAACAAAGTCTGCCTAGATGCGACTTGCCCGATCTCAAAAGAGACCGACTATAAAAAATGCGCGGTTAAAATTTACAAGGCTTAATAATGCAAAATAGAAGAGAGGCTTTGAAATTCGGGCTAAAAGCAGTCGGTTTGGCGCTTGCGGGCGGGTTTATTTGGAGTACTCAAACTAGTCTAAAAGCTCAAACTTTACTGATTAGGCCGCCCGGAGCCTTGAAGGAAGATAAATTTTTAAGCGAGTGCATACGCTGCGGACTTTGCGTAGAAGCCTGTCCTTGGGATACGCTAAAACTCGCGGGTTTAAAAGACGGATTACCTTACGGTACGCCGTTTTTTACGCCGCGCAAAATTCCGTGCTATATGTGCCCCGATATCCCTTGCGCCGTCGCCTGTCCGACGGGTGCTTTGGACATAAAATTAGTAAGCGAAGACAACGGCAAGCTAAATATCAACAAGTCTAAAATGGGTATCGCTGTGCTAGATCCAAACTACTGTATCGCTTATGAAGGACTTCGCTGCGACGCTTGTTACCGAGCCTGTCCGCTCATAGATAAGGCTTTGAAACTCGAATACGTTCGCAACGAGCGAACGCAAAAGCATGCGTTTTTTAAACCGATCGTGGACGCCGACTACTGTACGGGCTGCGGTATGTGCGAGCAAGTTTGCGTAACGCCTAAGGCTTCTATTTTCGTGCTTCCTCGTGAGATAGGGCTGGGATCTAGCAATGAGCAATACGTCGAAGGCTGGATCGAAGGTCGGGATAAAAAACTAGAAAATTCTACGCCAAAAGAGTATCGCCAAGATGCTAAAAAGCTTGACGATTACCTAAATAGCGACAAGGAGCTTTGATGAAATATCTAATTTTACGAAGAATTAGCCAAATTTTAATCCTCGCTCTTTTTGCGGTAAGCAACTTTTACGGCGTTAAAATTTTACAGGGAAATTTAAGCTCGTCTTTGTTATTTGGAGTCGTTCCGCTTAGCGATCCGTTTGCGGTTTTGCAGTTGTTTTTAGCTAGTTTTAGCATAGCTTCGACCGCGCTTGCGGGAGCCGGTATAGTGCTCATTTTTTACGCATTTATCGCTCCGCGTGCTTTTTGTAGCTGGGTGTGTCCTGTAAATATCATAACCGAAACGGCTCGCTGGTTTAGAGTAAAACTAGGCTTTGATAAAGACGGGAAAATCGTAAATTTTTCAAAAAATACGAGATATTACGCGCTAGGCTTCGTTCTTATTTTATCGCTGGTCACGAGCGCGCCGGCGTTTGAAGGCGTAAGCTACATAGGCATTATCCAACGCGGCGTCATATACGGCGGAGTGCTTTGGCTGTTCGTGGCCTTGGGCGTTTTTGCGATAGACGCCTTTTTAGGCGATAGGATAGTTTGTTCTAAAATTTGTCCGCTAGGCGCGTTTTACGCGATTACTAGCAAATTTTCGCTCATTAGGGTAGAGCATAATGCGGATAATTGCACGCATTGTATGAAATGCAAGCTAATCTGTCCCGAAAATCAAGTGCTTGGAATAATCGGCAAGCAAAACGGCTTCGTCGCTTCAAGCGAATGCACTAGCTGCGGGCGCTGTATAGACGTCTGCGGCGATGATGCGCTCAAATTTAATATAAGAAATTTAAGGAGAAAAAATGAAAGCTTATAAGCTTATTCTAGCGGCTTCTTGTGCTGCGGCTTTATTCGTCGGCTGTTACGCGCCGACTCCGGGTACTAGCTCAAACGGCGACGTGACCGCACTACGAACGAACGACGTACTGGACGATAACACTACGTTAGCGGACATCAACTGGACTAAGCCGATGCCTGGCGAATCGACTCGCTTCGAGCGCTCTTTTGAGAATGCCCCGCCGCTCATTCCGCACGATATTTCGGACTTGATTCCGATCACGAAAGATAACAATATGTGCGTGACCTGTCATATGCCAGAAGTCGCCGAGGGCGTAGGCGCTACGCCGATCCCTAAATCGCACCTTTATAGCATTAGGAATAAAAAAGACCTCGACGGTAAGCTTAGCGACGACCGCTTTAACTGCACTACGTGCCACGTTCCGCAAGCTAACGTTAAGCCGCGCGTAAAAAATAACTTTAAACCAGAATACCGCGACGAGAACGCGACGAAACGCTCAAACCTCCTCGACGTACTAAACGAGGGCGTTAGGTAATGACGGTAGACGCTTCAAGGCGTAAAATTTTTTCTAAAATTTTGGGCGGTAAATCCGCTCAAAATTTCATTGCGCCGCCGTATTTTAGCGGAGAATTCGGTTGCGTAGGCTGCGAGGCTAAATGCGTAGAAGCCTGCGATAAAGGGTTGCTAAATTTTGACGGCGAGAGCGTGAAATTCGAGTTTAAGCACGCGGGTTGCGATTTTTGTAAAAAATGCGCGACAGCCTGCGAAGGGCTAGAAAGAGGCGTGCTTAACCTGAAATTTCAAGCGCGAATTTTAGCCGAAACCAAAATCGACGTTCGGGTATGCCTAGCTTGGAACGGCACGGTTTGTTACAACTGCCAAGACGTTTGCAAATTCGCAGCGATCGATTTTTTGGGCGTATTTCGTCCGACCGTTAACGATCGCTGCGTGAACTGCGCGCAGTGTTTGGAGGTGTGCTTCGTAAATTCTATAAAAATGGAGGCGATATGAGGAAAATTTTAGCTATTTTGCTTTTGGGATTGACGGCTTCTACGGCAGAAATTTCGCAGCCCGTAAAAACGATAAGCGCCGATGCGAACGTAATTAGCTCAAATTTAGTAGATGAAAATTTATATCTGGGCACCGACGAGGGCACTGTAAATATTTACGATATTAAAGCGGATAAATTTTTGCCCGCCATCAATCTCCCTAAAAAGAAAGCCTATTTTAGCGACGAGGCTAGCTCCCGCGTGTTTAGCATCGATAGACTCGGCGATAAGTTGCTGGTTTTAGCCGAGCTTAGCTACGATGAGAGGCGACTATTTATCTATAAATTCGACGGGGAGAAATTTAACGAGGTCGCAAACTTTTTAACGCCTAATAAATCGGCGAAAAAAGCGCTTTTTAGCGATGAACATACGGCGGTAATTTCGGATTTCGGGAATGAAATTTACGTCGTGGATTTAAAAAGCGGAAATTTGATCTTTAAACATAAATTTTCAATCGCTCTCTACGTGGATTTTGAAATAAACGAAACCCGCGATAAAATCGCCATCGGAGCCGAAAGCGGCGTGATTTATATCTATAATCTAAAAACGCGCCAGACGGAGCAGACGCTAAATTTCTTTAAAGACAATATGTACGACATCGACTATAAAAACGGCGTCGTTTCGGTCGGAAGCATCGACAAGCAAGCCGGCGTTTATAACGGCGAGACGAGTTATTTTAAGGCGGATTTTATCGTTTATGCGACCGCGCTTAGCCCTAGCGGCAAAAGTCTAGCGTTTATGAACGGCGAGCAAAGCGACGTGTCCGTTTACGACGTAGCGAGCAAGAAAAAACTCGCTACCGTAAAGACGGGGCAGCAGATTTTAAACGGACTTTATCTTTCAAACGAAGGCAGGCTAATTAGCGTCGCATACGAAAAAGAAGTTAAATTTTGGAGCGTAAAATGAACATATCAAGCCTAGTGGTCTATAAAAAAGAGGGCGCAAGCGAGCAGGAAATAATCTCGCAAATAGAGCAAGTAGAGGGCTGCGAGGTCGTCGCCGCGCAGGAAGGTAAGATCGTGGTCGTGATGAGTGTGGAAAATTTAGACGAGGAGATAAACCGCTTTAAGACGCTTGAAAGACTTGAGGGCGTTAGCGGTGCGGCGATGATTTATAGCTACCAAGAAGACCTCGCCGCCGATATAGAAAGCGTCAAAAAAAGCGGCAAGATAAGCGATATACTGCTCGATGAAAACATCGACGCGAAGGATATCGTCTATAACGGTCACGTAGGCGATAGGGTGAAGTAAAATTTCACGCGCGCAAATCATGGCTTCTAAATAATAAAATTTATTATTTAATTAATTTTGCTTTAAGTAAAATTCGTTATAATTCCGCTGTAATTTAAAACAAAGGAGACGAAATGTCAAAAGTTATTTCTCAATTAAATAAGATCCAGGCCGATGCTCACGCGTTATACGTTAAATTCCACGATATTCACTGGAACGTCAAAGGCATTCAGTTTTTTAGTATACACGAATACACTGAAAAAGCTTACGACGATATGCACGAGATTTTCGACGCGGTTGCGGAGCGCGCGATAATGCTAGGAGGCAAAGCCGTCGTAAAAGCTGAGGAGCTAACAAAGCTTACTTGCATTAAACACGAGCCAAAGGATAGCTACGACACTATCGAAGCGCTAAAAATCGTCCGCGAAGATTACAAACATCTTCTTGGCGAGTTCAAAAAACTAGACGAGCTAGCCGAGGGCGACACTACTACGCAAGCTTACGCGCAGGAGCAAATCGCAAACTACGAAAAATCTATTTGGATGCTAGACGCGACGCTAGGTAAGTAAAATTGGCGGGCTACGGCTCGCCTTTAAGCAAAAATTACGCGATTTCCTACTAAAATCTCTACGAATTTCTACCGTAAACCTAAATTTAAAGGGATAAAAATGCAAATTAGCTCAAATTTAAGCGCATACGGCGCGGCGAGCGCGCGATATTCACACAGTAAAAACGAGGCGCAAACGGGCGCAAATTCTCTTTTGCGGCCGCAAAATTTAAAAGACGTCTCGCAGTTAAAACAAAACGCTTCGAAGCTCTCCGCGAGAGAAATTTCAAACGGATATTTCGCACAATTTCAAGCGCAGGCGTTTTCGCAGGCGAATTCTAGCGCTACTGCTCAAAGCGCGCTTGACGCGATATTTGGCAGCTCAAATTTTAAGGCACCCGGTAATTTAAGCAAAATTTTGGGCGGACTTGATTACAAGGCGATGGGCTACGAAGGCAAGACTATCGGCGAGCTAAATAAAGACGAAGCAAGCGAGCTAATCGGCGAAAACGGATTTTTCGGTATTAATAACACCGCTGATAGGATCGCGAATTTTATCATTAATGCGGCAGGCGGCGATCCCGCGAAACTGCAAGCAGGTCGCGAGGGGATGCTGCGAGGCTTTAACGAGGCTAGGAAAATTTGGGGCGGCGAGCTGCCGGAAATTTCCGAAAAAACGATAACTCGAGCGACCGAAGCGATAGAGCGTAAAATCGCCGAAGCGGGCGGTAACGTCCTAAACGTATCGGCGTAAGCGATGAAATTTTACGTTTTACTGGCTGCGGCGTTAGTTTTCGGCGGTTGTGCGTTTAATGAGCCTAGACAAGTCGTGAAAAAGCCCGCACCCGTCCAAGTTGCAAAGTCTCCGAAAAGCTCCATAAAAGGTTTTATTAAAGAGGTAAATTACAAAGACGATAAATACTGCTATGTTATCGTCGGTAGCGACACGGCAAACGATAAGCTAAAAAGCGCGAATTTTTGCGCCGCCCGCTACTATTACGATAGGGGCGATCTAGTCTATGCAACGTTTAGCGGCGAGAGATTAGAAAGTATGCTTTTAATTAGAGAAGGTAGCTCTCGCGGCGGCATTTCGGGTATCGCAAAACCTAGAAACGACGTCGTTCGCTCGAATAGAAACATAAAAACTAAGATCGCTTTACCGAAAGAAGAAAGCATCCGCTTTTAGTTGTCCGTTGATTTACCGACGGCGGCTATAATTTCACCAAGCAATCAAACTAGAACTCCTTTCTTTTAGGAAGTTATAAAATTCGTAACTTCCTAAAATTTTACTATCTCGGTAAACATTCGGTAACAAATTTTTAAAATTTCCATTATTTTTCAGCTGTATTTAAAAATTCTGCATTATAATGCCACTCACATTTTTAAATAAGGAGAACAAAATGAAACTAACAAAAATTAGTTTAGCTGCTTTGGTTGCACTAGGCGCATTTTCAAGCGTAGCATCTGCTACTCCGCTTGAAGAAGCTATTAAAAACGTAGATCTATCAGGATTTGCTAGATACAGATACGAAAATGAAAATAATAAAAATGCAGACGGAAGTCATGCTAGCGCAGCTAAACATAACTTCAAACTAATTACGAACTTTAAAGCCGCTATCGACGATAACTTCTTCGGCGTAATCGGTTTTAGATATAATAAGTCTGACGATTCTGGTAGCAGAAACGGTGCTACTGACGCAACAAATACAAATACTAGCGGAAACTTCGATATTCACCAATTCTATTTAGGTTACACATACGGCGGTACGACCGTAACAGCAGGTAAGCAAGTTATCGGTTCGTTCTTTACAGATGATATCATCGGTACGGGCCTTAAAGTCGTAAATACTGACGTGCAAGGTTTAACTATCACTGCATTTGGATTTGACGCTCTTGAACAAAGCACAGAAAATGACGGTGCGCTTTCGACTAACTTTTCTACTTATAATGCGGGTAATCTATACGGTTTAGGACTAGCTGGTACATATAATCCGATCGGCTTCCAATTATGGTACAACAGTCTAGAAAATGTAGTTGATCTAATAGCTGCTGAGGTAAGTGCTAACGTAGATGTAAATAATGATGTAAATATCGGCTTTAAAGGTCAATTTGTTGATGGCGATGCTGATGGTAAAGCAAAAAGAGCCTTTGCAGACTACAATGATGCTAAATTCTATGCAGCAGAGCTTTCAGGCGAATTCTTTAATGCAAGACTAGCTGCCGGCTACATCGGATATAAGGTTGATAACAAAGGCGTAGGCTCTGTATCTATAGAAGATCAAGGTAGTCTAATTGACGTAGGCGAACAAAGAACCGATAAAGTTCTTGACTATACTATGCTTGAAGGTAAGGGTAACTTCTGGTTTGCTAGAGCCGGCTATACGTTTGATAAATTTGACTTTGACGTAGATTATATTGACGGTAAAGTTAAGTATGCAAATAGCGCAGATGATCTAAAATATAAAGAGATTATGCCTCAAGTTGCTTACAATTATAGCAAAAAGCTTAAATTTAGCACGTTCTACTCTTATGCTAAATATAAAGACGATGAGACTAACAAGAGCTCAAAATATAGATTTGAGGCTAAATACTCATTCTAATTTTTTGGCGTAGTTTAATTAATTTGCGCTATAATCCCGAGTTAGGAAATCCTAGCTCGGGATTTTTAAATTTAAAGTAAAATTTCAAGGACCTTTATGAAAATTTTCAAAATTTCTTTTTTAGCGTGTATTTTTGCAGTGAGTGCGTTTTGCGCTTCGCAGGTTTATTATATACAAGCTCGCGGAGAATTCGGTAAAGAGCTTGCCGAGATGGCGAAAAAACAGGCTAATGAAGCAAATCAAACAATTCAAGTTTTCGTAGACGAAGATCCTAGACGCTATAAAGATAATAGAATTTTAAAGCTCGGCGTCGATCATCGCGGAAGATATAGCGCGTCGCTCGGTAAGGAAATTTATGACAATAAATGCAAATCTTGCCATGGAGAAAATGCCGAAGAAAGACCGAGCGGTTCGACGGCTCTTAAAAATTTGAGCGCAAAAGAGATCGAGGATTCGATCATTGCGTATCGCTCTGATACCTCTTTCGGCAAGGGCGGTAAGCTAATCATGCAAAATCAAGCTAAAATTTTAAGCAACGGCGATCTAGGCGCTATATTAGCCTATCTAAAAGGTAAAGATGCGCTTTCTAGTGACGAGGGCGTACAAAATAAACCGGTTTCTACCGAGAAAAAACAGGGTAGCTACCTAAGATAATCTAAAATTTAACGCAAATTTACCGCCGTCGAAATTCGGCGGTAAATTTTGTAACGCGTCAAAAATTTTATCTCCCCCAAAATACGCTGTTTAAGCAATTTTTTTGTATCATACGGATTCTAATCTCAAAAAGGAGCTAATATGAAAAAAATTACCGCAGTTGCATCTTCTCTTGCGTTAATCGGCGCGTGCGGCTTTGCCAAAGAAATTTCAATCGGGCTTCCTATGCCTATCACCGGCTCGATCGCGGCCTATGGACAGACCGCATACGACGGCGTAAAGCTGGCTAATCAAATCGAGCCTACGCTAAAAAACGGCGATACGGTTAAGTTGGTATTGGTAGACACCAAAGGCGATAAGGTTGAGACTGCTACGGCTACGACTAGACTGATCACGAGCGATAAAGTTTCGGGCATTATCGGCGCGCTAACTACCGGAAACACGCAGCAAGTTTTAATGATAGCCGAAGATAAAAAAATCCCCGTTATTGCGCCCGCCGCAACCGCCGATAAATTACTAGACAACAAAAAATTCGGCTCTCGCGTATGCTTTATGGACTCGCTTCAAGGCACGGCGCTGGCCACTTACGCCGCTGAAAAGCTAAATGCAAAAACCGCGGTAGTAGTGGTAGATCAGGCGCAGACCTATTCGCTGGGCCTCGCAAAGGCGTTTGAGAAAGAATTTAAAGCAAAAGGCGGCAAAATTGCCAAAAAGCTAACGATCAGCTCGGGCGATAAGGACTTTAAAGCCGTAGTAGCGCAGCTAAAAGATATAAACGCAGATATCGTTTATTTGCCGATTTATCATCCCGAAGCCTCCATGTTAGCCCGTCAAGCTCGCCAGATCGGCGTTAAATCGCTGTTAGCGTCAGGCGACGGAGTGGCTAACTCTACTTTTATAGAGCTTGGCGGGGAAGCGGTTAACGGATACATCTATACCGATACTTTCGACTACACGCAGCCGCCTACGCAGCGCTCGAAAGACTTTTTGGACGCATATGCTAACGCAAACGGCGGCAAGCGCGATATACCCGGCTTTACCGCGCAAGGAGCGGACGCGTATTTTATAATGGTAAAAGCGATGAACGAGTGCGCCGATCCTAGCGATAGCGTCTGCGTAAACGAGAAAATTCACCAAACAAAGGATTTTGACGGCGTTAGCGGCATTATTAGCATCGATGCGACCGGCAACGCGATGCGCTCGGTCGTAATCAAAGAGATTAAAGATCTAAAAGCTACGTATAAAGATACCGTAAATCCGAAATAATTTTATCACCTGCACATTGCGCGCGGGGCCTAAAATTCGGTAGAGCGAAAGGGAGAAGTTGGATAGCTCGATATTTTTACAGCAGATGATAAACGGATTTAGCCTAGGTAGCATGTATGCGCTGATCGCCATCGGTTACACGATGGTTTACGGCGTTTTACGGCTTATAAATTTTGCGCACGGCGACATAATGATGGTCGGCGCTTACGTCGCGCTATTTTCTATGACTAGTCTAAATTTGCCCTTTATAGCGGCTATCGTAGCGGCTGCCGCGATATCCGCGCTACTTGGGATGACGACTGATAGGATTGCGTATCGTCCTTTGCGAAAAGCACCTAGAATTTCGCTTTTGATCACCGCTATCGGCGTTAGCTTCTTTCTGGAAAATTTATTTAATATGCTTTTCGGCGGTACTCCAAAGCCGTTTCCCGTGCCAGAATATTTAGAGCAAGCTATTCATGTTAGCGGCGTTAGTGTGACGCTAGTAACTCTCGTCGTCCCGATAGTTACGCTTATTTTACTAGCGCTAGTGCTTTTTGTCCTTTATAAAACCAAATACGGAATGGCGATCCGCGCGTTAGCATTCGACGTCGCGACCGTAAATTTAATGGGGATAGACGCAAATTTAATCATCGCCGTAGTCTTTGCGATCGGTTCTACGCTCGCTGCGATAGCGGGCGTATTTTGGGCGGTTAGTTATCCTTCCGTAGAGCCTTTAATGGGTGTATTAATCGGGCTTAAAGCCTTTGCGGCAGCGGTACTGGGAGGTATCGGCTCGGTCGGCGGCGCGGTCATCGGCGGCTTTATAATAGGCTTTACTGAGGTCGTAGCGGTTGCGTTTTTCCCCGATCTAGCGGGATTTAAAGATGCATTTGCGTTCGTATTTTTGATATTAGTGCTACTTTTCAAACCGACCGGAATTTTAGGCATAAATTTTGAAAAAAGCAGGTTTTAATGGGTAGGAATAAAATTTTACATATCGCTCTTTTACTCGCGGCGGCGGGATTTATCGTAGCTGCGAAATTTTACTTCGGCGAATATAGCTTAACGATCTTAAATAATATCGCGATTTTTATCATTTTAGCCGTCAGTTATAACCTAATAAACGGGATTACCGGGCAATTTAGCTTAGAACCCAACGGCTTCGTGGCGGTCGGCGCCTACGTAGCGGGGCTGATGCTGCTTAGCGCGGATGCTAAAACCGCGCAGTTTGAGCTAGAAGACGCCAGCGAGATAATTTTGGCGTTTTATTCGCCTAGCTTTTTGCTGGCTCTGGTGAGTGCCGGCATAGGCGCGACGCTACTCGCGCTCGCACTATCGTTTCCGGTATTTCGCGTTAGGGGCGATTATTTAGCGATCGTTACGCTGGGATTTGGGTTTATTATTCAAATTTTAGCTATAAATTTCCCGTCTTTTACGAACGGTTCGATCGGCCTTAGCGAAATTCCGCGTCATTCAAATATCTATTATACCGGCGGCGCGGCGATAATCGCTGTCGTAGCGATTTTAAATTTAGTCTATTCGAAATTCGGGCGCGCGATGAAGGCGATCAGGGACGACGAAGACGCGGCGCTTGCGATGGGAATAAATACGTTTAAAGTTAAAACGCTCGCGTTTTGTACGAGCGCGTTTTTTGAGGGCGTAGGCGGCGCGCTTTTGGTGTGCTTGCTAGGCTCGGTATCGCCAGATCAATTTACGTTTTTCTTTACCTTTCAGCTGCTTATTATCATCGTTTTGGGCGGTCTTGGAAGCACTACCGGCGCGATCATCGGCACGGCGCTGGTTATCGGCGGTAGTGAGTGGCTGCGTTTCTTAGACGAGCCGATGAAAATTTTAGGCTACGAGACGCCGGCGCTCCCTGGTCTTAGAATGGTCGTATTTTCGGCGATTTTAATCCTAGTAATGCTATTTGCCAGAGAGGGAATAATGGGCAAAAAAGAGCTGCTTGAAGTAAAATTTAGAAAGCTATTTAAAAAATGATATTGCGACTTGACGGCATTAGCAAGAGTTTTGGAGGCGTTTTGGCGATCGCGCCGATGGGGTTCGGTATTAAAAAAGGCGAAATTTTCGGCCTCATCGGACCTAACGGCGCGGGTAAGACTACGATGTTTAATATAATCACGGGCGCTTATAAACCTAGCAGCGGCGAGGTAAAATTCGACGGCAAGGTAATAAATTCGCTTCCCGCAAATAAAATCGTGCGATTAGGTATCGCGCGGACGTTTCAAAACATTCGCCTTTTTAGCTCGATGAACGTGCTTGAAAACGTGCTTATAGGCTTTGATAGCTCGATAAAATACTGCGGAATCGAGGCGTTTTTGCACTTAGGCAGATTTCGCCGCGAAGAAAAACGCGCGAAAGAAGAGGCTATGGCGTTATTAGAAGAGCTTGGTATCGCGCGATTCGCGCAATCTATGGCGGGCGATCTAAGCTACGGACAGCAGCGAAAGGTCGAGATTGCTCGCGCGCTGGCTACGAAGCCTAAGCTGCTTTTGTTAGATGAGCCCGCGGCGGGAATGAACGGAGCCGAGAGCGACGAGCTGGCCGAGCTAATATTTTCGCTTCGAGAAAAACGGGGGATTAGCGTACTTTTAATAGAGCACGATATGAAATTCGTAAATCGTCTCTGCGACCGAGTTTTGGTGCTTGATTACGGGCGCGCGATATTTGAGGGAGCGCCTAGCGAAGCGGTGAGAAACCCCGAAGTTATAAGCGCTTATTTGGGAGATTTTTTAAATGATCAGCGTTAAAAATTTGCGCGTTTATTACGGGCTTATCGAGGCGGTAAAGGGCATTAGTTTCGAGGTGGCTACGGGGCAGATCGTAAGTATACTAGGCTCAAACGGCGCTGGCAAAACGTCGACGCTAAACGCGCTAATAAATTCCGTCAAACGAAGCGGCGAGGTAAATTTTTTAGGTTACGACACTCGCAGGCACCTTACGCATACGCTCGTAAAAATGGGCATATCGTTAGTCCCCGAGGGTAGACGAACGTTTATAAATTTAAGCGTCGAGGAGAATTTGCGTATCGGCGCTTTTAATAACGACGAAAATTACGAGCATTTGCGCGATACGATGTATGAGCTATTTCCGCGCTTGAAAGACAAAAGAAATCAATTAGCCGGCACGTTAAGCGGCGGCGAGGCGCAGATGTTAGCTATTTCGCGCGCGCTAATGAGCGAGCCTAAGCTTTTAATGCTAGACGAGCCGAGTTTGGGGCTCGCGCCTAAGATCGTGGGTGAGCTATTTGAGATAATCGTCAGGCTAAAAAACGAGGGTATCACGATACTTTTAGTAGAACAAAATGCGTACGGCGCCCTAAAAATCAGCGATTACGCTTACGTGCTAGAAAATGGGCAAATCGTAATGCGCGGCGCGGCGAAAGATATGATAGGCGACGAGGAAATCAAGAAAAAATATTTGGGCGCTTAAAAATTTATAATCCTTAATTTTTCAAAAGGTCTTTAATGTTTGCAATTAAATCGGTATTTTTAAGTATGAGTTCGGCAATCGTTTTGATGATAATCTTTGCGATCGGTAGCGGCGTGGCGACTATTATCGAAAGCAAGGCGGGTACTCCGCTAGCCTGGCATTACGTTTACGGCGCTGCGTGGTTCGCGTTTGTGCAGCTGCTTTTGGGCGTAAATTTAGCTTATAATATTTATAAATATAGGCTCGTAAATTTTAAGAAATTGCCTTCGCTGCTATTTCATGCGGGCTTTTTGGTTATATTGCTAGGCGCGGGCATTACTAGATATTTCGGCTTTGAAGGCATAGTGCATATTAGGGAAAATAGCGAGACGAATTTAGTCACCGTTAAAGGCTCGTATCTAAATTTGGGCACGCTGGTAGACGGCAAACCCATGGGCGTATCCGTGCCGCTCGAAAAAGAAAATGTTCAAAAGGGCTTTGATTTAAATTTAGACCTTGCGGGCGGTAAAGCGGAGCTAAAATTCGTGAAATTTATTCCGAACGCTACCTATAAATTCGTAGACGAAGAGGGCGGTAAGCCCGTAATCGAGCTAATGCTCTCAAACGACTCCGATAGAGAGCAATTATATCTTTTAGAGGGCGAGAGCGCGGTCGCGGACGATTTGAATTTTTTATTCAACGCAAGTCCGGTAGAGGGGCAAAAATACGTTTTATTCGAGATAAAAGATGGAAATTTTAGCGTTACTTCCAGCGAGGAAATTACTAAAATTTCTATGGTCGATAGCTCGAAAACTACGCTATCTCCGGGCGTGCCGCATGAATTTTCCTTAATGAATCTTTATACGGCGGGCGGGGTAAATTTCGTCCCGCAGTTTACGTCCGCAAGCGCGGTAAGGCGGTTAGTCTCAAAAGACGGAGAATTCGACGCGTTAATAGCGCGGCTAAATTATAACGGGCAAAGCAAAGAAATAACGCTATTCCACGATATCGCCGAGCCCGCTCGCGAAAAGATAGACGGTAGGGCTTTTTTCGCTTCGTGGGGCGCGCAGCAGCTGGAACTGCCGTTTAGCATTTATCTAAAAGACTTCGAGTTAAAACGCTATCCGGGTTCGAATTCACCGATGAGCTACGCTAGCGAAGTGGTCGTAAAAGACGGGCAGACGCCCGACTTTGATTATAGGATTTATATGAATCACGTTTTAGACTACGACGGATATAGATTTTTTCAAAGCTCGTACGATCAAGACGAGCAGGGTACGGTGCTTTCGGTTAACCGCGATCCTGGCAAAATTCCTACTTATATCGGCTATTTGCTGCTAGGCGTCGGGTTTTTGCTAAATATAATAAGTCCAGCCAGCAGATTTAGGAAGCTAGCGAGCCTAATTAATCAAAGCACCAAAAATACCGCCGCGTTAATCGTCGCCGCATTTTTGGCGCTTGGCGCGCAGCAGGTAAGAGCGGATGACTTCTTACCTCCTATTAGTAAGGCTCACGCGCAGAAGCTAGCGCGCCTAATAGTGCAAAGTCCCGACGGCCGAATGAAGCCTTTCGACACGCTAAGTAGGGAGGCACTAAATAAAATTCATAGAAAAGATAGTATTAAAAATTTAGATTCCAACCAAGTCGTGCTGTCGATGATGACGACGCCCGAATTTTGGCGCAGAGAGCCTATTATCGCGCTGGGATTTAGCAAGGAGCTTAAAAAAGAGCTAGGCGTGAGCGAGGACGCTAGATACGCGACTTTTGACGATTTCTTTAAAACTAGCGAAAGCGGCGGCGAATACAAACTTACGAAATTCTCCGAGCAGGCCAACCGCAAACACCCGGGTTCTCGCGGGACGTTCGATAAGGACGTAATTAAAATCGACGAGCGGCTAAACGTGTTTTATATGATTTTCGTCGGCGAAATTTTCAAAATTTTCCCTAAACAAGACGATCCGTCTAATACGTGGTACTCGCCTACCGGCGCTATGATGAATTTTACGCCCGGCGAAGGTAAAGAGGTTGTTTCGATGATGACTAATTATTTTACCGCCGTAAACGACGCCGTAAAAAGCGGCGAATGGGGCGGGGCGGACGCCGCGCTAGATAAGATCGCGGCTTATCAACGCAAATACGGCGCCGCGGTAATCCCCTCGGACGATAGGGTCGAGGTCGAGCTGCTATTTAACAAGATCCAAATTTTCGAGCGATTAACGCCCGTTTATCTGCTGGCGGGCGTCGTGCTACTGCTGTTCGTATTCGTAAAAATGCTGGCGCCGCGATTAAATATAGATAAAATCGTAAAAGTAGCGTATATCGTAAATATCCTAGCATTCATCGCGCACACCGCGGGTCTCGCGCTTCGCTGGTATATCGCCGAGCACGCGCCTTGGAGCAACTCCTACGAGTCGATGGTGTATATCGCGTGGGCGCTGGGGTTATCTGGTATCGTGTTTTCTAAGCAAAGCGCGATCGCCATCGCTTTAACCTCGATCCTTGCGGGCATTACGCTTTTCGTGGCGCATCTTAGCTGGATAGATCCGCAGATTACGACTCTCGCGCCGGTGCTGCAAAGTTATTGGTTAACTATTCACGTTTCGGTAATTACCGCAAGTTACGGATTTTTAGGGCTTTGCGCATTACTGGGCGGATTTACGCTTTTACTAATAAGCATCCAAAACGTCCGTAAACCGAACGCCGAAATTTCGCGCAATATACTAGAAGCTACGCGCATAAACGAAATGGCGATGATACTAGGGCTTAGCCTGCTGACGCTGGGAAATTTCCTAGGCGGCGTCTGGGCGAACGAGAGCTGGGGGCGCTACTGGGGCTGGGACAGCAAGGAGACTTGGGCGCTGGTGTCGATACTGGTTTACGCCGCGGTGCTTCACATGAGATTTATTCCGCGTCTAAACAATCAATACGCATTCGCCGTCGCGTCGTTTTTCGCGTATTGGTCGATTATAATGACCTATTTCGGGGTAAATTTTTACCTATCGGGCATGCACTCATACGCCGCGGGCGATCCGCTGCCGATACCCGATTTCGTATACGCGGGCATAGCGGCTATGGTGGCTCTTAGCGTCGCGGCGTATTTTAAGCGAAGCGTCTGCGCTAAATTATGAACCAAATAAATATCGTAATAATCGTCGTTGCGGCGGTTTTGATCCTAATCGTCGCGGCTTTAATTTTAGTTATGCTAAAACATAATACTAGCGTAAAAATCAAAGTAGCGCCGGCGGTTAAACAAGCCGCGCAGGCGAAAGAGATTACGCTTGCGGATCTGGCGCGATTCGCGGTAGATAAGGATATGGGTAGAAACGAGCTATTTTTGCTCTCAAAGTCGTTCGTGGAAAAATTTAGTATTCCCGCTAAGCAAGGCGGCAAGGTAACGCAAGAGGCGCAGGAGTACCTAAATTTTATCTCTAAAATTTGCGCTCATAAAAACGTAGACGCTAAAATCGTAGCATTTTTAAGCGGCGAGAGCAAGAAAAAAAATCCGGCCTTTTTATCCGAGATCGACAAGGCCGAAAGAGACGGGATAAATAGCCGAAAACGCGCCTAAATTTTAGCTGCGCGCCCGCGCTTTTCGCTGCGCGCTAGGCGAATTTAAGATACGCGCCGTAGCAAATCGCGCTTGCAAGACCCGCGAAAAACCCCGCTATCATATCGTCCGCCATAACGCCGAGGCCGCCTTTTACGTTTCTATCGACGCGCCCGATGATTGATGGTTTTTTAATGTCTAAAATTCTAAAAAATGCTAGCGAAAGTAAAATTTGCGCTACGCTGTCTCCACTGATAGCGATCGCCAGCCAAACGCCGGCAACCTCGTCTATTACGATACTTCCGTGGTCGTGTACGCCGGTTTTTGCTTCGTAGCTATCTATTACGCTAACGCTTGCTAAAAATAGCAAAATGCTAGCTAGAAATAACGTTGTATTAGAAAACGCCCATAGTATACCACACGCGACTACCGCGCCCGCTACCGAGCCCCAGGTACCCGGCGCTTTGGGTAGCAGACCCGCGCCGAAAAACGTTAAAAACAGTTTTTGCATAAATTTCCTTACGTCATCGACGAAGTCTGATAAAGCTTCATCAGTTCTTCGTAAAATTCTCGCTCGCTACGTTTTTCAAGCAGTCCCGAGTTTGGAAACAGCTCGTCGCAGAGCTTTTGAATATCGCTAAATCTCTGCGGAAAAAGCTCGCTTAAAATAAATGCCGAAATATCGGGGCGCATTAAAATGGCGGGCGGTATAATGCCGTTAAATAACAGCGATTTTAGCGTCTCGGGACGATATTTTATATGATGGTGCTGGCCGTGCGGGCAAGTTTTAGTGCTTACTAGCGTGCGGCAGCGGTTGCAGTAGACTAATTCGGGCAGTACGATGACCTCCATTTTTAGCTCGTTGGGATAGCGGTCTAGTATCGTATGGGCGCGGTTATGGTCGAAAAACATCCCAAGCCCGCCGTGATTTTGTCCGATTACGAGCTTATCGGCGCCTAGTCTGCGGGCGGCGATACATTCAAGAGTCGGGTTTTGATGAGAGCCGAAAAGCGTCGTATTTTTTAGCGCGAATACTACCGCGCGATTTGCCGGCAGGTAGTTTTGCACGAAATATTCCAGCGTTTTGAGCCGCAAATCGTAAGCTATATGCGGTTCTTGCAGGGTGCGAACTAGAAATATAACGACCAAGTCGGTCTTATCTATCGTCATCCTAATCACGCGCTCGTGCGCGCGGTTTAGCGGGTCGGCGGTCAGAAACAGCGCCGTAATGCGACTTACGTTTTGTTCTTTTTTAATCGCCGAAATCTTAGCCTTCGTATTTTTTATCGTCTCGTCGTAAATTTCAAACTCGCCGCTAACGGCTAGTTCTCCCAAATTAAGCTCGTCGTCGTTCGCGCGTTCGTTGGCTAAAAATATATTTTTCTCTTTTAAATCATCGCTAAATTTAAAGACGCTTCTAACGTCGATATGCCCGACCTTTGCATCCCCGTACAAAAGCTCTACGCGCTCGCCGTTTTTTAGTTCGCCGACTACCTTTTGATTCAGTTTGCCGTAAGGCGCGAATACGAAAGAATAGGGCATCGGCTCGCCGTTAAAATACCCGCTTTTATGCGCCTGCCTAGCTTCCTCGGCGTCCATTAGGGCGTTAAATTTAGAAAGTACGCCGTTTTTTATAAGCTCCAACGTTCCGTAGGCTTCAGCGTTAATAGAGATGGTTTTATTTTTTCTTAACGATGTCATATTTTTTTCTCTTTTCCCAAAGCGATTTTCGCGAGATGCCTAGTTTCTTGCTTAGCTCTGTATCTGGGAAACGTTCTTGATAGTTTGCGATTACGCATTTTATGTATTCGTCTATCGTAATTATCTCGTCCACGCTAAACGCGCCTTGCTCGCCGGGTATGTCAAGCGTCTCAAACGGCGCTGTTTGACTCATATCCGTAGTCGCGATTATTAGCTTTTTTTTGGCGCTTAGGCTTAAAATTTTATCCCTTTCGTCCGCTTTTAGAAACTGAAAATTCGGGACGTAAACGTACCGTTCGGACGCCGAGCTCGCTAAAATTTTCTCCATTTTGGAAAAATTCGCGTCAAGCGCCAGCTCGAAAGGAATTCGCGCCGTTTTCATAAAAAGGCGGACGAATTTATCTGCGTATAAAATTTTAGGCGTTCTAATTAAAAGCGGCAGTTTGATTTTTTTAGGATCAAACGCCTCGACGTTGAAATTTCGTAGCGTCCAGTCCACGTATTTCTCGTAGCTTTGCAGTAAATTTTTTAGACGGCCGTGCTCGGCGAAATGATCAATCTTTCGCACGAGCTCTTCAAACATAAACGGCTTTTGTACGTAATCGTCGGCACCCGCGGCGATGGGTTTTGAGACCGTATCGTTGCTGATATAAGCGATTAGCAGGATGATAATCGAGCTTTTGTGCCGCTCGATAACTGGGTAGAAATCTTGCCCGGGAAGCGTCGTAGAAAGCAGCACTACGTCGAAATTTTCGTCTCGCATCGCCTCTTTGGCGCTCTTTGCGATCTCGCACTCGTGTCCTAGGCTAGAAAGCTTAGAAGCCACCGAGCCCGCTAGGTAAATTTCGTTTTCTACTATTAAAATTTTCATTTTTTAGTCCAGTCGTAGTATCTTAAATTTACGCTAGCAAGCGCTGCGATACCTTCTTCTCGCCCGACGAAGCCCAGCCTCTCGGCGGTCGTAGCTTTTACGTTTACTCGGCTAGCGCCGACGCCTAGCGCTTGAGCGACGTTAGCTTCCATTTTTCGCTTAAATTTTGAAATTTTGGGACGCTCCGCGAGAATGGAAATATCGGCGTTTATTAGTTCAAAACCGACGCTTTGCGCCAGCGCGTAAGCCGCGCTTAAAAGCTCTAACGAATTCGCGCCTTTAAATTTCGCGTCGGTGTCCGGAAAATGCTCGCCTATATCCCCCAGTCCCGCTGCGCCTAAAATCGCGTCCGTTAGGGCGTGCGCGCTTACGTCGCCGTCTGAATGCGCGATTAATGAGCGCTCGTGCGGGATATTTTCGCCGCAAAGCGTTACGAAACTTCCCGTTTTAGGCTCGCTAAATTTATGTACGTCAAAACCGATACCGGTAAACTGCTCGCCGCTAGGAGGCGTGATACAGGATAGCTTTTTAAGGTCGCTAAAATTCGTGATTTTATGCGCGCGCTCGTCGCCTAGCACGTGCCATACGCTAGCTTTGGCCGCCCTCATCGCGGAGCTTTCGTCGGTGTAAATTTCGCTCGTTTGCAGCGCTTTTTTAAGTAGGTCTGTGCGGGAAAGTTGCGGAGTTTGGATTAATTTTAGTTTATCTCTATCCGCCGGTTCGTCGCCTAAATACGCGGTATCGGCGACTTTTAGCGCGGGGACTACGCAGTCTGCTAGCTTCGAGGCGTCTATTATTTTATTAAAAAGCTCGCGGCTAATGCAAGGGCGAGCGATATCGCTAACTAGTACGAACTCGCTATTAACTAACGAAAGCGCGTTTTTTAGGCTATCTTGACGCGTATCGCCGCCGCGCGCGAATTTAAACTGCGGCGCGAAACGAGCCATGTACTCGTACTCTTTGCTTACGACGATAACGTCTTTAAATGTGTAAAATTCGTTCAAATTTTTAGTCGCAGCAAGCCACAACGGATCAGAGCCGATACGCAGCCATTGCTTCTTTACGGGTAGTCCAAAGCGCGTAGAATCGCCTGCTCCGAGCATAATAAGTGAAACGTCTAGCAAAATTTATCCTTTTTAAGTGTTACGAAATTATACATTTTGCAAGCTTGTATTTTACTTTTACGCTTAAATTTAAGCCGCGCGTTAAAGGCAAAAGGAAGTAAATTTGCAGTAAAATTGCCCGAATTTTAAAATTTCGGGGAAATTTATGAGAAGCGAGTGGGTAAAATCCAGACGAAACGATGCTACGCCGACGCAGATGTTTTATGCGCGCGGCGGTATAATAACGCCTGAAATGGAGTACGTAGCGCAGATAGAGGGATTGTCTCCCGAGACCGTGCGGGACGAGGTCGCCGCGGGCAAGATGATAATCCCCGCGAATATAAATCACCTAAATTTAGCGCCGATGGCTATCGGCCGCGCGGCAAAGACTAAGATAAACGCTAATATCGGAAATTCGAGCCTGGTAAGCGATATTAAAGGCGAGCTTGAAAAGTTAAAAATTTGCCTAAAATACGGCGCGGATACGGTTATGGATTTAAGCACCGGCGGCGATTTAGACGCGATCCGCGTAGCGATATTGCGCGAGTGTAGCGCGCCGCTAGGCACCGTGCCGATGTATCAGATCGTTCACGACGTAAAAGATATCGAAAATTTAACGATAGACGCGATATTAAAAACGATCGAAAAGCAGGCGATTCAAGGCGTGAGCTATTTTACTATACACGCTGGATTTTTGCTTGAATTTATGCCGCTCGTCTCAAAGCGCAAAATGGGGATCGTCAGTCGCGGCGGGAGCCTTACGGCTAGTTGGATGATGCGTTATCATAAGCAAAATCCGTTTTACGAAGCATTCGACGAAATTCTAGAAATTTGCTCTCGTTACGACGTCGCGCTATCGCTGGGAGACGGACTGAGACCCGGTTGCCTATACGACGCTACGGACGAGGCGCAGCTTAGCGAGCTTAAAATTTTAGGCGAGCTTACTACGCGCGCGTGGGAGAAAAACGTACAAGTTATGATCGAGGGGCCCGGGCACGTCCCGCTAAACCAGATCGAGCGCAATATGAAGTTAGAGCAAGAGTGGTGCCGTAACGCGCCTTTTTACGTGCTGGGGCCGCTGCCTACCGATATAGGCGCGGGATACGACCATATTACGTCCGCGATAGGCGGAGCGACGGCGGCGTATTACGGCGCGAGCATGCTTTGCTACGTGACGCCCAAAGAGCATTTAGGCTTGCCCAACGCCGCCGACGTGCGCGAGGGTATAAT
>NZ_CAJPMA010000015.1 GCF_905371695.1 uncultured Campylobacter sp. | reverse complement strand
AAACATCACCGACGACCGCCGTATCCGCTCGGCGATACCAACTATCCGCTACTGCCTAGATAACGGCTGCAGCGTGGTTTTGGCTAGCCACCTAGGACGACCGAAAAACGGCTTTGAGGAGAAATTTTCGCTACGAGGCGTGGCAAAGAGGCTTTCTAGGCTACTTGATAGGGACGTGATTTTTGCCGAGGACGTCATCGGAGCGGACGCCAAAGCTAAAGCCGCTGCATTGAAGCCTGGCGAAATTTTACTTCTTGAAAATTTGCGCTTTGAAAAGGGCGAGACCAAAAACGACGAGGCGCTAGCCGGTGAGCTCGCTAAATACGGCGAATTTTACATCAATGACGCGTTTGGCGTCTGCCACAGGGCGCACAGCTCGGTCGAGGCGATCACTAAATTTTACGACGAGAAGCATAAGGCGGCGGGATTTTTACTGCAAAAAGAGATAAATTTCGCCCAAAATCTCATCAAGCATCCTGCGCGTCCGTTCGTCGCGGTCGTGGGCGGCAGCAAGGTAAGCGGCAAGCTGCAAGCCCTACACAACCTGCTTCCGCGCGTGGATAAGCTAATAATTGGCGGCGGCATGGCATTTACATTTTTAAAATCAATGGGTGAAAATATTGGAAACTCGCTACTTGAAGAAGATCTCTTGGGCGATGCGCGCGAAATTTTGCGCAAGGGCAGGGAGCTTGGCGTTAAAATTTACCTACCTGTCGACGTCGTCGCGGCTCAGACCTTTTCGGCTGAAAGCGCTGTGAAATTCGTCCCAGCGCAAGAAATTCCAAGCGGCTGGATGGGGCTAGATATCGGGCCTGCGTCGATTAGGCTCTTTAAAGAGGTTATCGCCGACGCGCAAACCATCTGGTGGAACGGGCCGATGGGCGTTTTTGAGATGGATAAATTTAGCAAAGGCAGCATCAAAATGAGCCACGCTATCATCGACACTCACGCGACTACGGTCGTTGGCGGCGGCGATACAGCCGACGTCGTCGAGCGCGCAGGGGATGCTGATGAGATGACCTTTATCTCCACAGGAGGCGGCGCGAGCTTGGAGCTCATCGAGGGCAAAGAGCTACCCGGCATAAAACCGCTTAGAAAGGCTGCGGAGTGAGGTTTTTAGCAAATTTAAAGTGCAACCATACGAGAGCAAGCTTTGCTAAATACGCTGAAATTTTAGACGCAAATTTAAGCGCAAACGACGACGTGACGGTATTTCCTCCGTTTAGCGCGCTTGATCTTGCGGCTCATAAATTTAAACTCGGCGCGCAAAATTTCTACCCGTGCGAAAGCGGCGCTCACACCGGTGAGATCGGCAAGGCGATGCTGGACGAGTTTGGCGTAAAAAGCGTGCTGATCGGGCACTCCGAACGGCGCGAGCTAGGCGAGAGCGGGGAGCTTTTACGAGCTAAATTCGACTTTGCCGTAAAGGCGGGCTGGCAGATCGTCTACTGCATCGGCGAAAATTTGAGCGTAAACGAAGCTGGCGACACGAAGGAGTTTTTGGCTAAGCAGCTAAAAAATATCGACCTTGGCTACGAGCGGCTGCTGATTGCCTACGAGCCCGTGTGGGCGATAGGTATGGGCAAGAGCGCGAATGCGGAGCAGATTGAAGGAGTTTTAAATTTCATCCGCGAGCAGACGAGCGCGCCGCTGCTTTACGGCGGCAGCGTAAATGTCGCAAATATCGGCGGGATAGCGGGAATTGCAAGCTGTGATGGAGTGTTAGTAGGTACGGCGAGCTGGGACGCCTCTGGTTTCTTGGAACTTATTAGCGCGTCATCTCGCTGACGTCTTTAAATGATTTTGTAAATTTCGCCCTACGACAGGCTACATGCCTAGTCTCGGGACGAAATTTACTTCGAAACATTTAAATCCGCCTAGCGATATTTCCGCTTGTCGATTTATGTTTAGAATTTGACATTTTATTAAATTTGGATTGCAAAATTTTAAGTCAAATTGCGAAGGATTTTAAGATGGATTTAAATGTTGTTGCAGATTTTGCGGCCAAGACTAGGCATGTAGCCTGTCGCAGGGAGCAAAATCAAAACTCATTCAAAGACGCTTAAAAGCCAAGCAAATTTTAAAGGAGAAATAATGATTTTAAAAGGCAAAAAAGGCCTCATCGTCGGCGTCGCTAACGCCAAATCTATCGCTTACGGCATCGCCGAAGCTTGTCACGAGCAGGGTGCGCAGATGGCGTTTACCTACCTTAACGACGCGCTGAAAAAACGCGTAGAGCCGATCGCGGAGGAGTTTGGGAGCAAATTCGTCTATGAGCTTGACGTAAACAACCCAGCTCACTTGGACGGTCTTGCGGATCGTATCAAAGCGGATCTGGGCGAGATTGATTTCGTCGTGCATGCCGTGGCCTATGCGCCAAAAGAAGCGCTAGAGGGCGAGTTCGTAAATACGAGCAAAGAAGCCTTTGACATCGCGATGGGCACGAGCGTTTATTCACTGCTAAGCCTCACGCGCGCAGTACTTCCGGTACTAAAAGAGGGCGGCTCGGTGCTAACTCTTACATATCTTGGCGGACCAAAATTCGTGCCTCACTATAACGTTATGGGCGTCGCAAAAGCAGCGCTTGAAAGCTCCGTGCGTTACCTCGCTCACGATCTTGGCGCGCGCGGTATCCGCGTAAACGCTATAAGCGCTGGCCCTATCAAAACGCTTGCGGCAAGCGGTATCGGCGATTTTAGGATGATTTTACGCTACAACGAGGTAAATAGCCCGCTAAAACGCAACGTCACGACGCAAGACGTCGGCAAAAGCGCGATGTATCTACTCAGCGACCTTGCTAGCGGCGTGACCGGCGAGGTGCACTACGTAGACTGCGGCTACAACATCATGGGCATGGGCGACGTGGCTACCGACGCCGAGGGTAACACGATTTTAGCCTGGGACGCAAAATAACCTACTGACATAAATTTGGCGAGGCTACTCGCCAAAATCTTCTTTTAAATTTAATCAAATTTTATCGCAAGAACTCGTAATGAGAGCTTTAGAGTGGCTCATGGATACAAATGAGCCGGGCTGGGAGCTGGTCGAAGAGCGGCAAAGCGAGCTTTTGGGACTTCAAGTAGCCACTCGGTCGCCCATGGGAGCAGCGGCATTGCGATAGACAGCAATTGGCTACGCGTGCTTGGCTTTGGATGCGAGCGGATGAAGCGCGGAATTTACGATTTTAACCTTGGCAAGAGCTTTAGCAAAGCAGGGCAGATGCCTGGCTATTTGCTCGCGGCAGACGATGTTTTGGGTGGATTTTTCGCGATAAACGGCGGCGCTTTCGGTGGCAAAGCGGGCAACGTCTTTTACTATGCGCCAGATAGCGGCAAATGGGAAGATACGTAGCTTGGCTACTCGCAGTTTTTATACTGGGCGCTTTACGGCGATATATCTAAATTTTACGAGCTTTACCGCTGAGATGGATAGCACGAGGATGTGAGAAATTTTAGCTTTTGCAAGGTGATGTTTGCGCTGCCGCCGATATTTTGGCAAGATGCCGACGTAATGCTAAGACTACAAGATATGAAAAAAGATGACGTTAATATAGATGGGTATTTTGCTTCTATTTTTAACGGCGGCGAGTAAATTTAAAATTTGGCGGAAGCTAACATAGGCTGTTACCGCACGCGTCTTTATGGTTGATTTACGCTTTAGCCCTTACAATCTCGTCCGCTCGCAGGCGGTCGCTAAAATTTGCCGCGCGAGTTAATAAATTTAAACAAATATCCTAAAATAACCGTAAATAATTTTTGAAGTATTTTTTATGCAAAGCTTGCTTTTCTCGCCGCTAAAAATCGGCGATCTAGAGATCAAAAACCGCGTCGTCATGCCGCCGATGTGCATGTATAAGGCCAAGAACGAAAACGGCCTACCTAGGTGCTTTCACCGCCTGCACTACGCCGCACGAGCGCTAGGAGGCGTCGGGCTCATCATCGTCGAGGCTACGGCGGTTGAGCCTAGAGGCAGGATCACGAGTCGCGATCTGGGGCTGTGGAACGACGAGCAGCTAGAGGCGCATGCCAAACTCGTCAAAGAGTGCGTCAAATACGGCGCCTCTATGGCCGTCCAGCTCGCGCATGCCGGTAGAAAAAGCGAGTGCGAGGGGTTGATCGCGCCTAGCGCTCTGAAATTTAGCGAGAGCTACAAAACGCCGAAACAAATGAGCGTAGAGGACATCGTCTTGGTTAAGCAAGCTTTCGCCCAGGCCGCGGTTAGAGCCCAGCGCGCAGGATACGCCGCGATCGAGATCCACGCCGCGCACGGTTATCTCATCAGCGAATTTCTATCGCCGGGGATCAACCTGAGAGACGACGAATACGGCGGGAGCTTCGAAAATCGCACGAGATTTTTAAAAGAAATTTTAACCGAAATAAAAGCCGCGGTACAAATCCCCGTCGGCGTGCGCATAAGTGCGCAAAGCTGGGTAAAGGGCGACTGGAGCCTAGAAGATAGCGTGCGGCTAGCAAAGGAGCTCGAGCTCTTGGGCGCAGCGTTTATCCATGTCTCGGCGGGCGGATTTTTTGAGCGCACGGATAGCGCTCCGGCGTTTACTCCGCTTTATCAAGCGGACTATGCCAAGGCCGTAAAGCAGGCAGTCGGCATCCCGGTGATCGCGGTCGGGCTCATAACAAAGGCGTCCGAGGGCGAGGCGCTACTGCTAGGCGGCGTTTGCGACGCGGTGGCTTACGGTAGAGAGCTGCTACGAAATCCAAATTTCGCGCAAGCTGCGATGAGCGAACTAGGATGCTGCGAGCTAATAGAAAACTCGTATAAAAGGGCGTTTGGGTAAAATTTTAACCAAATTTTTTAAGCCTGCGAAGCCTCAAAATTTTGCCCGTAGGGGATAACGCTTAATTTACAAACGGGGAACTTTACGGCGATATTTTAACGAAATTTGGGGGAGTTTTATGCTCTGGCTTCTTTGAGCGCAATCATGCAAATTCGCAAGTAAAATATGTGCTAAAATCGTCTATGTCGGGTGCATCGGGCGCATTTGAATTTTGAAAAAGGGCGACAAAACTCGTATTTTTGCGTTAAATTTAGCTTGCGCAACCGCGATTTTATGTGGGCTAAATTTTACGCGCGACATTGAATCCAAACATAGTAAATTCGGCTCGCGACACAAAGAAGCAGGCCAAAGCAAATTTGACACACAAAACCAAGCGCAAACAAAGCAAAACCAATCAAGAATAGCGGCAAATTCGCCTCACTCTCTCGTTGTTTTAGCAAAACAAGCCGAATTTATGCCTCGCGCATAAACGAATTTAACCGCCCGCGCAAGCCAGCGGTTAAAATTTAGTCGGCGCGCGTCAGACGCCAACCGATAATTTATTTCAAAGCCTTTTCGATATCGCTTAGCATTATATCCGTCGCAGTTATGCCGCCTTCGCTCAGATACCACGGCGCAGGCGTCAGGTAGAAAATTTTGCCGTTTTTAAATGCGGCGGTCTTTTTGACTAGCTCGTTATCCATCACCTGCTCGGCGAGCTTGGCGCCGGGCTTTGAGATCGCGCTGTCGCGGTCTAGGATGAAAATATACTCTGGATCAAGCTTGACTAGCAGCTCTAAGCTTGATTCGTTGCCGTGCATAGAGGCTACGTCTTTTGCGAGGTTATGAAAGCCCGCATCCGTGGTGATGAGCGCGCAGCGTTTGTTGTTGCCCAGAGTGTGCAGGCTCGAGCTAGTTACCAGTCCGATCACGGCGCTTTTGCCCGCGGTCTTAGCCTTGATCGCGGCTAGCCTCTGCTCGTAACCCTTGATCGCGGCGTCGGCTTTGTGATCCACGCCGTAAATTTTAGCAATGGTCGCGATATTTTTCTTTATACTTTCAAACGAGCCTTTTTCGTAATCAACTTCCAAATACACCACCGGAGCGATCTTGCTAAGCTCGTCGTATCGCTCCTGCATACGCGCTCCGATAAAGATCACGTCGGGCTGAGATTCCACCAGCTTTTCCATATCCAGCTCCTTTGCGGTGCCGATATTTACGATCTTGGCATCATCCGTATATTTCATCAGATAGTCGATTTTTTGGGCCTTCGGGATCGCGGCGACGCTAGAACCAAAGCCCAGCGCGTCTATCGTATCGAGCGCGGCCAGATCAGCTACGGCGACGCGTTTAGGCGCGAGCGGGACGGATACCTTGACATGCTCTTTTTGGCGTTTAGCCCTTCTATTTCGATATTCGCGGCGTTCGCGGCGAAAGCTAGGCCGAGTATAGCGGCGGCTAAAATCTTCTTCATCTTTTCTCCTTTAACTTTGGTTTATTCGTAGCAAATGCTTAGCGGCTTGTCTTTTATGCGCAGGATTTCAAAATCCACGTTGTAAATTTCCTTTAAATTTTCCCGCGCCATTACCTCGTCCACTGAGCCGAATTTCACTATCCGCCCGCCTTTAAACGCGCAGATGAAGTCCGAGTAAAACGCGGCTAAATTTAGCTCGTGCAGCACGACCACTATCGTTTTTCCTAGCTCGTGCGAGAGAAATTTGATATTTTTCATCATCGAAACCGAGTGATAGATGTCTAGGTTATTCGTCGGCTCATCAAGCAGCACAAACTCCGTATCTTGTGCAATAATCATCGCAATAAATGCCCTTTGCCTCTGCCCGCCGCTTAGCTCGTCGAGATACCGCTCGGAAAATTCCCTCAGCTCCATTTTTGCCATCGCATCATCCACGATACGCTCGTCCTCGTCGTTTAAACGGCTGCCGCTATACGGAAAACGCCCGAAATTTACGAGCTCTCTAACGGTTAGTTTCATATTTAGCTGGTTGCTTTGCGTGAGGATGGCTAGGTGTTTGGCTAGCTCTTTGTTGTTCCACTTGGTTAGGTCTTTACCCATAAACTCGACCTCGCCGCCGTCTTTTTTGATTAGCCGCGAGATCATATGCATGACGGTCGATTTGCCTGCGCCGTTTGGCCCGATCAGCGAAGTGATCTTGCCTCGGGGTATCTCAAAGCTCACGTTATCGACAACCTTAGCGTCGCCGTAAAATTTGCTTAAATTTTTGATTATCATCTTGAGTCTTTTAGTAGTAGATATAGGAAATATAGCCCGCCGGCGATATTGACGAACACCGATATGGGGATCGCTAGGGTAAATATGCGCTCTACGATGAACTGCCCGCAAACGAGCGCTATCATCCCCACGAGCGCCGAAGCTAGCGTAAGATAGACATGGCGATAGGTTTTAAAAAGCTGTCTGGCGACGTTTGCGATGATAAGCCCCAGAAACGATATGGGCCCCACTAACGCCGTCGCCACTGCAATGAAAAGCACGACGCCAAGTAGCAATCGCGAGATGGCGCGGTCGTAATCCACGCCTAAATTTATCGCCTGCTGCCTACCTAGCGCGATCACGTCCAAAATCTCGATCTCCTTGCGATAAAACAGCGTCAAGGCCGCGACGAATACCGCCGCGATAAGCAAGATGTCCGAATTTACGTTGTTAAAGCTAGCTACGAGCTTGGCTAGCAAAGCGTCGTATTCGTTTGGATCCATCATCCTCACCATCGTGCTTTGTATCGAGAGGAAAAGGGTCGCCATCACCGTTCCCATCAAAAGCACGTAAAGCACGTTGTATTTAGTTACTTTAAAAAGATAGCCGTAAAGCACCGTCGCAAGGCTCGCCATAATGCCAAGATCGGTAAAAAAACTCGCGTATTTGTTTGCCGCAAAAAAGCTCGTCGAGCCTAGAAAGAACACCACCGAAGTATGGATAAGCAAATAAAGCGAGTTCATCCCCAGCAAGCAGGGCGTAACGATAGTGTTGTTTATGATCGTCTGAAAAACCATCGTCGCAGCCCCGATGCAATAAGCCGTAAGCAAAATCGCGGCGAGCTTTGGCAGTCGCAGGCTCATCGCGTAGTCGAAAATTTTAAAATTTAACCCGTAAAACAAAAACGCCGCCGAAAAAGCCAGCGCCAAGCCCGCTAAAATCAGCAATCTTAGTTTAAAATTCGGCCTAGTCGCCGCACTTTTCGCCGTCATTTTCGCTCCTTACTTTCGTTCGCGCCGCCTACGCAAGCAGGAGCCGCAGAGCAAGAGGCGGTATTCGCGAGGGAAATTTTACGGCGCGGGGCTTTGAGGCGATATATCATCAGACCGATAAATATCACGCTGCCAAGCACGCCCGTGATAAGCTCGATAGGCAGCTCATACGGCGCGACGAGAATGCGCCCGATAAGATCGCAGCAAAGCACGAAAAGCGCGCCGAAAAGCGCGGTATCTAGCAGCGTGCCTTGCAGTCTATCGCCCTTAAACATCGTTACTCAATTCGGCACGATCAGCCCGATATAAGATATCGTGCCGACGACAACCACGATCGAAGCCGTCAGCATCGAGGCGATAGATAGTCCGAAAAATAGCACGAAGTTATATGGCACGCCTAAATTTTTGGAAAAGTCCTTACCCATGCCGACGATGTTGAAGTAATTAGCGAAGATAAAGGCGACCGCACAAAGCGGCAGCACGAGATAGACTAGCTCGTATCTGCCCCTTTAACACAAGCGCAAAACTGCCCGTTAGCCACGTGGATAGCGTTTGCACCATATCGTATTTAAACGCGATGAAATTCGTTACGCCGCCGATGACGTAGCCGAACATTATGCCCACAAGTGCGACCATTACGGTATCTTTAAATTTTATCGTCTGAATAAAAGCGACGTATATCCACGTGCCCGCTATCGCCGTTGCAAACGCGAAAAACGCGCGCGAGTAAATGGTGGAATTAGGCATAAATAAAAGCGCGATGAGGATACCTAACTGCGCCGAAGCTATTGTCCCGCTAGTCGTCGGCGAGACGAATTTGTTCTGACACAGCTGCTGCATGATAAGCCCGGCGACGCTAAGCCCCACACCCGTACAGATGATGGCTAGCAAGCGAGGCAGTCGCGATACGAGCAAGGTCTCTAACTGACGAGTATCGCCCGAAAACAGCCCCTGCGGATCGATGTCAAGCACGCCCACGAAGAGCGAAACGACGCTCAAAATAAGAAGCGAAATAAATAAAATGACGCTAAAACGCAAAATTTACCTTTGTGTTTTAGTTAAAGTTAAATTTATAGCGAAATTTAGCTTTAAAAGCTATAAAATAAAATCATTATCAAAATAGTGCGTGAAATTTAGTTTCTTAAAATTTGCTTTTCGCGTCAGTTTTTAGACGTTTTAAATATGGCGGCAAAGAGCGGTGGGAGGCGGTCAAATTTCGTCTTGTAAATTTGACGCGCGAGCTAGACGTTAAGCGTTTAAAGGACGCTTACGGGACGGATTTAAAGGATTTGGCGTAGTAGTTTGGGCGCATAAATTTCGGCTGCTTCGTAGTTTGGCGGAGTTGGAAATTTATTTTTGAAAATTCTTGGCCGCTTCTTTAAAGGCATAAAGCAAGACGAAGGCCTAAAATTCTCCGTCTTACGCGTAGTTAACTTCGGTAAACCCGCCCGAGTGCAACCATGCAAAATTTAACCCTTCAAAACACGTAAAATTTTATAAATCAGAGCGCAAATTAATTTCCGTCTCATAGGCGCTTCCGCCCGCCACGCGTAACCGCTTTACATAGCGCGTTTAAAATTTGCGGCGATTTTCATGATTTTTCGCCCGTTTTAAGCTAATTTTCGTAATCATACCCGCAAATTTCGGAGGCAAAGATGAAACAAAAGCATTTTGAGGTTGTTATCGTAGGCGCGGGCGTAAGCGGCGCGGCGCTATTTTACTCGCTGGCTGCATTTAGCGACGTTAAGCGCGTAGCGCTGCTAGAAAAATATGAGGGCGTGGCGACCCTAAATTCGCACGGCACCTGTAACTCGCAGACCGTTCACTGCGGCGATATCGAGACGAATTACACTTTTGAAAAGGCTAAAAGAGTTTGCAAGGTGGCTAAAATGCCCGTTAATTACGCGTTAAAACAGGGCTTTGCGGGTAAGTTTATGTTCGCGCACCAAAAGATGGCGCTGGGCGTTGGCGAAGCGGAAGCGGCTAAAATTCGCGCGAGATTTGAGAAATTTCGCGAAATTTACCCGTATTTGGAGCTTTACGAAAAGAGAGACTTAAAAAACATCGAGCCTTGCGTAGTTTTTGACGAGCGAGGAGGCGAGCGCCCCGAGGAGATCGCGGCTATGGGCGTAAGAGACGGGCAATATACGACGATGGATTTCGGCGCGCTGGCTAATTCGATGGTAAAAAACGCCGCGCAAATCGGAGGCGAAGGCTACGAAACGAGCCTAAATTGCCGCGTGCTAGACATTAAAAAAGTGGGCGATACGTTTTATCTAAAAACGAGCGATAAGCAAAGCATAAGCGCCGATTACGTCGCGGTGGATGCGGGCGCCCACTCGCTATTTTTAGCGCAAAAAATGGGCTACGGACTGCATCTTAGCACGCTTCCTATCGCGGGCAGCTTTTATCTAACCAAAAAGCGTCTTTTAAATGGTAAGGTCTATATGGTGCAAAACGACAAGCTGCCGTTTGCCGCGCTACACGGCGATCCCGATATCTTGGCGGGCGGAAATACGCGCTTTGGGCCCACCGCGCTCGTGCTGCCTAAATTAGAGCGCTACCACGGCAACGCAAGTTTTTTCGAGTTTTTAGAATGCCTAAAACTAGATAAAACGATCGCCGAAATCTTCGCAAATTTACTTAAAGATAAGGATATTAGAGATTACGTGCTGAGAAATTTCGTCTTTGAGATCCCTTGGATAAACAAAAAAGAGTTCGTCAAAGACGCCCGTAAAATCGTACCTAGCCTGCGCGAGGACGACGTTTATTACGCTAAAAATTTCGGCGGCGTGCGCCCGCAGGTGATTAATAAGCAAACCAAGCGCTTGGAGCTGGGCGAAGGGCGCATAACTACGCAAGACGGTATCGTCTTTAACATGACGCCGAGCCCCGGCGCTACTAGCTGCTTTGAGACGGCGCGTCTGGATTTGAAGCAAATTTGCGAATTTTTGGGTAAAAATTTCGACGAGCAGAAATTTAACGACGAACTGTTAAACGGCGAAAGCATCGAAGCAGACGAGTAAAATTTCGGCGTTTTGGGCATTTGCGCCGAGATTTTTGCCAAACCGGGGCGAGTGACGGGGAAGCAAAAAGCGTCGGCGTAAATTTGAGTGATGCGTGGACGAAAATTTACGAGCCCGTAAAATTTTTTGAGGTTACCCCGAATTTCGGGGTAAATTTAGATTAGCTTGAATGAAATTGGAATGCTGATGTAATAGTCTTTTTGTAGCGTCGGGAAATCCTTGCTGGCGCGCTCCACGTTTTGTAAGGCGCCTTCGTCTAGGCTGGAATAGCCCGAGCTTTTTATTACTTTCACGTCCGACACCGAGCCGTCTCGTTTGAGTAAAAATCTTACTTCCACGACGCCTTGGTGCCTCATTTTCGCCGCATTTTTCGGATATTTTTGATGTTTTTTGATAGCCGCTACGATCTTGGCGAAATTTTCGTCGCCCGCGGAGTTTGCTAAATTTAACTCGCCGATTTGCGTCGCGGGAGCCGCAGCTTTTTGCGCGCCGTTAGGCGGTAAATTTTGCGGATTAGCCGCAGGAGCCGGCGGCGTAGGCGGCGCCACGGGAGCGGGCTCTACGGGCTGAGGCGGAGTAGGGCGGACTATCTCTTTTTTAGGCTCCGGTTTTGGTTTTGGCTTTTCTATCTTTTTAGGTTCAGGCTTGGGCTCCGGCTTGGGCTTAGGCTCGGGTTTAGGTTCTGGCGGCGGAGGCGGCGTCACGGGAGCAGGTGGAGTAGGCTCGGGGATCATTACCTCAGGCGCGATCTCGGGCGCTGAGGAAACCTCATTTTTAGGCGCTTCAAAGGCGTTTAGGTTTATTTTAATAGCCTTATTTTCGGCGGGTTTTATAACCTCAAACGGATTTGCTACGATAAAAAAAGCGCCGATCCCGCCGTGAAGCAAAGCGGAGATCAAAAACCCGCTAACCGCAGGCAGCCTGTCGTTACTCTGCGAGGGTTTGGATAGCAAAATTTTCATGCCCCTTTTCTTTTAAAATATCTATTACGCGCACGAAACTATCGAATTTAGAGTCTTTATCGCTTCGTAGCTCCACTAGCGTTTTGGCGTCGATCTCGTTGAGCTTGGTTTTTAGCTCGTCGGGATTAATCTGCGTATCGTCGATGAAAAAATTATTGTCTTTATCGATCACGACGCTAATTTTTTTCTTATCCTCGTTATCTTGCTGCGCGCTCTCGGCGCTAGGCAGGTCGATGGGGATTTTACCTTGCGCAATGAAAGTCGAAATGCTAAGCACGATGGCTAGCAAAACGAGCATAATGTCTATTAGCGGGATTACGTTTAACCCCTCTTTTTTAGGCATTCGCATTTTGCGCCTTGTATCTATTTATTAAGATATCGACTTTTCGCATAAAGGCGTTGTAAAGCATAAGCGTAGGGATGGCGACTAGAAGTCCCAGTGCGGTAGCTTTAAGCGCGAGGGAGAGCCCGACCATTATGGCCTTGGTATCGATGCCGCCAGCCATACCCATATCGTAAAACGTAATCATAATGCCCGCGACAGTGCCTAAAAGTCCGACGTAAGGGGCGTTTGAATAGATAATATAAAGCGTAGTTAAATTTTGAGTAAGGGACTCTTCGAGGGCTTCTTGGGTGCTAAAATTTTTGATATTTACGCGCGAATAAAATATGATACGCTCGATAGTATACCAGACTACGAAGAAGCTCATAAGTCCCAAAATTCCGATTATTACATAATCGACGTTGTGCTTTAAAAATTCCATTTTTACCTCATTTTGTAAAATTTCCGGCGCATTATACTATTATTGATAACTAATGTCAATAATTATCAAAAACGAACAAATTTTGAAATTATCGCTAAAATTTTGGTAAGTTTTAAATTTATATTAAATGATAGTTTAAGTTTTATTTCATATAATTCCGCCTCAAATTATGAAAACAATATTCATAAATTTTTTATATTAAAATAAGGAGTAAAAATGAAATTTCGCTTTAAATTTAGCAAAATTTCCTTAGTTACAGCGTTGGCCCTTACCGGCAGCGCTGCGGTTTTCGCGGCGGATGACGCTGTGCTTGATACGATAGAGGTTACCTCTACCAGCGGTGGCTATAATAAAGTAGGCGAAGCTAAAATATCTACCAGAAACGCCAATCAAGTAAAAGATATTTTACGCGATATTCCGGGCGTCTACGTAGGCGGTACTAACGGTATGAACCAAAAAATTTACATGAGAGGCGTGAGCGACCGCGGCTTAAATATAACCATAGACGGCGCGAAGCAAAACGGCAATACGTTTCACCATAACGCCGACTTACTAATAGATCCGGATTTAATAAAAGCGGTCGAAGTTGAGGCAGGCGCTCATTCCGTGGTAAACGGCTCGGGAGCTTTGGGCGGCTCGGTCGCTTTTAAAACCGTTGACGCTAGCGATCTTCTCGAAGAAGGACAGGATATCGGCGCAAAGATAAAGGCCGGCTATACGAGCAATAACGAGGGCTTTTCCCAAAGCGCGATGCTATACGGACGCGCGTTTGAGAGCCTTGATTTATTGGCCGCGTTTAAGCATTACGGATACGGATTTAGCGAGGCGGGCAACGGTAAGAAAACGGGTGGCGACGGCAACGATATAAATTACCTGTTTAAAGTCGGTTATAGCTTCCTAGACGCGCATAAAATTTCCTTCTCAAAAGAGCATATGCAGTATAAAGGCTTGTATCCTATGAGGGCGGAATTCGGCTCTTGGCTAGACGGGCAGCTCGATAACCGCAAATACGAGCGCGATACGCATACGATAAAATATACCTATAAACCTGGCGATTTATTAGAGCTTGACGTTACTGGCTATCATACCAAGCACCAGCGCATCGGCTCGACGTCTAACGGTGCAAAATGGGGCGTAGAGACTAAGGGTGCTAAAATAGGCGCAAAAACTAAGGTTAATATGGGAGATTTCGCGCATACGCTAAGATACGGATTTGATTATTATACTTCGCAAAACTACGTAAAACCGGGAAACTTAACGCCCGAAAAGGTAAATAATTACTCGCTTTATTTAGAAGATGCTATAAAATACGGCGATCTAACGGTAACTCCCGGCGTTAGATACGAGCGCCACGAGCTAAAAACCTACAAAGGCAGAGCGCGTAACCTATCTAGCTATAAGTATAAATTTAACGAAGTTAGCCCCGCTCTCGCGCTTGATTACGAGATCGGCAAGGGTTTTGGCGTATTTGCAAGCTATGCGAAAGTATTTAGAGGTCCTGACGTCATGGAAAGTATGATGGCTGCTGGCGCAAGTAGGGGAAGGGCGTATAACTGGGCGGTAAACGACGGCCTAAAAGCTACTACGGGCGACGCGTACGAGATAGGCGGAAGGTATAAGGGCGAGCTGGGCGAAAGCTCGTCGGTAAATTTGGTAGCCAAATACTTTAATACCAAATATAAAAATTTAATACTCGATAATAACGCCGCAAGCGGTATCGTCGGTTGTCCGTCGGGGCTTCCTAATACACTATGTAGAGTAAATACCGGCGGTGCTAAGATCGACGGCGTCGAACTTTTCGCTAGGTTAAATTTAGCCGAGCTAGGGCTAACGGCAGGTTATACGCACCAAAAAGTAAGCTATAAAGACCGCGTTAGAAGTACGAGAGGATATCTAACCTCAAACGTAATCGGCTACCGCGACCAGGGCGATAAATATACCTTTAACGCTGAATACAGCGTACCTCGCGCAGATTTATTACTCGGATACAACTTGCTATTTTTTAAATCTCGCAACACGGCTTCCGCAGGTAGCGACGATAACGTAAAAATGCCTAGCTACGCCGTAAACGACGTTTACGTTACCTATGCGCCTAGTGGCGGAAGGTTTAAGGGATTAGAGCTTAACGCGGGGCTTTATAATATGTTTAACCGTACCTATGCATCCCATTCTCAAAGAACGGCGCAATACACGGGAGACAACAATGCTATCGACTGGGAAGCGGGCAGAAATTTCAAAGTAAACGTATCTTATAAATTCTAAATTCTAAAAAAAGTCGGCATCTAGCCGACTTTTACTATCTCATCTATCTTATCGCAGACGATTTCCGGGGTTAAGCCTTTCATACATTCGTGCGTACCTAGCGGGCAGACGCGCTTCATGCACGGCATACATTTTAAATTTAAATGCAGTAAATGCGCGTTGGGATTTTGCCAAGGGCAAGTTTCGCTAAATTTCGTAGGCCCGAATAGCGCCACGGTGAGCGCTTTGTAGGCTGCGGCGATATGCATCGGGCCGCTGTCGTTCGTGACGAATATCCCGCCGCTACGCGCGATGCCGCCGATCATCTCGCAAAGCTCCCGCACGCTCGTTTTACCCGCTAGATTTAGGTACTCTACGCCGTTTTGGCTTAAAATTTGCTCGATCTCATCACAAATTTCTCTCTCGCCAGCACCGCCGAAAATCATAATCTTAAATTTATCTTTAAAATGCAGCGCCACCTGCGCGAAGTAGGCAGGATACCAGCGTTTGGCGCTTCCGTAGCTAGCGCCCGGATTTAGGGCTAAAATTTTGCCGTCGAAATTTCGCGGGGCAAAATATAGCTTTTGCTCGTTCGTAAGCGGCTTTAAATTTAGCGCCTTCTCTGCGAAATTTAGGTATTTTAATACCTGATGAAGCTCGGCTTTGGTTTTTTTAAATTGAAATTTACGCTTTGCTCGCGTAAAAAATAGCAAAACCGAGCTCGCAAGAGAGCTTCTAAAACTTATCGCCGCGTCGAATTTACCGGAATTTAGCGCGGTTTTAGCTAGATAAAAGAAGCGGCTTTTGCTCTTTTTGCTCTCGTCTACGATGACGCGCCGTGTGTTTGGATGAGGTTCAAAAAGCGCACATGAAGCCGGCGAGCCTAGGAAAGTGAATTCCGCCCGCGGAAAATTTAGCGCGATATTTTCTACCGCCGCGCTTGCCATCACGGCGTCGCCCAGCCAGGTCGGCAGCTCAATCAAGATTCGCACGCACTATCTCCATCGTCGCGTTCGCGTTTTTTTCGATGCTAAACTCGCTAGCAAGCGCCAAATTTCGCTCTTGCAGCGTTGCTAGCCGCTCGTCGTCGTTTAGGATCTCGTCGATCAGAGAGCAGATGTCGTAGTCTTGCGGCGAGCTCATCACAAACTCCTCGGGCAATATCTCTGCCGCGCCGTTTTGAGCGGTCGTGATGGCGACGCAGCCGTAGCTAAGCGCCTCCAAAACGACGTTTGAAAACGGCTCGTACGCCGTCGGAAACAAAAACAGCTCGCTGCCTTCGTAAAATCTCGCCGTACTTTTTTGCGCACCCGTAAATACGGCGTTTAGGCCTAGTTTCTTGGCTAGATTTTTGTAGCGGGCGGCGTTTTTGTCGCGGCCCACGATCAGGCAGTTTACGCGGGTTTTTAGGCGAGCCGCGATGCGTAAAAACTCGCTCGCGCCCTTGCGTTTGAAGCCGCTTCCCACAAACAGCAGCGTCGGTAGGTTAAAATCAAGCCCGAATTCCTCGCAAAGAGCGAGCTTTGCCGCGCCTTTTTGCACGCGCGTAGGCAAATTTACGCCGTTATAGACGACTGCGATCTTTTCAGGGGCGATGGCGTATGTCTCGCAAATTTGACGTTTTATAAAATTTGAGTTGGCGATGATTTTTTTTGCGTTTTTAAAAGTGCGCTTTTCAAGGTAGGGAATGACGAAATTTAGGGGGTTTACAAACCAAAACGGCTTGGTTTTCATATAGACTTTGTGTACGCCGTCGCCCGCGCGGTAGATGTCGGCGCAGGTGATGCGCTCTAAACTAAAATAAATCTCGTCCGCGCCCTTTTGCCGCCTTGCTTGCGAGTTAAAAAGCAGGGCTTTGATCCACGAGCTTAGTTTTTTGCTGCCGTTAAATCCGCGCGTCTCGCACGCAACGCCCGAGTCTTTTAGAGCCTTAACGAGCCGCGAGAGATATCTCTGCGCCCCGCCGATAGCGCCCGGATCGAGCCTTAAAAATACTATTTTCTTCATGTTCGCCTTTTAAAATTTAGCGCTATTTTATAAGTTTTTTGATGAATTTTAGGTTATGTCCGGCGCGAGAGATGAGGGCGTAAATAAGTATAAGCGTAAAATAGGTATAATCGCGCAAAAAAGGAAAATCGTGAAAATTTTGCTCGTTAGAAACGATAACATCGGCGATCTCATCTGCACGACGCCGGCGATTGAAGCGCTGCGAAAAGCTCATCTGCGCGCGCAGATAGACATCGTAGTAAACAGCCTAAACGCATGCGTCGTTCGCGGCAATCCATTTTTAAATAAAATATATATCTACACTAAACCAAAGCACGTAAAAGGAGCGGCGGCAAAGGTGCGGGCGTTTTGGGGGAAATGCAAAATTTTGCTTCAAATTCGCCGCGAAAAATACGATGCTACGGTGATTTTTAGAAGCGCTTATTCGCCCTCTGCCGCGATATTTGCCAGAGCAGCCGCAGCTAAAACGACCGTAGGAGCGGCAAAGCAAAACGAGGGCGGGCCACTAATAACGCATAAGCTAAGCTTTAATCCGCCGCCTCACGAGGTGCTGCTTTGCTATGAGCTAGCGGCACCTTTGGGGGCGAAATTTGACGGGGAAAAGACGCTTTACGTACCGAGTTTTAAAAGCGAGAAATTTAAGGATTTCGTATTTTTTCACGTCTCTTCGAGGGTGGAGCAAAACCGTATGGACGAGGCTAAAATTTTACGGATTTTGGGATTTTTAAAGCAAAATTTTGCACGCGTCGCCGTTAGCGCCGAGGATGCGAAACTGGGCGAAAAAGTAGCGCAAGAAGCGCGCGTGGAATTTGCTGCGACTGCGAGCCTAGATGAACTTGCAGGCTACATCCGGGCGGCTAAATTTGTCCTCACGCTTGACGGCGGCGTAGCGCACCTAGCTCCTGCGCTTGGCGTAAAAACGGTGCTGGTGCTTGGCAAAACGGACGCCGCTCGCTGGGCTCCCATTTACGGCGGTGCGAAGTGTACCGTGCTGCAAAGCGCGAGTAAAAGGGCGCAAGACGTAGCGGACGAGGAAATCTACGAGGCGGTCAAAAATATATGAAAAAAACGGACAAAATCAACATCCTAGAGCTTGAAAGCTCGCTAGGCTTCGGCGGTCAGGAGCACCGCACGCAGCGCGTCATAAACGGACTAAATAAGGATAGATTTAAGGTATTTTACGCGCTAAATCCGGGCTCAAAAAGCTTTGAAAAGCCCATTGATTGCGAGTTTGCGGAATTTAACCTAAGCAAGGTCTATAATATTTTTGAAATTTTTAAAATTTGCCGTTTCGTGCGCGAAAAAGGCATCTCGATCATCGCAACGCACTCGGGCAAGGACGGCAACATCGGCGCGATCGTAGCAAAGCTAACGGGCGCGAAGGTCGTGCGCACCAGACACCTGCAAACGCCGATCAGATCGGCATTTAGCTACAACGTAAACGACAAAATCGTAGCCGTCTCAAATGCCGTAAAAACCCAGCTAATCTCGCAGGGCGTGCGGGAAAATTTGATAGACGTTATCTATACCGGCGTGGATACGGCAAGGTTTAATCCAAAATTTAAAAAAGATATAAAAGCTGAGCTAAATTTGAGCTCGGACTGCGTCGTAGTCGGTATCGTAGCGGTCTTGCGCGCAGCGAAAAATCACCAGCTCTTATTTGAAGCTTTTAGCGAGCTAAATCTGCCAAATACCGCTCTGGTCGTGGTTGGCGACGGTCCGCAGGAGGAAAATCTAAAAAAAATAAAAACGCCAAACATCTATATGCTAGGCTCGCGCACCGACGTGAGCGAGTTTTTGGGTAGTTTTGATGTTTTTGTGCTACCTTCAAAGATGGAGGCGCTGGGCACTGCTCTGCTTGAAGCGCAGTCGTGCGGAGTGCCTTGCATCGGTAGCGACGCGGGCGGTATCGGCGAGGCGATAAATAGCGGCGAAACTGGACTTTTGTTTAAAAACGGCGACAAAGAATCGCTCAAAGCGGCTCTAAAAACGCTGATAGAAGACGCGGCGCTTCGGGCGAAATTTAGCGCGAACGCGAGGGAATTTATCGTGCGAAACTTCTCGATAGAGACGATGGTCGCGCAGACGGAAGCGATGTATGAGGCTCTTTGAGAGCGCGGCGCGGCTCATTTTGCGATTTAAAAGCGTGCGCAAAACGCAGCTGGTTACGCAGCCCGTACAAACGGTCTGTTTTTTTAGTAACACCGCGCTTGGCGACACGATTTTTAACACGCCCGTTTTTCGCGTTTTTCGGCAAAATTTCCCGCACGTACGCACCGTCGCCCTGCTAAATCCATCTACCGCGCCGCTTTTTAAAACAGATCCGAATGTTGACGAAATTTTACTTTACGACGGCAAAAAAGGCGGCTTTTTGCGCGCCTTGTCGCAACTAAAAAAGATAAAACCGGACGTAGTTTTTATTCTGCACTCAAACGAGCCGCAGGCTACGCCGCTAGCCGTTTTAAGCGGTGCGAAATACGTTTTTAAGCTACCAAACTCGGGCAATAAATTTAACGCGTTTCACTCAAACGTGCCTGAGCCTTACGGAGATGAGAGGTACGTAGTGCTAAACCGCCTCGAGCAGCTTAAATTCGTAGGCATCAAAAGTCGCGACACGAGGCTAAATTTGTATCTGCGCGATGAGGATTTCGCCCGCGTCGATGAAATGCTAAAAAAAGACGGCAAACGCAAATTTATCGGCTTTCAGATGGGGGCTAGCACGGTTTCCAGGCAGTGGTTTTGGCAGCGTTGGCGGGAGCTGGCGGGAATTATTTTGGAGCGCACGGACGCCGTCATCGTGCTAACGGGCAGCCCCGCCGAGCGAGCGATGACCGCGCAGTTAGACGAGGAGTTAAGAAGCGCGCGCGTGATAGATGCGGCGGGTAAATTTAGTCTGCGAGAGGCTGCCGCGCTGATAGCTAGGCTTGACGTGCTTGTCACGCCCGATACCGGCCCGCTGCACGTCGCAGCCGCGCTAAAAACGCCTACGATCGGGCTTTTTGCCGTCGCTTCGCCCGTGAACTCAAATCCGGATTTTGACGAAAATATCCATAAATTTATCAAAAAGCCGCGCACCTGTTCGCCTTGCATCGGTAAAAACTGCAAATTTCAGGAGTGCATGCTGCAAATAGGGGCGCACGAGGTCTGGGAGATGCTAAAGGAAATGATTTGAAAAAGATTTTGTTCGTCGATACGGGGTGCGAATACGGCGGCGGGACGAAGAGTTTTTTGTATCTTTTGCGAGGGCTTGCCGCGCGGCAAAAATACGAGCTTTGCGCGTTTTTTGAGACCGATTACGAGGCTGGCGGACGCAAAATCTCGCAAATCATCGAAGAAGCCGGGGCTAAATTTATAAATTTTGAGCTAAAAAAGCAGCCCTCAAAGCTAAAAAAAGAGCTTTTACGCGCGCTGGGCGGTCAAATTTTAGCAAAATACCTCTACAAAAAAGACTACGACTACGCGCTTTGCCTGCTGCGGCAGGCGCGCCCCGACATCCTTCATCTAAATAATCACTTTTCAACCAATCTCGCCTACATCGCCGCCGCAAACGCCCTAAATATCGCGGTAGTGCAGCATCTGCGCAAAAACTCGGCCGTCGAGCCCTTTAAGCTTGAAATTTTAAAGCGGCTAAAATTCAGGCCCGTTTGCGTTTCAAACGCTACTTACGAATTTTACGCCGCGCAGATAAAAATGCCTAAAAACGTGGTTTATAATCCCGTTAAGGCGCCTGTTTTAAGGCGGGAAAAGTCTGAAGCGAGCGAAAATTTGAGCTCCTCGCAGGCAAATTTAAAAGATAGCGGCGACGATAAAAGCGCCGCCATAAAAGCCAGATTTGACGCCGAAAAAATAAATATCGTAATGCCCGCAAATTTCTTGACGCTTAAAGGTCACGAGCTGGTTTTTGACGCGCTTGCGGGACTAAAAAGAAGCGATATAAAGGTATATTTCGCGGGCGCGGGCAAGCTAAAAGCGGGCGCGAAAGGCAAATTTGACGCGCTGATAAAATCGGGTAAGGCCGAGTATCTGGGCTTTGTTTCCAAGATGGACGAGATTTACGCCGCGTGCGACTACGTGCTTGGATTTTCCAGCGACGAGGGGCTGCCCAGAGTCGTCATCGAGGCGCTTGGCTGCGGGCTTGGCGTGGTGTACTCTGATATCGCCGTCATAAGGGAGATTTATGAAATCTCCTCGAAAAAGCAAGATTTTTTTATAGTTCAAAGAAGCTCGGACGCGCTCTTGGCTTGTTTTGAGAGCTTGCGTAGGCCAGCCTCAAAAAGCCCCGACGATGCCGTTATAAAGGCCTTTAGCATAGAAAATTATCTTCGCGGGATAGATAGGATATATAGCGAACTTTGACGAAGGCCTCGATGTCTGCTAGGTTTTGTTCGCTAAGCTCGAAAAACGCGCTAGCGTCGATATCCCGCACGGTTTTAAACACGGAGCTAACGGGCGGTAAATGCGAGTTTATCACGAGCGAGTCGGCGACGCCCCTTTGCTCGCTGGCAAAACAAGGCCCCATTAGGCAGATCGTGGCCGTGCGCACGCTGTCTGCGACGTAGTAGTTGCCAGTGTCCGAGCTCGCGTAAAGCTGCATCTGCGAGAGATAAAACGGCAACTCCTCAAGCTTGATTTTATCGATTAAGGAGATGATTTTTAGCTCGTTTTCGCCAAATCTTTTCACGTAAGTATCGCAAATTTTCGAGCTAAAATTTAACTCGTCGCTAGTGCCATTTTCGCTGCAAATTTGAGCTTTTGATTGCCTGTCGTTTGCATTTTCAAGACCGCCGTAAATTTCGCTCGTATCGCTACCGGCCAAATCCGCGCAAATTCCCCGCTCGCTTAAATTCTTCGCCCGTTTTTCATCCGCATTTTCCGCGAGCAGGTTTCGTAGCAGCGCAGCCTCCTCGCCGACGCCGAAAATATAAACCTCACAGTCAAATTTAGCAAAAATTTCAAAGATTTTTTCCCAAGTACGTTTTGGCGGAGTTTTCATTTTGTTGCCCGCGCTTAGGCTCACGCCGATCTTAAATTTGCCGCTTTTTACGAAGTTTTCTTGCGGGATAAAGAGCGGTTTTTGCAAGCATTTTTCATATTTTAGTTCGCTAATGCCGAGCGTTTTTAGGTAGGTTAGCAGCGTTAGGTCTTGCAGAGTGTGCGGCACTTTTTTCATGCCGAGCGCCAGCAAGGCAAAGTCGCTAGATACCGCGTAGTGATGCACGGCGACGATATTTTTAGCTAGCGTGCAGCGCGCTAAAAAGAGATTTAGGCCGTTTGGCATCAGCACGTAGACGCTCTCGTAGTTGCGCGAAAAAAGCTCGAGCGCAAGTCCTATTTTTGAGGTTTTTTTACGCTTTACGTCATTTATCGTAAATATTTTTTCTATTCGGCTGTCGTGTTTTGCGAAGGCTAGATTTATCTCGTCTATGAGCACGTCAAATTTGCCAAGCTTTTCAAAGATCACGGCCGAGTTTGCGTAGTCGCCGATTTTAGCGGTTTGTATGAGTAAAGTTTTATCGGATGCTTTTTTAAAACAGGTTGTTATTTTAAGGTACGGCCAAAGTATTAAATAAAATAAAAAATATATCAAAAATAAATCCTTTGATTTAATCAAATAGGCTATTTTACATGATTTTTAATTAAATATTGTTATAATCGCGTACTTAATAAAATGGAGAATGTATGACCAAGCAAAAGGCGTTTGATTTTTGTCAAAATTTAATAATATATCTTCTCTTTTTATTTATAGTTTGCGAGCATCACGTAAGCTTTACTGCTGTAAAAAATATATCGCTCTATACTGCTGTTTTGCTAGCTTTTACAATGTTATTCTTGCGTAAAGGTGAAATATTGCAAAGAATTAAATTAAATTTTAGCCATGCTAAAATGAGTCTAATATTCTTAGCTTTATTTGTTGCTTATGCATTTTTGATATCTTGTTTTCCATATGACGATTCTTTTGGTTCCGCAAAAAAAGCTTTTAGCGAATTTGGAAGAGGAATTGCATTTTTATTTGTAGTGCTTGTTTGTTCAAACGGCAAAGAAAGACAACAAAAAATCCTTTTTTATGCCATATTGGCGGCATTTATTTTTGTTACCTTTTACTATGCATTGCCGATTTTTGAAAACTTAAACAAAATTTCAAGTGCGGATCCGGAGGCCGGAAGAATAGTACATAGGGGATATTCATTATTTGTAGACAGGTTTATCGTGTTTGCCTTGTTGGGTTTAATTTTTTTTAAAAGCAATGCTGTAAAAATTTTTATGACTATTTTTTGTTGTATTGCTATTGATATGGATATATTAGGCGGAGCTAGAGGTAGTTGGCTTAGCGTGTTTGTTGCTTTTGTTTTGTTATTTATGCTTTTAATTTTTAGTAAACATAGAGAATTTTTAAAGGAAAATTTTAAAAAGTTATTTACTGTTGGTGCGCTTTGCTTTTTAAGTATAGGGATATTATTTTTTACCTCATCTATCGCAAATTCTAAATTATCGCAAGGGTTGCATAGTTCCGGAAGGGATTTGATATTAAAAGAAAGATTGCCTTTGCTTTTTGAAAGTAATAGGTGGATATGGGGGCTTGGACATAGCGAGCATTTATACGATAAATTTTTAGCCGACAAATCGGATGAAAAAGGTATCGAAATCTTTATGACGTCCGTAAGAGACGGGAAAAAACATTGGTTTAATGACGAGCCGTTTTTTATAGGCAATATATATTATTACGGGGTTATCGGAGTTTCATTTTTATTTTTGATATATTTTTTATTTTATTTAATACTTTGGCCGTACCTTAAAATA
>NZ_CAJPMA010000014.1 GCF_905371695.1 uncultured Campylobacter sp. | reverse complement strand
TAAAAGCTACGAGGCAGCTGGCGGCGGGACGTATTTTGACTACGAGATAAAGCTAAGCGGCGGAGCAAACGCGGCGAATTTCGGGGGATTTAGAATTTTAAATAAAGAAGAAATTCTCGCGCAAAATCCGGACGTTATCTTGTTTAGCAACTTCGACGAGCTTACGCCGCAGGACTTTTTTAACGACAAAATTTTAAAAAACGTAAAGGCCGTCAAGCAAAAAGCTGTCTATAAAATGCCTCTGGGGGGAGATATGTGGGAGCCGCCTACGGGCGAATCGCACCTGGGCTGGGCGTGGTTTAGCGTGCTGTTTTCGGGGCAGGCGCATATAAATTTAAAAGACGAGATGAAAAAGAGCTACAAGCTCCTCTACGACTACGATCTAAGCGGCGATGAGATAGCTCAAATTTTACGATTCGACCTAAACGGCGAGAGTAAATTTTACGAGCTTTTTAGATAATGAAAAAGTATCTATTTTTATCGCTTTTGCTAGTCTTTGCGGTTATTTTTTCGTTGCTTGCGGGTAGGATTTCTATTGATGGGCTTATGGATTATTATCAAAACGACAAAGAGACGCTTTACGCTTTGATATTTGACCTGCGCTTGCCTAGGCTGATAGCGGCGTTTTTGATAGGCGCTAGCCTTAGCGCGGCGGGCGTGATATTTCAAGCGATGTTTGCAAATCCTTTGGTAAGCCCAAATATCCTGGGCGTCGGCAGTGGGGCTGGATTTGGCGCAGTGGTTTGCATTTTAGCCTTCGGCAGTCCCGTAGCCACGCAAATAGGCGCTTTCGTTTTCGGTTTTTTAGCCGTTATGATAGCTTACACCCTAGGCGTTTTGGCAAACAAAAACTCAAAGCTCATGCTGGTACTTGCCGGTATCATCACGGGCGCGATATTCGAGGCGCTAATCTCCGTCGTCAAATACGTCGCCGACACGCAAGAAAAGCTACCTAGCATTGTATATTGGCTAATGGGAAGCCTAAGCGCCATCTCTTGGAGCGACGTAGTGGCGCTTGCTCCCGTTTGCGTTAGCGGACTCGTGCTTTTGAGCCTAATGGGCTGGAAGCTAAATATTTTATCCCTAGGCGGCGAACATGCAAGCATTTTAGGCGAGAGTAAATTTTTGGGCTTTATCTTTATCGTGCTTGCTACTCTGATAACGGCCGCAAGCGTAGCTATCGCCGGTATCATCGGCTGGATCGGGCTTTTGATGCCGCATGTTACTAGGCTGATTTACGGCTCAGATAACTCGCAGCTAGTTCCGATTTCTGCGATTTTAGGCGGGATATTTTTGATGTTAACCGACGTTGCGGCTAGAAGCGTGAGCTCGGCTGAAATTCCGCTAAGTATCCTAACCGCGCTTATAGGCGCTCCTATGATCGGCATCATCATTGTTAAAAAGGGCAAAAGATGGTCTTAAGCGTAGAAAATTTAAGCTTTTCATACGACCGTAAGCAAATTTTGCAAAATTTGAGCCTTGATTTAAAAAGCGGCGAAACGCTTGCGATTTTGGGCCCAAACGGCATAGGCAAATCTACGTTTTTAAAGATTATTTTAGGACTTCTAAGAGCAAAAAGCGGTCAAATTTTGATTGATGGTCGCGATCATGGCTCTCTTAGCGGTAAAGAACGCGCCAAACTCGTAGGGTACGTGCCCCAAAGCGAAAATATCGCTTTTAGCTTTAAGGTAAAAGATCTGATTTTAATGGGCGTAAACGCAAACGTCGGTATGTTTTCAAGGCCGAGCGCTGAGGATAGGGCGATGGCTGAGGAAGCCGCAAGCATAGCGGGCGTTAGTGAGTATTTAAATTTAAACGTAGACGAGCTAAGCGGCGGCATGATGCAGCTATCGCTTATAGCTCGCTCGCTAGTACTACAGCCTAAAATTCTCGTCATGGACGAGCCTACGTCATACCTCGACGTCTTTCATCAAAATGCCGTTTTAAGCCTAATCAAAAGGCTAAATAGTGAGCAAAAAACCTGCGTGATTTTTACCTCGCATCATCCCGATCATGCGCTTGCGGCAGCAGATAAAACCTTGCTTTTAAACGGCCCCTTAGGATATGAATTCGGCGCAACCGATCAAATTTTAAAGGGCGAAAATTTAACAAAACTCTTCGGTATCGATTTTATAAATTTAAACGTCGAAGATAAAAGGAGATTGCTAGTTAGGTGGAGGGTTTAATTCGCTCCTTCGCTCGCGCTTTTAAATTAGGCTTCAAACGCACCTAGCCGCGAATACTCGGCGCATTCGTATTAAAAGCGGTTTAATTACGCCTAAATTTACCGAGCAAAAACGAGAGCGAATTTAACAAACCCGCGGTTATTTTAATCCGCCTCCCGCAAGCCCCCTCCCGAATCAAAACAAACGCGGCGCAGACCCGCTTTGCTTAATTTTCAAAATCCGCCCGCGGTCCTAAACGACGGCAAGGCGGAAATAAGGCTTAAATTTTAGCCTTTCTGCGGCGCTCGGTCGGATCTAGATAGCGCTTTCTCACGCGTATAGTTTGCGGCGTAACCTCGACTAGCTCGTCGTCTTCGATCCATTCTAGCGCGCGCTCCAAGCTTAATTTACGCGGCGGCACGAGCTTGATAGCATCGTCGGAGCCGCTAGCGCGCACGTTCGTTAAATTTTTGCCCTTGATCGGGTTTACGTCAAGGTCGTTCGGGCGGCTGTGCTCGCCGATGATCATACCGACGTAGACCTTCGCCTGCGGGTCTAAGAAAAGCACGCCGCGGTCTTGCAAATTATAAAGCGAGTACGCGAGCGTAACGCCGTTTTCCATCGATACTAGCGCGCCGTTGGTGCGGTGCTCGACCGTGCCGCTAAACGGACGAAATTCTAAAAAGCTGTGGTTCATCACGCCCTCGCCTTTGGTATCGGTTAAAAACTGCGAGCGAAAGCCGATGAGCCCGCGCGCCGGGATTTCAAATTCGATGCGCGTCTGTCCGTCGCCGGTCGGGTTCATCGAGACCATTTCGGCCTTGCGCTTGCCTAGTTTTTCGATAACCGTACCGGTGCAATCATCCGGCGCGTCGATGACTAAAAGCTCGTAAGGCTCGCATTTTACGCCGTCGATCTCTTTTACGATGACCTCGGGGCGACCAAGTAAAAATTCATATCCCTCTCGGCGCATATTTTCGGCTAAAATCGTGATTTGTAGCTCGCCGCGGCCGCTAACCTTAAATTTTCCCTCGCCGATATTTTCGTACTTCATCGCGATGTTCGTTTTCATCTCGTTTTGTAAGCGCTCGTCGATTTTATTAGACGTTACGTGCTTGCCTTCCGTGCCCGCAAGCGGTCCGTCGTTTACGGCGAATACGACGCTAAGCGTCGGCTCCTCGATATGAAGCGGATCTAGCGGCATAGGATTGTTTGGATCCACCACGCTGTCGCCGACGTCTAGCGCCTCAAATCCCGCTATCGCGACGATATCGCCGGTGCCCGCGTCGTTAATATCCGTGCGCTCCAAGCCCATAAATCCGATTAATTTCGAAATTCTGCCCGTCGTTCTCGTTCCGTCGGCCTTTGCCAGCGTTACGTTTTGATTTTTAGAAATTCTGCCGTTAAAAATCCGCGCGATGCCGATTTTGCCGACGTAGTTGTCGTAATCAAGCGTAAAAACCTGTAACTGCAAAGGGTTTTCGTCGCTGCCGCTCGGAGCCGGCACGTGCGCTAAAATCGTCTCGAAAAGCGGCTGCATATCTTTATTTTCGTCGCTTAAATTTAGCTTCGCGTAGCCGTTTTTAGCCGCGGCGTAGACGACGGGAAATTCTAGCTGCTCGTCGTTTGCCTCAAGCGCCACGAAAAGATCGAAAATTTCGTTTATTACGCGGTCCGGATCGCCTGCGGGTTTATCGATTTTATTTACGACGACGATCGGGCGAAGACCGAGCGAGAGCGCCTTTTTTACCACGAATTTAGTCTGCGGCATGACGCCTTCTTGCGCGTCTACGAGTAGCAAAACGCCGTCGACCATCTTTAGCACGCGCTCTACCTCGCCGCCAAAATCGGCGTGGCCCGGGGTGTCGATGATGTTGATTTTGGTGTCTTTGTAGCGGATCGCGGTGTTTTTCGATAGGATCGTGATGCCGCGCTCGCGCTCGATGTCGTTGCTATCCATCACGCGTTCGCCGACGGTTTGGTGCTCGTTAAAAGTACCCGATTGTTTCAAAAGCTCGTCAACCATCGTAGTTTTGCCGTGATCGACGTGAGCGATGACGGCGATGTTTCGTATCTTTTCCAAATTTTTCTCCATTTATTTTATTAAAAATGGGCGATTTTATCCAAAATTTTCTAAAATTTAAATTTAGTATAAAGGTTAAAATTTTGGAACGCAACTTGCTTAATTAATCTAAAAATTTTATGAAAAAGGGCGAAAATGCAAGCTCAAACAACCAAAAACGCGGTCGATCTGCTAACTCCCGCAACAGCCAAGAAGAGCTCGAAAAACGCAAAAGACGATAACGGGAACGATTTTTTGTCGATGGTATTAGACGCTGCGGCGAGCAAAGCTAAATCGGGCGAAAAAATCAGCGAAAACGACGTCAAAAATATCGTAAAATCAGTCGCCATGCAAGCTAGCGCCAAAGAAAAAGCCGCAAGCGACGCAGACGCTAAGATCGCCTCCGCGCTATCTGAGAAATTAGACGAAACTACCAAAAACGAGCTATTTGAAAACGCGAATTTTATGCAGCTTTTACAGGTGTTAGAAATTTTAAACGGCGGCGAGCGGGTCAGTAAATTTCCAAATTTCACCGATAAAATCGCGAATTTTTTAAGCGTCCCTCAAAACGTAGAAAAACTAGCGAACGTAAAAAGCGTAAGCGACTTGTTAGAACTGGCTAAGCAATTTGATTTAGGACTTGAAAATTTAAGCGTTAGCACGGAAGACGTAGAAAATTTAAATAAAATTTTTAAAAACCTAGCTCAAAAAGAATTTTTCGCGCCCGTCGCCCCCGCCTCCGAAAATATCTACGACGCGCATCTAAAAAATAAGGTCGAAGAGACGATAAATCAAAATAAAATCGCAGACGAAACGCCTAAATTAAACGATTTGCTAAAACAAATAAGCGAGCCTAAAAATCAAAATTTAAACGCGCCGCAAACCGCGCAAGAGACGCCTAAAACAGCGCCCGAGCAAAGTAAAGTCATAGAGCCTAAAACCGAGAATTTAAAACCCGCAGGCGATGGAATTTTAGTAAAAGAAGACGACGAGCAAAGCGAAAATTTAGCAGAAATTTCAATGTCCGCAAGCGACGAAGGCAAAAAAGGCAAAAACGAAAAACTGCTAAATTTAAAATCGCTTTTATTTCCCGAGCGAGAAGCCCAAACGGCGAAAAATAGCGAAAATTCTAGCACGAACGAAAGCGAGCAAAACCAAAGCGGCGAGCAAGGCAAAGAAAATCCGCTAAACGCGATGGTGCGCGATATTTCCGGCGCGGCGCGTAGTCAGCTTCAAGAAAAAGCGCAGGTAAAAGAGACGCTAAATAATTTCAGTCAAACCCTGCGCGAGCAAGCGCAAAACTACAAAGCGCCTATTACGCGCTTTAACATCACGCTAAATCCGCTAAATTTAGGCGAAGTCGAGATCACGATGGTAAATCGCGGCAATAATTTACATATAAATTTCAACTCGACTACGACTACGATGAACATATTTTTACAAAATCAGGCGGAGTTTAAAAACAGCCTCGTAAATATGGGATTTACCGAGCTTGAAATGAATTTTAACGATCAACGGCAAAAGCAAGAGCAAGGTCGCGAAACCTATAAACGCAGATCAAATAGCGAATTTAGCGAAAGCGGCGACGAAGCGGAACAAAATTTGCTTGAAATCGTAGTACCAAGATATATATAGGAGCTTAAAATGGCATCGACATCAGACGTAACGACGCAATTTACATCGCAAAAAGCGGCGGCTAGCAAGCAAGCCGCAAAAAACGAAAAAGCCAGCGGTACCGGCACGAACCCGGGCGCAGAGCTCGATAAGAACGCGTTTATGAAGCTGCTTTTAACCGAGCTGCAACATCAAGACCCCACAAGCCCTATGGATACGGAAAAGATGTTAACGCAAACCAGCCAGCTAGCCACACTAGAAATGCAGCAAAATACCAATAAAACGATGACGCAGCTAGTAGAGCAGCTAAAATCTAGCTCAAGCATGTACGCGTTAGGCTCGCTGGGTAAAATGGCGACTACTAGCTCGAACGTTACGCTAAGCGACGAAAACCGCGACGTAAATTTCGCGCTTTATTTTAAAAAGCCTGCGAAATCTGGCTCGGTGCAAGTGCTGGATAAAAACTCGAAAGTAGTTTACGAAGCGAGCTTTAAAGATATGCGCGAGGGCATTCATAAATTTCAATGGGACGGAAAGACTAGCAGCGGCGAGAAAATACCAAACGGCACTTATACGATCCGCGCGAATTACCTAGGAACGGATAACAATAAATACACTACCAACCTAGGCACCTACCCGGTAGAGGCGGTGAGATTTACCGACGGCAAAGCGCAGGTAAAACTCGCGGGCGAATACGTAGGCGTCGATAAAATTTCGGAATTTTTCGAAGGCTAACGGCCATGATGCGGGGGTTTTATAACGGCGTATCGGGCGTAAAAACGCAGAGCTTCGGTATGGACGTGTGGGCGAATAACGTCGCAAACATCAATAACGTAGGCTTTAAAGCAAGCTTGCCCGAATTTAAAAGTATATTTTACCAAAGCGTCGTGCAAGCGGGCAACAAGCCCACGACCGACCAAGTAGGACTAGGCGCTACTAAGCAAACGACGGCGCTTGATTTTACCACCGGAAGCTTTCAAAACACCGATAACACCTTCGATCTAGCCATTAACGGCGAGGGATTTTTCGGCGTTTTGGGCAGAGACGGCAAGACGTATTATACGCGCACGGGTAGCTTTGATATCGACGCGGCGGGAAATCTCGTGAATAATCAAGGAAATTTCCTGCTAGGCACGATAAATAGCGTAACGCCCGTAACCCCTAGCGCCTCCGCGCTTAAAAAATTCGGCAGGACAGCTAGCGGAACGACGCCGCAAGCCTATACGCTGGCTCAAACGGGCGCGATTACGCTAGCAAGCGAGGGCGCGCAGACTAAGATTACGTTGCCTAAATTTTTATATTTGCCCGCAGAAGCTACGACGAAGGTGAATTTCAAGGGAAATTTAGACTCCACTAGAAAGATCGAGCGCCAAGAAGTAGCTCTTGAAGATACGAGCTATACTTACGCGGTAGATAACGTAAATAAAACCATCAGCCTTCGCGGCTCCGTTACGCTAAGCACGGGCGCTAGCGGATTTAAAAAAGGCGATAGCGTTACGGTTAAAGTAAGCGACGGCACGGGAAAATTTAGCGAATTTAGCACGACGCTGGACGAAAACGGCGCGTGGCGGCTGGACGATCAGGCTATTAGATACCTAGATCTCGCCTCTTTAAGCGTCTCCGCGCGCGCGACTTCTAACGCGGAGATCGCGAATACCAAAAAAATGAGCGCCGAGCTATATAACGCGGACGGCACGAAAAGCCTGCTTACGCTAAATTTAACCAAGCAAATTCCGCAGCCTGCTAGTCAAACGATATGGAACGCCTCGGCTACTATAACCGACGCCGACGGGAACGTGCTAAACAGCGCGCTAGGACAGCTTACCTTCGATAGCAGCGGCAGACTAGCCTCGAACACGTTATCAAGCGTGGGCGGCGTAGAGTTAAATTTCGGCGGAAGCGGCGATCCGCTCGTCTACGACGGCATGACTAGCGCGGCGAATTCGGATAAAAATATCGCGATCACCAAAAACGGCTATCCCGAAGGCTCGCTAAAAACCTACCAAATGGATGACGCCGGTAACATTCAAGCGATATTTGACAACACTAGGATGTATCCGATAGCAAAAGTAGCGCTTTACCATTTTCAAAACGACCAAGGCGTAGCCAAGATCGGCGATAATCTCTACGAAGCTACGGCGAATTCGGGCAAGGCGTTTTTTTACAAAAACGCGAGAGGCGAGGTATTTTACAACTCGCAGATAAAATCAAATAGACTAGAAATGAGCAACGTCGACCTAGCCCAAGCGCTAACCGAAATCATCGTCGTGCAAAAAGCCTACGACGCAAGCTCGAAAAGCATAACTACGAGCGATCAGATGGTGCAGACGGCAATACAAATGAAGAGGTAAATTTGCGCGAATTTTGAAGTTTTATCCGAAATTTCGCGCAAATTTAGGGCTATTTTTTAAGCAGCTCTTTTATAAGCTCGGCTAGCGCTTCGATCGAGCCGACCGAGTTCGTGTTAATCAAATATTTTCCGTTTACGACGAACGCCGGCACGCCTTGAATTTTAGCTACGTCGTAGGCGCTATCCTGCCAAAAAGCAAGCAGCGCCTCGGTTTTAGGCGCGCCTAACATAGCTTCGAATTCCGGTTTTTTTACGCCCGCGGCATCAAGCGCGGTCTTAATAAACGCCTCTTTATCGCGTCCGCCGTCTTTCGTACGCCACGTTTCTCCTTTATCGTGCGCCGCTTTATAAATCGCGGTTTTAGCCTTTTTAAACGCCGAATTTTCATCCGTTAAGCTAATGCCCGCCGCTTCGTCTTTTAACTCTAAAACGGCGAAAATTTTACTCGCCGTCTCGCCGTAGTCGCCCTTGCTGCTTAGATGTATCGGCACGAATTTTACCTCGTCGCCTAAAATTTTTAAAAGCTTAGGCATCACGCTTTTATCGAATTGATAGCAATGCGGGCAAGCGTAGCTAAATACCTTAACCAGCGTGCCGCCCTCTACGTTTAGCGGCTTTTCTAGGCGTAGATAGTCGCTTCCTTCGCTAAATGCGAACGCGCTAGCGGTAAAAATCGCCAGCGCGGCTAAAATTTTAGATATTTTCATTATTTTTCCTTTCGCTAGCTAGCTTTTAAACTGCCCGAGTTTTAAATTTAAGCTTTCTACTTGCGTATTTAGCATATCAGACGCCTTTGAAATTTCCTCGACGCTGCGGGTATTTTCCTCTGAAAGCTTATTTACCCTATTAAAGCCTAGTATCGTCTTTTCGATGCTTTGCGCCATGCCCGCGACCTCTTTTGAGGCTAAATTCGTCTTAGAAATCGCCTCTTCGAGCAGCCTAGCCGTCTCTTCTGTCTGGGCTTGGGCGCGATTTGAATCGTTTGCGACGCCGGCTACGAATTTGGAGTTTTCGTTCATCATCGTCGAAGCGTCGTTTACCGCTTGGGTTATCAAATTTACGGTGTTATTAATCTCGATTAGGCTTTTTGAGGTCTTTTCGGCCAGCTGGCGCACCTCGTCGGCTACGACGGCGAACCCGCGCCCGTGATCGCCCGCGCGCGCGGCTTCGATCGCGGCGTTTAGCGCTAGCAAGTTAGTCTGGTCGGCTATGTCGTTGATTACTTGAAGTATAGCCTTAACGTCCTCCGTGCTTTGCACCAGCCCGCGCAGTCTGTCGGATAGCTCTTGTTCGGTTTGAGCGGCTTGATTTACGCGCGCGACGGTTTTAGCTAGATCGTTTTTGGTAGTTTCTAGCGTTTTGCCTACGCTTAAAAGATCGCTCATCGCGTCGCTAGCCTTTTCGTTCGAGCGCTGAGAGCCCTCTACGACGGCATTGGTGTCGTTCATAATCTCTTGGATAATATTAAACTCGTTTTGCACGCGCGTTTTTATCTCGCGCGAAGTCGAGCTAAGCTCTTCCGAAAGCGACGAATTTTCGCTGCTGCCGCTCTTTGCCTCGCTAATTAGCACGCGAATTTTCTCGATAAAAGCGTTCATGTTTTGGCTAATCTTGCCGATCTCGTCGTCGGAGCTAAAATTTAGCCGCTTCGTTAGATCGCCGTCGCCCATCGCTAGATCGTCCGTTAGCTCTTGCAAGCGCACAATCGGCGCGAATAGCGCTTTAAGCAGCAGCGCAACGGCGATTATGGTGATTACGACGGCTAAAATTCCCACAACGGTTAAAAACGTCGTATTTTGATTGTTTAAAACCAGCACGTCGTCTAGCTTCGCGGCAAAAACTACCGAAAATTCGGTACCCGGAATGACGGAGTAAGAAAGCGCCATATTTTCGCCATTTAAAGTATAATAAAGCACGCCTTGTTTATCGTTCCAAATACGGCTCGGAGCGTCTTTTAGCGACGCGTCTACGTCGGCCATATTTTTACCGGTATTGCTAGGGTGATAAAGATAAGTTCCGTCTTTGGCCATTAGTATAAAGTATCCCGGTGCGTCCTTTACATCGTCATCTTTAAACATCGCAATAATATCATCAAGCGCAGAATCAGCGGCTAATACGCCTGAAATTTTGCCGTTATTTATAGGCACGGCAAAGGTTACTACGACCTTTTTTGTTTCAGGATCGATGTAAGGCGCGGTTATAATCGGCGCATTTGCCGCCTTTGCCATTTTATACCACTCGCGCTCTTTTACCTTGTAATTTGCATCAGGCACCCACTCATCACTAAAAAGCGACGAGCCGTCTTCAAGCCCATAAAACGTATCGATAAAATGACCTTGCGCTTTCAAGCCTTTTAGTAGCGTAAGGTCTGATCCGTCGCCCTTTATCTCGCTAACGCCCCCCTTTAAAAGCTCCTTTTTCAGATCGTTCCACAGATCCACCTTGCTACCAAGCTGCTTTGCCATAACAAACGCATTTTGCTCTGCCATTATTGAGACTATATTCTTGGTGCTAAAATAGCTAATGCCGACTAACACGCCAACTAAAATAGTTGAAAGCAGTGAAATACAAACCAAAACCTTTTGTCTAAAACCCATTTTCAATCCTTTCTAAAATTTAGGCTCGCGCCTTTAAATCGCTCCGCCGACTGCGGCTAAAAGCGAAATTTATTCACGGATATTTTATGTCACGATAGCTTACGACCGAGTAAATTTCGAGCGTTTAGAGGAAAAATATCGCTCTGATAATGAGATTATGTATAAAAATAACGAATTTAGACGACGTTAGTTAAAACGCGAATACGAAACCGCGGAAAGAGCGCGCCCGCTAATGCGCCGTATGCTCGCACTCTCCGAGCGCCACCTCGACGTCGCAAAAATGGCTATGCTCGCGCGCCAGATGCGCGATAAAGTCGCGCTTAATAAAGCTTGGCGCTATGTCGTGTAGATGCAGCGTGCGGCTAACGTAAGCGACTTTCGTGGCGAAATTTAGCGCGATATTTAAATCGTGGCTGATTAGCACGACGCCCGTCCCCTGCGCGTTTATCCGCTTTAAAATCGCGTAAATTTCGGCCTGCCCCTTGGTATCTATACTAGCCGTAGGCTCGTCTAGCATCAAAATTTTAGCCCTCGCGCAAAGCGCCCTTGCTATATAGACGCGCTGGCGCTGACCGCCGCTTAGCTCGCCGATACGAGCCTGCGCGTAAGCCGCCATGCCGACTTGTTCTAGCGCTCTCATCGCCTCGGCGCGCTCGCTTTTTGAGTAAAATCCGAACGTTTTTTTATCGATTAGCCCCATTAACGCGACTTCGATCACTCGCATCGGAAAATTTTGATTAGGCAAAAAATGCTGCGGCACGTAGCCTACTTGACGGCTAACTTTTTCGGGTCTTTCGCCAAAAAGCCGCACCTCTCCGCTTTGCGGGCGCAAAAGCCCCAGCATTAGGCGCAAAAGCGTGCTTTTACCTCCGCCGTTAGGCCCTATTACGGCCAAAAAATCCTTGCTATCGTAGCTTAAATTTACGTTTTCCAGCACGATTTGCTCGTCGTAGCCGAAGGTTAAATTTTTGATTTCTATCGTTTTCAAAACGGACTCTTTTGGATTAAATTCGTAAAAAGCATAAATACGCCAAGCCCCAGCATAACCGAGATTGCGACGATTTTTAGATAAAATTTCAGCCTAGTTCGCCTAAAAATCGCGCCCCCGCCCGCCTTCGCGCCTAGCACGGCCGCGATAAAGGTTACCGCGCTCATTCCAAGCGCCATACAAACGCCGCTAATAGCGCCCGCGGTAAAGCTTCCCAGCTCAAAAGCTAGCGTAAAAACTACGATAGTCCCGGGGCACGGCACCAGCGCGGCTGCGGCGGCGGTTAGCCAGTCGCGGCTTTTGCTAAAATTTTCGCGGTTTTGCAAGATCGCTTCGCAAGCGGCGCAATCGCCTGCGCTTTGCGGCGGGCTAAATTTTAGCTTTAAGCCGTTAAAATTTCTTATTTTTCGCGGGTAAATTTTAGGCGTGGGAGTAAAAATTTTAGGCGGCGCAAACGCCTTAAATAGCATAAAAAGCGCGAGCGCTACGATGACGGCGCCCGAAATAATCTGAGCTATCCGCCCGGTATCTTTTACGTAGCCCGCGCTAAGCTCTAAAAGCGTAAAATAGGTCGCAAAAACGAGCGCGGCGGCGCCTATCACGTGTAAAAAGCCTATTTTTAGCGCAAAAAGCGCGGCTCTTGCGTAGCTGCCTCCGGTGGCGGCGAAATAGCTCGCCGTGAGCGTCTTGCCGTGTCCGGCGCCCGCGGCGTGCAAAAAGCCGTACCCAAAAGACAGCGCGGCTAAAATTATAAGCGAAGCGGCGCTAAAATTTTGGGAATTCGCGCGTAAAAATTCGCGCACGCGGTCTAGCAAATTTAACCCCGCTTTTGAAACCGCGCTGAATTTCGCCGCGTCTATCGCGTCGATTTCGCCGTGCTCGGTAAAATTTCGCTCGCCTAAATTTACGGGCACGGCGCGGCTTTTATCTTCTACAAACGATTTTAGGCTAGGTTTTCGGTCAAACTCGGCGGCTTCTTTCTCGCTCGTAAGCTCGTAAAACGCAATATTTCCGTTGATATTCGGCGTTAAAAACAGCCCTTTTGCCAGCTCTTGGGCGGCGGGCGCTAAAAATTTAAAGGCGAAATAGCCCTCTTTATCCAGCGTTTCTACCGAAATTTTTAGTCCGTCTTTTAGCGCTAAATTCACGGCGAAAGAGAGCCTAAATTTTAGCCGTCCGTCCTCGAAATTTAGCTCGTAGTCGCTTAATTTTGGCTCTAATTTTACCGCACCTTCGCCGCCGTAGAAATACTCGATCCGCGTTAAAAATCCGCGCGGCACGAGATAATCGAGCAGCCCTCTTCTTATCTCGCGAAGCTCGTCCTTGCCGATCTCTCCGTCGGCGTTAAAATCGTAATTTTCCCGCGTTAAAAGCGAAAAATTTTCAGAAAATATCCACGTAAAATTTATCTTATTTATCGCGGTTTTATTCGCTTCAAAGTCCGCTTGCACGTGCGCGGTCGGACTATAAAGCGAACAAAGCGCGCAAGCAAAGGCGTTCGCGCCCAAAAAGAAGAATAAAAGGGCGCGAAAAATCATCTATTTTAAGCTTTTAGCCAAAATTTCGGCCGTTTTGCGAAGCTCGGCGTCCCAATCAAGCGGCAGCTGATCGATCTCTACGACGTTTGCGCCCGCTTGTTTAGCGATTAAGTTTGCCGCCTTTTTAGAAAACTGCGGAGCTACGAAAATCGCCTTTACTTCGTGCTCCTTCGCTTCCTCGATAAGCTCTGCTAAATCCGCGGGTTTTGGTTCTTTGCCTTCGATTTCGATCGCGATTTGCTCTAAATTATAACGCTTGGCGAAATAGCCCCAAGACGGGTGATATACGATAAATTCGCGACTTTTAAGCCCTTTTAATTTATCCGCGATGAATGCGTCTAACTCGTCTAGCCGCGCCTCGAATTTAACCAAATTTCGCTCGTAAATTTCGGCATTTTGCGGAAAATTTTTAACGAGCGCGTTAGCGATATTGCGGGCTTGAATCTTAACTAGCTGCGGATCGAGCCAAACGTGCGGATCTAGCGCACCGTGCTCGTGATGATGTTCGTGCTCTTCGTGATCGTGATGTTTATGCTCGCCGGCTTCGCCTTTGTCGTGCGCGTCGTGATCGTGATGCTCATGATGTTCGTGCTCGCCGCTCATCGCGATTTTTTCGATGCCTTCTTGCGTTTTTACGATTTTTAGATTTTTAAAAGTCTTTGAAAATCTATCAAACCACGCGTTTTCAAAGTCTATACCCACGGCGAAATAAAGCGCGCTACGCTCCAACTCGCTCATTTGCTTAGGTTTGGGCTCGTAAGAGTGCGGATCGGCGCCGCGCCCTACCATTACGTTAACTTCCAGCGTGCCGCCGGCGATTTGCTCGATGAAATACTTAGTCGGCAAAATGCTTGCCGTAACGACGGGTTTTGCAAATGCGCCCAGCGCGCAAACGCACAAAAAAGTAAGAATTTTTTTCATGTTTTTCCTTTCGCGATTTAGGGCGGAAGTTTAACTAAATGCAACTAAGTTGCAACTTAAAATTTTAAAATACGCCGATTTTATCTAAAATTTAAAAATTTTAGCGTAATATGACAAAAAACAAAGGCATAAAATGGACGCGCTAAAATTCCTTCAAGAGCACGATATAAACGTTACCGCGCTTCGTATCAAGATAGTGGAAATTCTTAGCGCCGCCCCCTCGCCTTTAAGCTACGACGAAATTTTACAAAATTTAGACGCGAATAAGACTACTTTTTACCGCACGATGGAGCTTTTCGAGCAAAAAGGCGTCATCGTAAAAACCGAAAATAACCGCAAAAGCTACTACGAGCTGCACGAAGGCGCGAAGGCGTATTTCATCTGCGACGTGTGCCGCAAGGTAGAAAATATAGAAGTGCCGATGCCCGCGCACGCCAAAATCGTAAAAAGCGCCGTGATAAAGGGTATCTGCGACGAATGCGAGTAAAATTTTAGCTATTTATCTGCGCTAAAATATTTTCGATTTCGCCAAATTCGTACGCTTCGTTCGCGTCTTGTTTTAGGAAATTTTCCATATATTCTTTTTTAGAAATCGCAAGGTCTAGCTCCTTGTCGCTGCCCCTTTGATAAGCGCCTATTCTAAGTAAAATTTCGTTCTCTTTTAAAAGCGAGTAAAGGCGCTTAAATTTCATCGCGTCGGCGCGGTGCTGCTTGCTAATTACGTCGCCCATTACGCGCGATGCGGAATTTTGGATATTTATAGGCGGATAGATACCGAAATCCGTAAGCTCGCGGCTAAGCACGATATGCCCGTCTAAAATCGAGCGGCTCTGATCGGCGATAGGATCGCTCATATCGTCGCCTTCTACGAGCACCGTAAAAAACGCCGTTATACTGCCCTTACCCTCCTCTTTGCCCGCGCGTTCCATAAGCTGAGGAAGCAACGTAAGCGAGCTTGGCGGATAGCCCTTGGACGTCGGCGGCTCGCCCAGTGCAAGCCCGATCTCGCGCTGCGCCATGGCAAATCTCGTCACGCTATCCATGATAAAAAGCACGTCGTTGCCTTGCTGTTTGAAGTATTCCGCCACGCTCATCGCGCAAAAAGCGCCGTATTTTCGCATTAGCGAGCTATCGTCGCTGGTAGCTACGACGATGACGGTGCCCTCTAAATCGCCGCCTAAATTTTTTTCTATAAATTCGGGCACCTCGCGGCCGCGCTCGCCGATTAGCGCTACGACCTTAACGGGTGCTTGGGTATTTTTTACTATCATTCCCATTAGCGTAGATTTACCTACGCCGGAACCCGCGAAAATTCCTAGTTTTTGTCCCTTGCCGCAAGTTAGCAGCCCGTCTATGGCCTTAACGCCCACGCTAAACGGCTCGTTAATAAGCCCGCGCTTCATCGCGTCTATGGGCGCTCTCATAATAGGCATATATTCGTCGGCGAATATCGCGCCTTTGCCGTCGATTGGTTTCATAAAAGGATCGACCACGCGCCCTAGCAAATTTTTACTCACCGGTATACTCATGCCTTGATCGCTTTCGTAAACGAAATCCCCGATACGAAAGCCCTCCACGAAACCGAACGGACTAATAAACGCGCCGCCGGTTTTTATCTGCGTGACCATGCCGAGGCCTTCCTTGCTGCGGTCTTTGGCTACGATACGCACGATGTCGCCGATACTGGGGCGCAGTCCCGTAATCTCGATGGTAGTCGCCGTAACGCTAACTATAACGCCAAATACGTTTGATAGCGACTTATCGCCTTTTAGCTTGGAATTTAGCCGCTCTAAGCTCACTTAAAACCTTGCCGCTTTGTGCGAATTTATGAGCGAGAAGAACTCTTTTCTAGTCTCGGCGTCTTTTATAAAACAGCCCCGAAGCGCCGAAGTAGTCGTGGTAGAGTTGATTTTTTCCACGCCTCGCATCTCCACGCACATGTGCCTTGCTTCTATCACCACGCCTACGCCTTTGGGTTTAATTACGTCGTTTATAGCGTTTGCGATCTGCTCGGTTAGTTGCTCTTGTATCTGCAATCTGCGTGCGAAAATATTTACCATTCGCGGAATCTTGCTAAGTCCTACGACCTTGCCGTTAGGTATATAAGCGATATGCGCGCGCCCCATAAAAGGCAACAAATGGTGCTCGCAAAGGCTGTAAAATTCTATATCTCGCACGAGTACCATTTCGTTATTGCTGCTCTCAAAGAGCGCGTCGTTTAAAACGATTTTAGGATCTTGTTTGTAGCCTTGCGTTAAAAATTCGTAGGCTTTAAAGACGCGGTTCGGGGTTTTGATTAGCCCTTCGCGGTCCGGATCTTCGCCGATGATCGTAAGCATATTTCTGACTGAATTTTCAAAGCTTTCTCGCATAGTCGCTCCATAAATTTTTGGAGCGCATTTTATACGAAAACGGCTTAAAATTAAGGAAAATTTAGGTATATTTCGGGCTAAAATTTCGTAAATAAAAGGACGCGGATGCAAATCAACACCAAAAATTTAGACGGCGCGAATATCGAAGCTAGTGCGCAAATAACAAACGAGCAGATTAAATCTAGCTTACAAAATTTAGCCAAAAAAGCTAGCAAAAATATGAAAATCGACGGCTTCCGTCAAGGCCACGTACCCGTAAACGTCGTGTTAAAACGCTACGAAAAAGAGCTAACTAGCGACGCCGAGCAAGAAGCTTTAAAAGAAATTTTCGAAGGCGCGGTCAAAGACGCGGGTAAAAAATTAGACGAAACGATCGGCGAGCCTTTGGTGAGCAAATTCGAGCGAAAAGAAAACGGCATAGACGTAGAGATGACGATATCTTTTAAGCCTAGCGTAGACGTGAGCGGATACGAGGCGCTAATACCTGAATTTTCTACTCCGCGCGTGCTTAAAAAAGATATAGACGAGAAAAAGACCGAACTTTTAAAAATGATCGCTCCGCTTGAAAAAATCGGCGAAAAACGCGCGCTTAAAAACGGCGATTTCGCTAATTTCGACTTTGAAGGCTTTATAGACGGGGTAGCGTTTGAGGGCGGCAAAGCCGAAAACTACCTGCTAGAAATCGGCTCGGGTCAGTTTATACCGGGCTTTGAAGAAGGTATGGTCGGGCTAAAAGAAGGCGAAAGCAAAGACGTAAGCGTAAAATTTCCGGATAATTACGGCGCGGCGCACCTCGCCGGCAAAGACGCGATCTTTAAAGTAAAGCTTCATGAAATCAAGGAGCGTAAAATCCCCGAAAAACTAGACGCCGATCTACTAAAAAGCCTGCTTCCCAACGAGCAAGAGCCTAGCGAAGAAAAGCTTGACGAGCGCATAAAAGATCAAATTCGCCAAGATAAAATTTTCGCGCTTATAAACGACGATTTAAAACCGAAATTTGCCGAAGCCGCCGTAGAAAAATTTAAATTCGACATTCCTAAAAATATCGTAGAGCAAGAGATAGATATGCAATTTAGAAACGCGTGGGCTAGTTTTACTCCCGAGGATATGGCGAAATTTAGAGAAGACCGCGACGCGCTAAGCAAAAAACGCGAAGAATACCGCGCAGACGCCGAAAAGAGCGTGAGATTAACCTTCATCATAGACGAACTCGCTCGCGTAAGAAACGTAAAAGTAAGCGATCAAGAAGTCGTGCAAACGATCTATTTCGAGGCTTACAGAAGCGGTCAAGACCCGAAAAAACACCTTGAAAACTACCGCGCGCAAGGAATGCTTCCGGCGATTAAAATGTCGATGATCGAAGAAAAGCTATTTAACGAAATGTTTAACAAAGACGACAAAAAAGCAGCCAAAAAAGAGAAGGCGGAATAATGAGTTATTACGTCCCCGTCGTAGTCGAGCGCACGAGTAGAGGCGAGAGAAGCTACGATATTTACTCGCGTCTTTTAAAGGATCGTATCGTAATGCTAAGCGGCGAGATCGAGGACGGTATGGCCGCCTCCATCGTCGCTCAGCTGCTGTTTTTAGAAGCCGAAGATCCGGAAAAAGACATTTACCTTTACATAAATAGTCCCGGCGGTGTGATAACGAGCGGATTTAGCATTTACGACACGATGAACTACATCAAGCCCGACGTCTGCACGATCTGTATCGGTCAGGCGGCGTCTATGGGAGCGTTTTTGCTTAGCTGCGGCGCGGAAGGCAAGCGTTATGCCCTACCCAACTCGCGCATAATGATCCATCAGCCCTTAGGCGGCGCTCGCGGGCAGGCGACTGATATCGAGATCCAAGCACGCGAAATTTTACGTATGAAAGAAATTTTAAACGGAATTTTGGCTAAAAACACCGGTCAAAAACTCTCTAAAATCGTAAAAGATACCGAACGCGACTTTTTCATGAGCGCGGCGGAAGCGAAAGAATACGGGCTGATAGATAAAATTTTAGATAAGAGTTTTAAGTAGTAAGGACGGACGTGGTAAAGCTAGACAATGCGCCGGATCCCAAAAAACGCGCGGCGCAAGATAGTGCAAAGAGAGACGAAACCAGACAAGCGGCGATTTTTAACTTCTCTCAAAACGTACTAAACGAGCTAAATTCCGACAACGTCCCGACGCTGCCGATTAACTACTCAATATATTTCGAGCGTATGCTATACGAGCAGCCCGAGGATTTCAGGCAAAAAGTCGGCGAAACGCTAAGCCTTTATTCAGACGAGATCGACGCGGCGATAGATAGTAATATCCGCGTCGAAAAAGAGATCAAACAAAGCTTCATTCAGATAAAAAGCATGCTTCAAGCCGTAGCGCTGATTTATAAAAATTTAAACGTAATGAAGGCTATTGTAAAAAAAAGGCGCGACGGACTGGCTAATAATATGAACCTTCTGGCGCTGCAAAATACGATAACGGGATTCGGCGGGGATCTAACCAAGCTCACCGCGCTACTAGAAAAGCATCTTGAAGTCATAAAAATAAACTACGAAGAAATAGGCAAGGTCTTTAAGCTTATCGAAGAACGCTCGATCTACGACACGACTTATGAAGTGTACAACAAGAAATTTTTCATCTCCGCGCTTGAAAATGAAATCGACTCGATCAAGCGATACGGCTACGAGGCGGCATTTTTAATGCTAAAAACGCGCGACGAACTAATAGAAAGCGTCAAAAATTTAAAAGAGCGCAGCAATATCTTTAAAAGCATTTCGCACCTGCTTTTAAACACCTCTCGCAGAAGCGACGTCGTCGCGCATTACGGCGACGGCTGCTTTGCGATACTAATGAAATACACGGGCGAAAACGGCGCGAAAATGGCTTGCGATCGTATTAAGGCGATGCTAGCTAACATCCACTACGACGAGGACGGTAAAGAATTTAAATTAGACGCGCAGATAGTATACGGCATGTTACCCAAAGAAGGCAGCGTAGAGCAGATCGTCTCAAACGCGCTAGATGCGTTTAATGCGCGCAAAGATGAGACTGAGCCCGTATTTTTGGGATAGATTTGAGATAAGCATGATACTAGAAGTACTAACCTATCCGGATAAAAAGCTCTACCAACGCTCGCGAGAGATCGTAAAATTCGATAAAAATTTGCACGAGCTGCTAGATAATATGTATGAAACCATGATAGCAAAGGAGGGCATCGGACTAGCCGCGATCCAAGTAGGAGCGCCCGTTCGCGCGCTAATTATAAATTTGGCGAACGAAGAAGGCGCGCAGGATAAAGCAGACCTCATCGAGGTAATAAACCCCGAATTTTTACTAAAAGAGGGCGAGTGCGTCTATCAAGAGGGCTGCCTTAGCGTACCCGGATTTTACGAGGAAGTAAAGCGAGCCGCGCGCGTCAAGCTTAAATTTCAAGACCGCTTCGGCGAGCCGCACGAGATCGATGCGGACGGACTTTTAGCCATCGCGCTGCAACACGAAAACGACCATCTAGACGGGCACCTTTTCATCGAGCGGATCGGCTATAATAAACGCAAAAAATTCGACAAAGAATATAAAAGCAAAAAATCCAAAAAAGATAAAAAAGACAAGACATGAAGTCCCTAAAATGCGCGTCTTACGGCGACGGACTAAAAATCGTCGAGGTCGAGTCGACCTTCTCGCGCGGACTTCCAGGATTTAGTATCGTAGGGCTTGCGAGCGCTTCGATAAAAGAGAGCGCCGAACGCGTAAAGGCCGCGCTTTTGGCTTTAAATTTCAGCTTTCCCGCGCAAAAAATCACGATAAATCTCTCCCCTTCGGACGTTCCTAAGACGGGCTCTCACTTCGACCTAGCCGTCGCGCTTTTAATCGCGCTTCAAAAATCGCGAAATTTAGATAAAATTTTCGTATTCGGCGAGCTGGGACTTGACGGAAGCGTTAAAAATACGACGAGTTTATTCTCCCTACTTCTATTTTTAAGCGCGCAGACGAGCGGGGCAAAAGTACTCGTACCGCGCGAGATTGCCGCTAGCGCCTCGATGATACCTAATCTTGAAATTTACGCGGTAAGCTCGCTGCAAGAGGCGATAAAATTTTTTGAAGATAAAGAGTTCGCCGCCTCTTGTGCGTTTAAAAATTCCCACCCGCTTTTTAAAAACGCAATTGAAATTTCGGGGCAAAAATTTATACCCAACGAAAATTTCGAGCTTGATTACGCCGACGTTTTGGGACAAAAAAGAGCCAAGCGCGCCTGCTTGATCGCCGCGGCGGGAATGCACAACATAATCTTTGAGGGAAGCCCCGGATGCGGCAAAAGCATGTGCGCCAAGCGGCTAGTTTACGTCATGCCGCCTCAAAATTTAACCGAAATTTTATCCGCCGCCGCGTACCGCTCGCTCAATTTACAAAATAGCGAATTTTCGGCCGTCCGCGCCTTTCGCGCGCCGCACCATACCAGCACCAAAAGCTCTATATTCGGCGGCGGTTCTAACGTCGCTAAGATCGGCGAGATCGCGCTGGCAAACGGCGGCGTGCTATTTTTCGACGAATTCGTACACTTCTCAAAACCAGTCGTAGAAAGCCTGCGCGAGCCGCTAGAAGATCACAAAATTCATATCGCGCGCGTAAATTCCAAAGTCACCTACAATACGAAATTTATCTTCGCCGCCGCGCTAAATCCATGCCCGTGCGGCAACCTGCTCTCGCGCGATAAAACCTGCCGATGTAGCCAAAACGAGATAAAAAATTACAAATCGCGCCTTTCCGAGCCTATCCTTGACCGCATCGATCTTTACGTGCAGATGGACGAAAGCGGCGATAGCTGCAAAGGCATGAGCTCTTCTGAAATGTCGCGGGCCGTTTTAGCAGCGTTTAGAGCTCAACTAGCGCGCGGACAAAGCGAGCTAAACGGCAAGCTAAGCGATGCTCAGACCGCGCAATTTTGCGCGCTAAAAAACGATGCGCGAGATACGTTAGAAGCGGCGATCTCGCGGTACGGCTTGTCGCGGCGCGGCATCAATAAAATCCGCCGCCTAGCGCGTACGATCGCGGATTTAGAAGGCTGCGAGGCGATAGAAAAATCACACATTTTGGAGGCTTTAAGCTTCCGAGCAAGGACTTGAAAATGAAAAAATTATTTATAAATACGAATTTTTTGGATGCCAGGGCGGCTAGGACTTTCGGACTAGAAAGCGAAATTTTAATGGAGAACGCGGGTGCTTCGGTAGCGAATTTAATCCGCGCGAAATTTAAAAAAGGCGTTAAAATTTTAGGCGCGATCGGCGGCGGAAATAACGGCGCGGACGCGCTAACCGCGCTTAGAACGCTCTCGGGCGATTACGAAACGCTAGGCCTAGTCTGCGCGCAAAATTTAAGCAAGCTCTGCCAAAAACAGCTTGAAATCGCCGTTCGCGCCGGCGTTAGGATTTTAAATTTAGACGAAAATTTAGCTTTTATAAGAGGCGAAATTTTACAATTTCAAAGCGCGGGCGATAAGGCTAAAATTTGGCGGACGATTTTTAGCCAAAGCCAGGATGCGGGCGAATTTTTACGAAATTTTAACGCCGCGTGCGTTATCGACGGTATTTTTGGCTCGGGGCTAAACCGCGATCTAAGCGAAAACCACGTAAGGTTAATAGAAACGCTAAACGAGCTAAACGCCTATAAAATCGCTTGCGATATGCCAAGCGGGCTTGACGAAAACGGCAATACGCGCGGGGCGTGCTTTACGGCAAACGTCACCGTCGCGATGGGCGCGCGAAAGCTAGCGCTTTACTCGGACGAGGCGAAGGATTTTACGGGTAAAATCCGCCTGGCAAAACTCGGAGTAAGCGCGCAAAACTACGACGCGAGCTTAAAATTTAACCAAAAACCGGCCGAGAAAAAAGAGGAAAATTTCGAGAATAGCCTGTTTAAAACTCCGGCGCGGATCATCGGCAAAGACGCGAATTTAACCCAAAACGAAGCGGGCGAGCAAATCATCGCGCTAGCGCACATCGAAGAAGAGGAGGCTAAAAATTTCTTGCTGCAAAAAAGCGATTTAAAGCTGCCCTTCCGCGCGAAGCAAAACGTAAATAAGGGCGACTTCGGACACGCGTTTATAATCGCCGGCGAGATGAGCGGCGCGGCGATAACGGCGGCTCGCGCGGCAAACGCGATAGGCGCGGGACTAGTAAGCGTCGTAGGCGAGCGCGAGATTTTAGGGCTCGACGCGCAGATCATGCAATGCGCGCAAATTAGCGAAAAAATGAATGCGGGCGCGCTTGGAATGGGTCTTGGAGCGAAATTTTGCGCGGGGTTAAATTTTGAAATCTTAGCGGGCAAATCGCTGGTAATAGACGCCGATATGCTGCGCGAACCGCGCGTAATAGAGCTTGCGAGATTAAACGGAAATACCGTGCTAACGCCGCATCCAAAAGAGTTCGTAAGCCTGCTAAATTTTGCGAATTTCGGCGAATTTAACGTAGAGCGCGTGCAAAAAAACCGCTTCGAGCTAGCGCGCGAATTTAGCCTAAGCGTGCCTTGCGTTCTCGTGCTAAAAGGCGCGAATACGATAATCGCGCGCGCGGGCAAGCTCTACGTAATGAGGCACGGCGACGCCTCTTTGGCCAAAGGCGGTAGCGGCGACGCGCTAGCGGGCGTTATCGCGGGACTTTTAGCGCAGGGCTATGAGGCGCTGGACGCCGCGATTAGCGGTACGCTGGCCCACGCGCTAGGAGCTCGAAAATTTAAGGGCGCAAACTACGCTATGAGCGCAAACGACGTCATAGAGGGCATAAAATGCTTACGAAAAAAATAGCGGTACTTTTTAGCGGATCGGGGTCGAATTTAGAGGCGATTTTGCAGCGCCTGCACGGCAAAATTTTTAACGGCGCGCGCATAGAGGTAGCTTTGACGCTTACTAATAAAGCGGACGCGGGCGGTATAGAAAAGGCGCGAAAATTCGGGCTTGAAAGCGTCGTAATCGAAAATAAAAATTTTAGCTCGCGCGAAGATTTCGACGCCGCGCTAGTTAGCGAAATAAAAAAATACGATATTGATTTAGTCGTATTAGCTGGCTTTATGAGAATTCTAACGCCCGTCTTTACTAGCCAAATTCGCGCTATTAACCTGCACCCGTCTCTTTTGCCGCTTTTTAAAGGCGCGCACGCGATAAAAGAGAGCTTTCTTAGCGATATGCAAGTGGGCGGAGTGAGCGTGCACTGGGTGAGCGAGGAGCTAGACGGCGGGCGCATCATCGCTCAGCGCGCGTTCGAGCGCGAGGAGGGGATGAGCGAGGCGGCGTGGGAGGCGAAAATTCACGCCATAGAGCACGAAATTTTACCGCAGACGATAGTTAAGATTTTATGCGGCTAACAAAACGCGAGATTTTATTGTATTATTCGCACAAATTTTACGAAAAGGATATAAATGTTTGAATGGCTCGCCTCTCCCGAGGCTTGGATCTCGCTGCTAACCCTAACCGGTCTTGAAATCGTACTCGGTATCGATAATATCATTTTCATCGCTATTTTAGTAGGCAAACTACCGCCGCATCAGCGCGATAAGGCGCGTATTACGGGGCTTGCGTTTGCGATGATTACGCGAATTTTACTGCTGTTGTCGCTATTTTGGATCATGAAGCTTACAAAGCCGTTATTTAGCGTCGCGGGCTTTACGATAACCGGACGCGACTTAGTGTTGCTTATAGGCGGGCTATTTTTGATCGCTAAATCGACGCTTGAAATCCATTCAAACGTAACGGGCGAGCATCACGAGCAGCGCGCGCCAAAGGCTCACGGGTTTTGGGTAATAATCGCGGAAATCGGCGTGCTTGATATAGTTTTTTCGCTTGATAGCGTTATTACCGCGGTCGGTATGGCAAATCATATAGATATCATGATAATAGCCGTTATTTTAGCCGTAGGCGTGATGATGTTCGCATCAAAAGCGATCTCTAATTTCGTAGATAATAATCCTACGATTAAAATTTTGGCGCTAGCGTTTTTAATACTAATCGGCTTTGCGCTAGTGGGCGAAGGACTCGGGCTTCACGTACCTAAGGCCTATATTTACTTTGCGATGGGGTTTTCGCTTTGCGTGGAATTAATCAACATCTATGCCCGCAAAAAAGCGGCGCAAGCGCAAAACAAATCGTAAATGCGGATTTAACGCTTTTTTAAAGTAATAAATCGTAAAATTCGCGAAATTTCAACACCAAATTTAAGGAATAGGACAATGAAATCGGTTACATCTAAAATCGCGGCGATAGTTATCGCACTATTAGTCGTTTCGTTCGCCGCTATCTCTGCGGTCAGCTATTACACCGCCGAAAGCAAGGTCGTCGAACTAGTCGGTCAAACGCAAGATCAAATCCTAGACGACGTTAAAATTACTACCAATTCATTCTTCGACGAATACGTCGAAATGCTAAAAAAGGTCGGCGCGAGACTTGAAAAAGTCGCGGGCGACAACGACGAGATAATGAATAAGGTATTGCTAGAAAAAGAGCTGGCTAGCTCATACGTAAAATACGTCTACTTCGCCAAAGAAAACGGCGAGTTTTTTCAGTCGGACGGCAAAAGAACGACCGTAGCGGATAACTACGACCCTAGGACCAGGGGTTGGTATAAAGCCGCCGTTAAAGAAAATAGAGCCGTATTTTTAGAGCCTAGGATAACTTCTACGAACGATTTGGTTATTACGTTCGTAGTACCGGTAAATTTAAACGGCAAATTCGTAGGCGTAGCCGGTATCGACGTAGACGTCAAAGGTCTTAACGAAAAAATAATCGCAATGGGTAAAACCGACTACGGATACGTACTTCTAATGAAGGGCGACGGCTTAATTTTAATGCATCCCGATCAATCTAGCATAGGCAAAGTCACTAACGCAAGTAAAGAAGTCGGCGAAGAGTTTGCGGCTAAAAAATTTAACAAGCACGGCCTAGTAGAGTACGTAAATACAAGTGGTCAAAACGTAACTGCAAAAGTAGTTCCTATTAACGACGAAGGCTGGCTAGCCGTCGCAGCCATAGGAGCCGACACCTTCTCTT
>NZ_CAJPMA010000013.1 GCF_905371695.1 uncultured Campylobacter sp. | reverse complement strand
AAAATCGCTTTGCGTAATTTCGTAAGCTTTTAAAAACGCTATGGAGCTAGCGCCGCCGGCTATTGCGTTTTTGGGATACGTAAAATTAACCGAGCAATTCGACGCTTTTGCGGCGATACTGCTTAATATAAACGTATTTTTCGCGGCGCTTATACTTTTTTCGTATAAAAGATTTATTAAACTCAAATTCGCCCTATCGTGGTGGGCTTTTACCTTCCCGACGGCCGCTAGCTCCATAGCGTTTTTAAAAGCTTACGAAATTACGCAAAGCGATTTTTACTTAGTTTTAGGCGTCGGCGCTTTTGCGGCTCTAGTCGCTTCGATTTTGATAGTCGGATTTTTAACGGTTAAATCCATAATAAACGGCGAAATTTTTTCGGAAAAATAGCCTTAGCTCAAAAATTTACTTTAGTAGTATTCGTAGCTGATTTCTAGCTTTTTATATAGGCCGATTTCCGTTATGTCGCCGTTTTCGTAGTATTTGTCCGCGGGCTTAAATTTGACCGAGGTTTTATGCGTCAAATTTCCCCGCTCGTCCCTGATTATATCCTTAAACTGCAAGATTTGCCCGATTTTTGCCTGCGAACCGAAGTAATTTACCGACGTATACTCCATCTCGTCGCCGTTTGCGGCGTAGTAATAAACCCATTTTGAGTTCGGGGCTTGCGTGATTTTTTCATATTCGCCGTTTGGCTTGCGCTCAAAGCTTATCTCTATGCCGTGCCGCGGCTCCATATTATCTTCTATCCGCGTTAAAACGCCCTTTTCGTCGTAGACGTAGCTATCGTCTATCACTAGTTCCCTGCCCAAATACACAGCCCGAGCGATCATTTTGCCGTCCTTGCCGTAAGTGGTTTTCTCCGTGTGCGGGTAAAATCTATCCTCCACGTGCTGCTCTTTGGCCGTCGCGACTAAATTTTCGCCGTCAAATTCGTATTCGTAGAGATAAACGGCGCTGTCTTGGTATTTTTTGCGGATTAGCCCGTCTTTGCCGTATTCAAACAAAACCGAGCTGTTTGGTACGCCGTTTATATGCTCGGTTTCTTGCAGTATATAGCCGTTTTCGTTAAACTCCGTCTGCTTCACGCGCGTATTTTCTAGCGCGTCCAAGTTTAGATAGCAAAACGCCGATGCCGCCGCTAAAATAGTTTTTAAATTTTTCGTTTTTATCCTTCAATATTATCTGTTGCGCAGGCAAATCCCGCCAGGTTTATCGCCGTCGTAGGAAATCTCGTCATAGTAGTCGCCGGCGACAGGCAATTCATGTGACGTCATCTCTCGGTCTATCTATTTTTTCGGCTTGCGCTATTTACGATTATTTTTCGACCGCATGATCTTTCGCGAGCCGCTCGCGCAAAAATTTACGCCTATGCTTTCATTGCGCTAGCGCCACCAGTGGTCGCGTTTTTAGGCTACGTAAGCTAAACGATTCAATACGTTTGCACAGATAACACTAAAATTAACGTTATTTTCGCAGTGCCTTTTATTTTAGTAGCCGTCATCGGTTTTTTTATGATTAAATTTTTGCGAAATTTCGCTACAATGCGGGTAAATTTTACTTCAAAATAAAAGGAAAGATTATGAAAATTTTATGCACGGTGGGGATAGCACATAAATTTTGCGCTCCTAAAATTAAAAGAGCGTTTACTATGATCGAGCTAGTGTTCGTAATCGTGGTTCTCGGTATTATAGCCGCTATTGCGATACCGAGGCTTAGCGCAAATAGAGACGACGCTAAGATAGTCTCGGCGCTAGATCAGATAAATAAAGCCGCGGACGAATTAGTCGGCTTAGCGGCGATCGATAGACACGACTATTCCTCCGATATACTTACGCAAGACGGAGGATGTTTGCCCGATCAGGTTAATTTCATCAAGCGACACTCGCTAGTTCCCGATGCGGTTGTAGGACATTACGATAACGCGGTTTTTAGGATAAAAACGGCAATCGACGACGACCCGAAAAAAGCGTGCGTCGGTATACCCGCTACGCCTATGGGCAAGAGATACGGCGAGACGAAAATCATAACTATCGTTTACCCTCTAAATAATACGCCAAGCTGCCAAAGGCTGGCAAAAATGCTAGACGAAAAATTCGGGAATATGCAATGCGACGTATGGTTCGATCTAGCAAGCGCCAAAATGTGCGAGTTAAACGAACCTTAATTAAATATTTAGCCGAAAATTTCTCTAATCTCGTTTAAATTTAACCCCACAAAAAGCGACAGTATCAGTAAAATTCTAGCCTTTTGCGGGTTTAGATCCGCGCTTGAAACAAGGCCCGTCTCAAAGTCGTCTATCTCGCCGCGCGGGCTAACTTCGCCGCAAAATACGCGCGTACTCCGCACGAAAATTATGCCCTTAGCTTGAAACGGGCTTAAATTTTTAAGCAAATTCGAAGGCAAATTTCCGTTTCCAAGACCTGCGAAAACTATGCCTCTCGCGCCGCACTCGACTGCCGTTCGCACGCATTCTAGCGCAAAGTCCGCGCAACCGGCGTAAAGGTAAATTATCTCGACCTTCGGCAGTTCGAGGTCTGAAATTTTACCGCCTAATTTTGGGAGACCGAATTTAGCTCCGCCATGTCCACCTTGCGCGAAATTCTGATTAAAATTCACCCGCCCGTAAAACACCGTGCCGATCTTGCCGCTGTTTGGAGATTTAAAGGTATCGACCGCGGTAGTGTTGGTTTTAGTTACCTCTCGAGCCGCGTGGATCTCGTCGTTCATCACGACTACTACGCCCTTGCCTGCGGCTTCTTGGCTTACCGCGACGTTTAGGGCGTTAAAGATATTTAGCGGGCCGTCCGCGCTTAGCGAACCGCTATTTCTCATCGCGCCCGTAAACACAATCGGCTTGTCGCTTTTGACGACTAAATTTAAAAAATACGCCGTCTCCTCCATCGTATCGGTTCCGTGCGTGATGACGACGCCGTCGGCCTCGCCGCTAGTTAGCAGCTCGTTTACTCTGTTTGCTAGCTTTAGCCAAACTTCGTTGTTCATCTCCTGCGAGCCGATGTTTGAGATCTGCTCGCCTTTTATGGTCGCTATCTTGTTGATTTCAGGCACCGCAGCGATCAGTTTATCCACCGTAACGGTTCCTGAGATATAGCTCGCATCAAGCGATCCGGGGCCGCTTCCTGCTACCGTGCCGCCCACTGCTAGTATAGTAACTCTTTTCATAAAACCTCCGTTTAAGCCGTAAGCCTGATTAGCGCCATATAAATACCCGTCGAAGCCGCGATGCTAAGCAGGGTATTTTTAAATTTTAGATGAATCAAAACCGCGCTAAAAACGGCTAGCGCTTCGTTTAGTCCATATGGATAAACGTCAAATTTGACTTCCTTTAGCCCGTAGCACACCAAGATAACCATTATCATCAGTCCCATGTGTCGCTCCACAGCCGTTAGCCACGGGCTAGGCTTATAGTTTTTGATGACGTAAAACGGTGCGGCGCGCGTTAAAAAGGTCGCAAACGCGCTTAGCAAAACGGCAGCGAATATCGCCCACTCGCTAGAACTCGCGCTTATCAAAGCTTATCCTTAAAAACTAAAATAAAAATAAAGCAAAGCGCCATCGAGCCTACTAGCATCGCTTTGGCAGGCATGAGCGCTACGCCGGCGGCTCCAAACAGGCACGCCGCGCCTAGCACCTTATAGTTCTTATCGTTTTTAAACATCTCCATCGCGATAACGATAAAAAGCGCGGTTAAGCTAAACTCAAGCCCGCTCGTATCGATCTTTATCAGCTCGCCGGCTAAACATCCGACCGCCGTTCCCGCCGCCCAGTAGAGCCACGAGAGCAAATTTAAACGCGTAAAAACATAACTACGCTCCGCCGCGTCCGTGATCTTGAGCGCCTTAAATATCGCAAAGGTTTCGTCCGTAAGAGTCGCGATATTAAAAAGGCGAAATTTGAGATCTCTGTACTCTTTTAAAAGCGCCAGCCCGTAAAAAGTATGGCGTAAATTTACCAGATACGAGACGATAAAAACCTCTAAAAGCCCTGTGCCCGCGCTAAAAAGCGAGAGCATCATAAACTGCGCCGCGCCGCCGTAAGCTAGCGTGCTAAGCGCTATGGCGATAAATGCGCTAACGCCCATGCTTTTAGCCAGTATCCCAAAGGCGACGCCGAGGGGAAAATAGCCCATAAATATCGGAACGCTAAGCTTAAAAACGTAACTAAAATGCAAAAATTTTCCTTAATAAAAGCGCGATGATAGCTAAAAATTTAAAAAATTTGGATAAAGGCGGGCGAAAATTTCATAGTGCCAAATTTGATATAATTTCTAAAAATTTAAGCATTTAAAACGGCTAGCAAATATTTATATAAAATTTTGAAGGAAATTTATGAAAAAAATATTCGCGATACTCGTTTTTGCGGCGATTTTGTCCGCAAGCGACGATATGAAAGCGCTAGAAAAATCCTGCGACGACGATAAAGCCGAGGACTGCGTATATTTGGGATTTTTGGCGGGCGCACGCCATGATTATAAAAACGCTAATAAGCTTTACGCCAAAGCCTGCGAGCTAGGTGACGCGATGGGCTGCCAAAATTTAGGCTCGTCGTACGCGAACGCGCAAGGCGTGCAAAAAGACTACGAGAAGGCAAAAGAGCTATTTTTGCGAGCTTGCGCGATGAAAGACGGACGCGGCGGCTGCTATAATTTAGGGGTTTTATACGAAAAGCAAAACCGAAACGAGCTAGCTAAAAAATATTTTAAAAAAGCTTGCGATTTAGGCGATAAAGACGGATGCGCGGAAACGGAAAAATTTACCCGCCCGCATCCCTTAAATTAGGCTATCTTTTTATGCCGTTTACGATGGCCAGCATATCGTCGCTCGTCGTGATGGCCTTAGAGTTGGCCTCGTAAGCGCGCTGACCCGTGATGAGGTCGGTCATCTCCTCAACTAGCTGGACGTTACTCATCTCGATAAAGCCTTGCCTAATCGTGCCTAGCCCGTCAAGCCCAGCGGTCCCAACTACCACGTCGCCGCTAGCGCTCGTCGGTAGATAGTTATTATCTCCCATCGAGTGAAGTCCCGCCGGGTTTATAAAATTCGCGAGTTCTATTTGACCTATTTGCGCCATTTCGGTTTGCCCCGCTTGTATCACCGAGACGGTGCCGTCCTGACCGATCGAAATTTGCGTAGCGTTTGCGGGGACCGTGATCTGCGGGATGAGCTGATAGCCGTCGGAATTTACGATCGTGCCTTCGCTATCTAGCTTAAAAGCGCCGTTTCTGGTATACGCCGTAGTTCCGTCTGGAAGCTGTATTTGAAAAAAGCCGTTTCCGGCGATTACCATGTCTAGGTTATTGCTCGTTTCTTTAAAATATCCTTGCGAGAAAATTTTATTTATAGCCGTAGGACGCACGCCAAGGCCCACCTCTATACCAGTCGGGCTCGTGGTGGTCTGGCTCGTGGCCGTACCGGCGTATTCCATCGACTGATACATAAGGTCCGCAAATTCCGCACGATTTTTCTTGTAGCCGTAGGTGTTTACGTTTGCGATATTGTGCGAAGTCACGTCTATTTGGGTCTGCTGGGCGATCATACCCGTAGCAGCCGTATAAATCGATCTCATCATGGTTTATCCTTTAAAATTTAGCTTTTAGCCGCTAGCTTTTCGATAGCTTCTTGGTTTAGATCGGTCATGTGGCTAGTCATGACTTTTTGGTACATTTCAACGAGTCTATTGGCTTCGATTAGTCCCACCATCTCGGTTACGGCGTTTACGTTAGACATTTGCGCGTAGCCTTGCATAAGAGTCTCGGGCGCGTCGAGATCTATCATATCGTCAAGGTTTTTTAGCTCGTATAAATTATCGCCGATCTTTTTTAGATCGCGAATCTCGCGGGGCTGAGCGATATAAAATTTTCCGATTTGATTAGTCTCGTTTAGCGAATCGGTGGTTTTGGCGTATAAATTACCGTTTTTATCGGCGGTTAAAATTTGATCGCTTCGCAGCTGTATGCCTCGCTGTCCCGCGGGCTGCGCCTCGTATCCGCTAGGTAGCACGCGATAACCCTCTTTGCTTACGATAAAACCCTCTTCGTCCAAGCTAAACGAGCCGTTTTTAGTCAGCCTCACGCCTTGGGGAGTATCGACTAAGAAAAACGCATCTTCGCGCTTAATCGCAAAATCAAGCACATTTGAGCTGTATTTAAATCCGCCTGCGCTAAAATCGGTATAAGTTTGCGCTATTTGCGGCGTGCGGTCGATCGTGCGATTTAAAAATTTCGCCGCGTCTTTGGTATGGTTTTTTAGCGGCAGCTCGTCGTGAACCTCTTTGAAAATTCTCTCAAAATCCCCGATCACGACGCCGTCTTTTTTATAGCCGATCGTATTTACGTTGGCTAGATTGTTTGAAATGACGTTTAGGCGGTTAAACTGAGTTACCATACCGGCGGTAGCCTGATAGTAGCCGTTTTGCATTATTTTTTCCTTGTTTTAGCTCGTCTTGCGAGCGTCTTTACTTGATTTTGCGATTTTTCCAGCAAAAGCCGTTCCAAAATTTTTGTTACCCGCATTTAATAAAATTTGGGTATAATCCACCTCTTTTTTATGAAATATCAAGACCCCAAAGGAAAATTTATGGCATCAAAAGACGTACTTCCGCAAGTAGCGGAGCTTTTTTCGGAGAACGCTAAGGGTTTTGTTACCTACGAAAAACTCGTAAAATTACTAGATAAAGCGCCGACGGCGGCTCTGGTTAAAAAGATAGAAACATTGGCCAAAAACGATAAGGTGCAATTATTAAGCGCCGCGGAAGTGGCTAAAATGCGAAATTTAGCCGAAGCCAAGAAGCGTCAAAAAGAGATAGCAAAAGCCCAAGACGAAAATTTAGAAGAGGAATTCGACCTAACGGGCGATACGGATATTTTAGAGTGGTCGCGCTCGGATAGCCCCGTGCGAATGTACCTGCGCGAAATGGGGCAAATAGCGCTTTTAACCAAAGACGAAGAGGTGGAAATCAGTAAGCGAATCGAGCTCGGCGAAGATATCATAATCGATGCCTTTTGCTCGGTTCCGTTTTTGATAGATTTTATATTAGAATATAAAGAGCCTTTAATAAACCGCGAACGCCGCGTAAAAGAGCTATTTAAGAGCTTTGAGGAAGAAGGCGACGAGGAAGAGGAGGAAGAGATCGACGAAAGCGAAGAGGGCGATGAAGATAGCGAGAAAAAGCCCGCAAAATCGCTTAAAAACGATAAGCGCGCCGAAAAGGTAATAGAAAGTTTTAAAGCGCTCGAAAAAGCAAAAAAAGAGTGGCTAAAAATCGCGCTCAAACAAGATGACGAAGGCACGGACGCGCTTTCAAAACTTACTCTCGCGTTTAAAAAGAAAATTTTAAAAGACAAGCTGATGGATCTAGGACCTACCAGCAAACTAATCAGCGAAATCGTAAAATCTATGGAAACCGCGCTAAAAAGCGACGACGATTTCGACAAAGAGCTAAAACGCCTAGAATACCGCCTGCCTATGTTTAGCGACGAGCTTAAAAAAAATCACAAAAGCATACTAAAAGACATCGTAAAACTCAGCAAAGAAGAGATTGCCGCGCGCGTGCCGGAAGCTACGATGGTTTCAACCTACGTAGAGATAAAAAAACTCTTTCAAACCAAAGAAGCTAGCAAGCAAGGCTTTAATCTAGAGCCTACGCGCTTAAAAGAGGTATTAGAACAGATTAAACGCGGAAAGAGAATTTCCGACGAAGCAAAAGCCAGAATGGCAAAGTCGAATTTACGCCTCGTAGTAAGTATCGCAAAGCGCTACACCAACCGCGGATTGCCGTTTTTAGACCTCATTCAAGAGGGCAATATCGGCCTAATGAAGGCCGTGGATAAATTCGAATACCGCAAGGGCTATAAATTTTCAACCTATGCTACCTGGTGGATACGTCAGGCCATCTCGCGAGCCATCGCCGATCAAGCCCGCACGATTCGCATCCCGATCCACATGATAGAGACGATAAATCGTATCAACAAAATTAACCGCAAATACCTGCAAGAAGAGGGAAAAGAGCCCGACGTAAGCGTCATCGCGCAGGAAGTCGGCCTAAGCGTAGATAAGGTAAAACAAGTCATCAAGATAACCAAAGAGCCTATCAGTCTAGAAGCTCCTATCGCAAACGAAGACGACGGAAAATTCGGCGATTTCGTCGAAGATAAAACCTCGATCAGCCCGATCGATCAGATACTAAAAAACGACCTACGCGCGCAAATCGACGAGGTACTAAGCCAATTAAACGAGCGCGAGAAAGCGGTAATTTGCATGAGATTCGGCTTACTTGAAGACGAGAGCGACCGCACGTTAGAAGAGATCGGAAAGGCGCTAAACGTAACCAGAGAGCGCGTCCGCCAGATCGAAAGCTCGGCCATCAAAAAACTAAAACACCCAAAAGTCGGCAGAAAGCTCAAAAACTACATTGAGGGGTAAAATTTACCCCTTTCTAGTTTTTTATACTTTAAATTCAATACGAAAATTTTAATACGCGGCAAGCATGAAAGCGCCGCTAAAATTTTAATTTCAAAGCCCGCAAATTTCTTTCATATAGTCTTAAAATTTAGTTATTGCGTAAATTTCGGGAGTAAAATTTAACCCCGCATCGGTAAGCGAGGTTAGTAGATCGCCACGCTCGTTTCATCCGATTGCCTGCAAATTTAGAGGATGAATTTGCGAGCGGGCTAAGTAAATTTAGGCTAGCAGCCTATCCATTTGTAAGCGTAAATTTTCGGTATTGTGCGCGTGAGCTAAAACCGCCGCGTTTAGTTTTAGATTATCTTGTTTGTATTCGCTTAAATTTTTAGCTACGTCGTTATTTTGCAGTTTACTTTCGCTCTCTCTAAGCGCTACCTCTTGCGCAATCGACGTATTTATACCGCTTTGGATACCGTTTTGCACCGAGCCGATCTCGCCGCGCAACGAGCTAATCCTGCTAATAATATCGCCCGCATTCGAGCCGTCTTCTTTGATGGCTGTTACTGCATTTGCGCTCAAATTAATGTTTGCTACGCCGTTGCCGGTTACGAAATTTAGCTCGCCGCTAAATACGTTTTTGCCATTAAAGCTCGCCTGAGACACGCTTTGCGTCATCGAATTTTTAAGCGCCGTAATCTCGCTTTGTATCATTTTGCGTTCGCTGCTTCCTAGCGCGGCGTTTCCAAGCGACACGGAAAGCTCGCTAATACGATCCGCGCTTTGGCTTAAATTCGCGAGCGTAGAATCCGCGATTTGCAGCATTCCTATCGCGTCGTTGGCGTTTGCGATGCCTTGCTGCATGGTATTGCCCTGAGATAGAAGCGAGTCGGCTATGGCTAGATTCGAGCCGTCGGTACCGCTAAGCGCGCGAAGAGCCGCAACATTTTGCAGCGCCTTGTCGCCGTGCTGTTTTGATGCGTTCATATGGTTATTTGCAGTAGCCGCGTTGGTAGAAAAATTATTTATAGTCATTTTAGCCCCTTCAATTTTGCATAATAGTATCCTTAAATCCCTAAATTTAGGATAAATTTAGCTCATCTAAACGTACCTTTACCGACCTTTCGTGCGCGCCGAGCCCTTCGGCGTCCGCTAGCCTCATGCAGGCTTGCCCGAGCGCTTTAACACCCTCTTTACCGACCGAGATTATCGAGCTTTTTTTCATAAAATTTTCAACGCCTAGCGGCGAGTAAAATCGCGCGCTTCCGCCCGTAGGCAGCGTATGATTTGGACCGGCCAGATAATCGCCCATGGCTTCCGGCGTAAAATGCCCTAAAAATATCGCGCCCGCGTGTTTTACGTAGTTTAAAAATTCTTGCGCGTTATCCGCGGCGATTTCTAGGTGCTCGACGGCTAACTCGTTCATGAGCGCTATGCACTCTTTCATATCGCTTGCGATTACGATTGCGCCTTTATTTTCTATGCTGGCAGACGCGATGGCCTCTCTTTTTAACGTTTTTAGCTCGCTTTCGATATGCTCTAAAACGCTATTTGCGAAGCGCTCGCTAGGCGTTATCAAAAAGCTGCTCGCCAGCTCGTCGTGTTCGGCTTGGCTTAGCAGATCGATCGCTATATGGCGGGCGTTTGCGCTATCGTCGGCGATGACGCCGATCTCGCTAGGTCCTGCGATCATATCGATATTTACCTCGCCGTAGACTAGCTTTTTAGCCGTCGCTACGAAGATATTTCCCGGACCCGTGATAACGTCAGTTTTAGGCACGCTTTGCGTCCCGTAGGCCATCGCCGCTATCGCGCTCGCGCCGCCTATTTTAAACGCCGTTTTTATACCGCACAAGTGCATCGCCGCAAGCAGCAGCGAGTTCACCTCTCCGCCCACCGCCGGCGTGCAGACTACGATCTGCTCTACTCCCGCGACGATAGCCGGTACGGCGTTCATTAAAAGCGAGCTAGGATACGCCGCTTTGCCGCCAGGAATATATAGCCCCGCGCGCTCTACGGGGGAGTATTTCGCGCCCAGAATCACGCCCTGCGAGTCGGCCTCCGTCCAACTTTTAGGCTTAAAGCGCTCGTGATAGGCTTTTATACGCTCGTAAGCCGTAGTTAACGCCTCTTTTAGCGGCTCGTTAAGTCGCTCGTAAGCCGCCTTCATCTGCGCGGGATCTATCTTTAAGCTAGTTTCGTTCGGCGACCATTTGTCGAACTTGCTAATCTGCGCGAAAAGCGCCGCGTCCCCGCCCGCGCGCACTTCGTTAATTATGCCCGTAACCGTCGGCATTACCGCGCTCATATCCATATCCGAGCGACGAACGAGCTTATTAAATTCCGCTCTAAAATTTTCGTCGCTAGTTCTTAAAATTTTCATTTTCCCTCCGTCTTAAATTTTCTTTCGTATCTTGCCTTTTGGCTTACGTTACCCAAAATTCCGCCCTGATGGATATATAAAATTTCGTTTTTAAAATCGGCTAAATTTTCTTTAAGCGTAAGCAATCCAACCGGATCGTAGATTAGATCAAACTCTACGCCCGAATTTTCTAACGTCTGCCGCCAAATTTCGTAAAGCTCGGGCTTTAAATCGCCGAAATGATATTTTTTAGGCGGCGGTAAAATTTTTACTCGCGAATGCGGATCCAAAGCTAAAATTTCGCTTTTTAAATATTCGCTACCGCCTACGCAAGGACAGGTAAATACGTTAAATTCGCAGTTTTTAGCTAGATACGCCGCGCTAGCTCCCGTACCACTAGGCAAAAAAATATCTAAAATTTTAGCGCCTAAATTTTGCTCACTAGAAGTTTGCCCTTCGAAATTTCGCTCCCGCGCCCCGCAAAATCCGCGCTCGTTTGCCCAAGCTTTAATCTCGCGCGCTTGGGTTTTAAAGCCCGCCTCCGCCTCTTTTTGCGCGACGCCTTCTTCTATAAATAGCGCGCCCTCTTTCTTCGCTAGCTCGCGCGCAAATTCTCTACGGTTTTGATTAACGAAAATCTCCATCCCGTTTTCAAGCGCGAATTTTAAGTTTCCGACCGGCTCGCGCTCTAAATTTTTACTTAAATGCGATACGACGTAACTAAATTTTAGCCCGCGCATTTTAGCAAAAACGCTTAGGCTATACATCGCGTTTGACTGACTAGATCCGTTTGAAACGATGCGCGAAACGCCGCTTAGATCCGCGTTTAAAAAGTATTCGAGCTTGCGCGCTTTATTACCGTTAAATACGCCTAGTAAATCGTCCCTTAAAAGCCAAATTTTACGCCCGCAAAAGGTAAAGGGCTCGATCATTGCTTTAATTCCAAAAATTTTTCGATTTCGTTAATCGCTTCTTTATTCGAAATGCTAAATTTTATCTCGATCCTGCGCGACGCGTCTTTGTCCTCTACGCCGTCTTTCATAATAAGTTCGTTAAAGCTTCGCCCGCTAGCGATCAGACGCTTTCTAAGCCGCTCGTCGTCGTTAAAAGAATTTATAAAATCCATCACCGCGTACGCTCTGCGCTGGGAGAGTTCGAGATTGTAAAGATAGCTGCCGTCGCTGTCGGTAAAACCCTCGATCATGATTTGATCGATATTTTGCCTTACCTTTTCATCATCCAGAAGTACCGAAAAATATTTTTGCAGCGTAGCTTTTAAGGTCTCTTTGGCCTCTTCTTTAAGCTCGGCTTTGCCTTTGTCAAACAGCACCGACGAGCTTAGTTTTAGCGCGCCAGAATTCGGATCGATAGCGATTGAGCCGCCTAGTTTTTCTTTAAGCTCGGAGATTACTTTTACGCGAATGCCGGTTAAATTTTTAATGCGGTCGCGCGTAACGTTTAGATCGCGTAAAAGCGCGTTATATCGGACGTCTTGCGCGCTCATTTGCTCTAATAAAAACGCGATTTTGGCTAAGCTTTTCTCGTTGCTCGCGTTTTGCTCGCTAGCGTTTTTTTCGGCTTCGCTTAATCTCTCGTTTAAAATTATCGTTTGAGCGTTTAAATTTAGCGCAGTCGCGTTAAGCTCGACGTTTGAAGCGTTTAAATCGGAATTTTCCGCTAGCAGCTTTGAAATTTGATCTTTTAGCGCGTCAATCTCGACCACGAAAATATCGTTTGATTTTTTAAGCTCCAAATTCTGCTCTCCCAGCTTTGCAAGCTCGTCTTTTAGAGCGAAATTTAGTTTGTCCAAAAGCGCGTTTTTGCTCTTCTCGTCCTGCAAGCTAGCAAGCGCGGCGACTACGGCTCGTTCTTTACTTTCTAGCGTATTTTGCGAAAGAACGTATTTTACGACGATAGCGCCGATTAAAAGCATAAATACGAAAAGCAACCCCGCCATCAAGTCCGCATACGACACCCAAAAGGTCGAAGACTCGGGGCTATTTTTATCTATTTTCATCGATCAGGCTCGTGTTTTCGATCTTTTTAATAATCCGACTAGCCTCTTTGTCGATTTCGCTTATATTTTTTTTAAGCTCGGCTATCAGCTCGTCGCGCTCGTCGTCCGCACTCGCTCTAACCTCTTGCTCATAGGCATTTTTAAAGGCGTTTGCGCCCTCGAATAAGCTCGTCTTAAACGCGTCCATCGCGGCATTTTGCTCGCTCATAAGCCGCGAGCCGAATTCTTTTAGGCTAGCGTCCAAGCTCGCTAGTCCTCGCTCGAATTTTATAGCGCTATTTTCCAGCGTATCGGCTCTTTTACTTATTAGATCGTTTAATCTCGCGTATTCGCCGGAAAATTTTAGCTCGACCTCGTTTAGCGCGGCGTTAAAATTTATGATAGATTTTAAAATTTCGGAGTGAATTTTAACAAATTCATCCTGCCTGCTCGCAGCGCTTTCTAATAGCTTGATATTATCTTTTAGGCTTTCCTTAGCTTCGCCTAGTATTTGGCTTTCAAGTTCTTGCAGTTCTTTGTAAGCGCTAAATTTCGTGTCGACGGTGTCTTGTAAATTTTGCAAATATCCGTCTGCGGTCACTGCGGCAAACATTACCTCCGCACTTTTAAAATGCGCCGCGCCAACGCTCATATATTTTAGTTGCAGTTCGTTTTCCTGCCAGAAAAACTGCTTGCTAAGCTCTTTTTGTTCGCTTGCGAACCGCTCGAATTTGCTTGCTCCGATCTTTTCGAAAAACATCCACCAAAGCGCGAGAAAAATTCCGTATATCGAAACGTAAAATGCCGTTCCTACGCCGTTTAGCAAAATTCCGATCTCTTTTTCCAGTTCGCTTGAAGTATCCGAGCTAAAAGAGGGCATCGAAATAGCGATACTTATAAAAGTACCTAAAATTCCAAGCATCGGAAATACAGCCGCGCCTATACCGGCTAGGTTGTCGTTTCTAAAATCTCTTGCGTAGCCGTCTAAAAACTCCTCGAATTTAGCGCTTGATTTTTTAACGCCGCCAAATTCGAGTAAATTAGCGACGATAAATTTTTTAAGGCTAGCTCTGAAATCTTCGCCGCGCGAGACGAATAAATTATAGGCAAGTTCAGCGCTATGTCGCGTAAAAACTAGCGCAACCGCCAAAATAACGCCCATCATCAAAATCGTATGAAGCTCGACGTTAAAATTTATAGCGCCCGTAAATCCTAACAGCGCAAAAACGTAGATAATAACGGGAAAAAAGATGATTTTAGAAAAGGCAAAAATACTGCGGCCCGCCTGCCTTTTAGGCAAGGCCAGGTCGCTAAAATCGGTTTGATTTTGCATTAGGATTAGTTCCTATTTATGCAGTTTAGATCGCTAAACGCCGTAAGCAGGCGCTTAACCATACTTTCCTCGCCCGCGCGCAAAAATTTACGCGGGTCGTAGTATTTTTTATTCGGCTTATCCTCACCCTCGGGATTGCCGATCTGACCTTGCAAATAGGCGCGATTTTTCGCCTCGTAGCCGCGCACGCCGTCCCAAAACGCCCACTGCGTATCCGTGTCGATATTCATCTTTACCACGCCGTAGCTGACGGCGTCTTTGATATCTTTTAGCTCGCTACCGCTACCGCCGTGAAAGACGAAATTTACGGGCTTGCTCGAAGCGGTGTTAAATTTATCGGCAACGTATGCTTGGGAATTCTTTAAAATTTCGGGGCAAAGCACGACGTTACCGGGCTTGTACACGCCGTGGACGTTGCCAAAACTCGCCGCGATGCTAAATTTATCGCTGATTTTTAAAAGCCTTTCATACGCTTGCGCGACGTCTTCGGGCTGGGTGTAAAGCAGCGCATTATCGACGCTCGTGTTATCTACACCGTCTTCTTCGCCGCCCGTTACGCCGAGCTCGATTTCCAAGCTAATGCCAAGCTCGCTAAGCTCTGCTAAATACTTCTCGCAGGTGCTTAAATTTTCATTGAGGCTCTCTTCGCTAAGATCAAGCATGTGCGAGCTAAAAAGCGGTTTACCATGAGCTTTTTTGTATTCGCGGCTAGCCTTAATTAGCCCGTCGATCCAAGGCAGCAGTTTTCTAGCGGCGTGGTCGGTATGAAGCACGACTGGCACGCCGTAAGCCTGCGCTAGCAGATGCACGTGCTGCGCGCCCGCGATAGCTCCGAGGACGTCCGCGTTTTCGCACGCCTTACCGGCGTAAAAACCCGCTCCGCCGTTGCTAAACTGAATAATAACTGGCGAATTAGCCGTTTTTGCGGCTTCCAAGACGGCATTTACCGAGTGGCTGCCGACTACGTTTACCGCAGGGATAGCAAACCCTTGCTCTTTGGCGTGCGCGTAAAGCTTACTTACGTCATCGCCGACTAAAACCCCCGCTTTTACAACGTCTAAAACGCCCATTTTTTATCCTTTATTTGTATTCGATTTTTGCTTTTGAGCGAAGCGCATCGCCTTTTTGTTTAACGCTAGCTTGGAATTTTTCCATTTTTACGGCGTTTTCGATTTGAGGTTTTACTTGATCAAAAGGCACTAAACCGGCGGCTTTTGAGTCCTCTTTTAAGATTACGTGGTAGCCGAAATTCGATTTAACCGGTTTTTTAGACACTTCGCCTTTACTCATCGCAAATACCGCGTCGCCGAAAGGTTTTACCATTTGAGTTTGACCGAACCATCCCAGTTCGCCTCCGTTTGCGGCAGAGCCCTTATCGATAGATTTAGCTTTCGCAATCTCTGCGAATTTCGCAGCTAAAGCGTCGCCTTTTAGGTTTTTAAGCTGCGCGATTATGTCGTTCGCGTCTTTTTCGTTTTCGACTAAAATATGGCTAGCTTTTGCAGCGGCAGGCTGGTTAAATCTATCTTTATTTTTATCGTAAAACGCTTTTAACTCGGCGTCGGTTACTTTAATACCGTCGTATATCTTTTTCATGTATAAATCAAGCGCTACATTGTCGCGGACGGCTTGCATAGCTTTGGTAAATTCCTCTTCTTTTTCTATGCCGCTGGCCTTGGCTTCTTTTACCAAAAGCTTACGGTTAATCAAATCGTTAATGACGTTTTTTTTCATATCCGCAGGCATTTTAGACGCGTCCAGATTAGGAGCGGCTACGCTTACGAGCGCCTCTACGTCGCTATCCTCGATATTTTCTCCGTCTACGGTCGCGACTACCGCCGCATTTAGGCTAATAGCCGCAGCCAAACTTAAAACTGTCGGAAATAAAAATTTCTTCATAAATATCCTTTTGTGAAAATTTGCAGGGCAATTATACCAAATAATGCCGTTACTTTTCGTTAATTATGCTAAAATCGCGCCATGAGGACGAAAAAAGATATTTTAGAGATTAAAAAGCGTTTTTTGTGCGAATTTAAGGACGCTAAAAGCGAATTAAAATTTAGAAATTTATACGAGCTGATCGTATGCGTGATGCTCTCGGCACAGTGTACCGACAAGCGCGTAAATTTAATAACGCCCGCGCTTTTTGAGGCCTATCCAGACGTGCGAGCGATGGCGGACGCGAACTTGGCGAGCGTAAAAATTTTGATAAATACTTGCAGTTTTTTTAACAATAAAGCCCAAAATTTAATAAAAATGGCAAAGAGCGTCGTGCAGAATTTCGGCGGAGAAATTCCTCTTGACGAGGAGAAGCTAAAATCGCTCGCCGGCGTCGGGCAAAAGACCGCGCACGTCGTGCTTTTAGAGGCTACGGGCGCAAACGTAATGGCGGTAGATACGCACGTATTTCGCGTCGCGCATAGACTTGATCTAAGCGAGGCAAAGACGCCCGAGCTTACCGAGCGCGACCTAACCGCCGCTTTTAAGACGCGGCTAGACAGGCTGCATCAAGCGATGGTGCTTTTCGGCCGCTACGTCTGTAAGGCGCAAAAGCCGCTTTGCAAAGAGTGCTTTTTATACGATTTATGTAAAAGCAAGGATAAAATTTAATTAAAAGCGCGCCTTGCCGCGTTACGTCCGCGGCTTTTAAGTGGCGCTTTAAAAATGCAAAACGCATAAAAATCACTGAAATTTCGCGCAAATCGCCCGTACCGCCTTTGCTATTCTCTCTACCGACGCCGCCTCGCAACGCTCGTTTACCGAGTGAGGCGAAAAGATATTAGGCCCTATCGAGCAAGCTTGTAAATCAGGCTGCTTTTGTAGCAACACGCCGCATTCAAGCCCCGCGTGGATAGCTGAAATTTTAACGTTCGGATTTATTCGCGCAAGCTCGCTTGCCACCTCTCGCGCAAACTCCCCGATTGCGGGCGTCCAAGGCGCGCTGCGATCTTGCAAACGCGCACTAAATCCCAAAGCGCGCGCTAAATTTACGGTCTCAAATTCCAACCTTTCAAGCCCGCTCTCGCTCATCGAACGCGCGAAAAACTCTACCTCCGCGCCGTCCTCGCCGCATTTTAAAATAGAAAGATTAATGCTGTCAAGCACGCTATTTACGCTCGCGTCGTAAGCGCGCACGCCTTGCGCGAAGGAGTTAATAAGCGATAAAATTCGTTCGCCGTTTGCTAAAATTTCATTCGCGCGCCCTCGTTTTTTAACGCTTAAAAGTCCGCCTAAAATTTCAGCTTGCGCCGAGCCCGCGCCGTTAAACGTCAAATTTACGCCAAAAATTTCGCTAGCCGCGCGGATAAAATTTCGCTCGGCTAAATTTTCGTCTAAGAGTACCGACGCTCGGGCGTTTGCAGGGATGGAGTTGCTGCGCTCGCCGCCGCTAATATCGGCTAACCGCGCGCCGCTTTGCGCGATAAAACGCGCTAAAATTTTAATCGCGTTAGGGATATTTTTGTGAATTTCGACGCCCGAATGCCCTCCGCAAAGACCGCTTATCTTAACCTCGTAAAGCGCGCTCTCGTCACATTTTACGCGCTCGCTTGAAATTTTAGCGAAAATATTTACGCCGCCCGCACAGCCTACTATTACCTCGTTTTCGTCCTCACTGTCTAAATTTAGCAGGTATTTGGCGGCCAGATCGCCCGCAAAGCCCTCCGCGCCGAGCATTCCGACCTCTTCGTTATTAGTAAAAAGGCACTCGATATTTTCAAACTCTTCAAGCGCGCTCATAGCGATCGCCGCGCCGATACCGTTATCCGCGCCCAAAGACGAATTATGCGCGCGCAAAAACCCTTGCTCGTCCAGATACGCCCGCACTCGCGGCGCTTCGCCCATGCAGACCATATCGTAGTGCGCTTGCAGGCAAATTTTAGGCGAGCCTTTGACCGCGCGTATGTTGCCCGCGGCGTCTACGCGCGTATCGCAGCCCGAATTTCGCGCGAAATCCGCCAGAAATAGCGTCATCTCGTCCGTCTCGAAGCTGCAATGCGGTATCTCGCACAACCGCTTAAAATAGTTTAAAATTTTACCTTTTTGCATAAATATTCCTTTAAATTTTTGAAAAATTATAACGAATTTTGGCGCAGAGATTTCGCGGCAAGACGTAAAATCTATTTTTAAAAATTTAAGGCTTTTTTACGACTCCCGTATAGCTCGTAGCTTCCAACGCTTTAAGCAGCGCGCTCTCGCTTACTTCGTCGCTTGCTACGACGACTGCGGTTTTAGAGCTTTGCGTAACCTTCGCGCTTTTTACGCCCTCAACGCCTAGCAGCGCCTTTCGCACGATAGCGGTGCAAAGCGGACAATGAATCTTCTCCACGTAAATTTCGACCGTCCTATCTGCAAGCGCGCCGACGCAAAGCAGGAAAATACACAAAATTTTACGCATAAAAACTCCCTAAAATTTCAGGATAAAACAGTAAAAACCCAAGCAAAATCGCTAGCAAAACGTAAATTAAGATCCGCTTTTTACGCGCGTGGCCGATATCGCAAGATTTTGCGGGTCTAAACGCAAAAAACGCCGAGGCCGCAAAGCACGCGACCCCAAACGCCGAAAAAACGCCGCGAAAATCGCTAAGCGCGTCCGCCCAAGAAAGAAACGAAAACGACGCGCCGAAGATCAAAAATAAAAGCGCGGGCAAACAGCACAGCGTCGCGGCCAAAGAGCTAAAAACGGCGGCTACTATAAGCCAAAAGCCGCGCTTATCGGCGGATTTTTCATTTTTCATAAATTATCTTAAAGCGAAATTTCGCGAGAACTATACTCGTAGCTAAATTCCTTCGGATCGTAATAATTGCTCGTATTTCCGTCTACTTCCGCATACGGATAGCCGAAGTTGTTTATCGGCGTCTGCTCGGCGCGCGGGCGTAAATCAAAGTCGCGCCCGTAGTTAAATCCGACCCAGCACATCTCCCAGTTGCCGAACAAATACTCGCGCACTTGCTTGATTTTAGCGTCGTCGTTGCTTAGCTTTTCGCCTAGCCGCACCTTCGTAACGTCCGCTGGATCAACCGGTATCCAGCCGTATCCTTTTAGATAAAATTCCGCGCGGCAGTGTTGAGCGCCCGAAATTCGGCTTATACCGTCCTCTTTGGGCGCCGCGCCCATCTGCGCGCTAAATCTCGACGCTCCTACGCGAATGCCGAACAGCTCGCGCGCGGGGATACCCGCAGCCCTGCAAAGCCCCACGAATACGCTATTTATGTCTGTGCATTTGCCTACTAGCTTACCGCTGGTTAAAATTTGCTTCACGTCGCCAAGACCGCACCCGAGCACGCTATTATCGCGCTCCATCGTATTTGCCGTCCACGTATAAATCGCGCGCGCTTTTTCTAAATCGCCCCTTATTTTGCCAACGATTTTATCGGCGAACTCTTTTACGACGCCCGTAACCGGAATTTGCGCCGTAGGCTGTAAATAGCGCGAAATTTCGGGCGCCAGCTTTTCATTCTCGTTAAAATTTACCTTGCTAAAATCGGTGTTTCTCTCTTGCGTCTGAACTTTAAAACTAACGTCTATAAACGCGTTTTCTTCGTTTTGCTTAAAGTCCGCAAATAGCGTAGGGATCGCAAGATCGCTGATGAAATACTGCCTAGCGTTGCTTTGCACCTTATAATCGCTTAAAAGCTGTTGGAAGCTAGTAGAAGTAATCAGCGGAAGCCATACGCGAGTAAGCTTACCTTTTTCTTTTATCGCGTGCTTAAAACTTAGCTCAAATACCCTGTTTTTCGGTGCATTCGCGCCCTGTTCGCCAGAAGCGAAAGCAAAGCTAGGAAGCGTAGCCGCCGCGCCTAAAACCGCCGTAGTCTTGAAAAAATCTCGTCGTTGCATGAAATTGCCTTGAAGCGTAAATTTAGACTGACCCAGTCTCTAAAAACCCGCATTCTACGCAAATTTTATTTAAATAAATCTAAAATTAAAATCTTAACTTGTATAATGGCGCCTAAAATTTCAAAGGAATAAAATGAAGCTAAAATTTTTCGTATCGCTCGCGCTTTTTATCGATTCTGCGTTCGCGCATTTTGCCGTTTTGATCCCGTCTAATTCTAGCGTAGAGAGCCGAAAAGAGGCGAATTTAACGCTAACTTATAAGTTTATGCATCCGTTTTTGGGCGATATGATGAATATGCAAACGCCTAGCGTCGCGGGAGTTTTTACCGGCGGCGAGCACGAAATTTTTAAAAGCTTAACGCCCGCGTCGCAAGGAAATTTTAGCTATTTTAAGACTGATTTTAAAGTAAATAAACCCGCCGTTTATCAATTTTACGCCGATTTCGCGCCCTATTTCGAGCCTAGCGAAAATAAATTTATCCGCCATATCGTAAAAACCGTCGTAAACGGCTACGGATACGGCGAAGGCTGGGACGAGCCGATCGGACTGCAAGCCGAGATCGTGCCGCTAACTCGCCCTTACGGACTTTATAAGGGCAACATTTTTACCGGTCGCGTGCTAATAGACGGCAAACCTGCCAAAAACGTCGTCGTCGAGGTTGAATACTACAACGAAAAAGGCGTCAAAGCCCCTAGCGAAGATCACGTCACGCAGGAGGTAAAAACTAACGAACTCGGCGAATTTAGCTTCGTAACGCCGCTTGCGGGGTGGTGGGGCTTTGCCGCCCTTACGCAGGGCGGAAAGATGAAAAAAGACGGCAAAGACTACGACGTCGAGCTCGGAGCCGCGCTATGGATAGAAGCGAAAGAGTATGAATAGGCTAAATTTAAGTCCGAATTTCCTACGCAAGCGGCAAAATTTCAAGGCTTTTTATGCATATTAGCGAAGGAGTTTTGCGTCCCGAAATTTTAGCCGCGGGAGCGATCGTCGGCGCGGCGTGGATCGGGACGCTTTTTTATAGATTAGAGGCGCGGCAAATCCCGCGCGTGGCGGCGTTTAGCGCGCTATTTTTTACGGCCTCTTTTATCCACGTACCGATCGGAGCTACGTCGGCGCATCTGGTACTTAGCGGGCTAATCGGCGCTTTTTTAGGCGCGCAGGCGATTTTAGCGGTATTTATTGGGCTGCTTTTTCAAGGGCTATTTTTCGGATATGGAGGCGTTAGCGCGCTAGGCGTAAATACCTTAATCATAGGCGCTCCCGCTATTTTAGGACGATATTTTTTTAAATTTTACGCGGCGAAGGGGCAAAAATTTTGGCTATTTTTAGCTGGATTTGCCCCTATTTTAGCTTCGGCGCTGCTTTTAAGCGCGGTTTTAGCGCTAAACGGCGAACAGTTTTACGCCGTAGCGGCGCTTGCGCTTGCCTCAAACGCCGTTTTAAGCGCGGTAGAGGGCGCGATTAGCCTATTTGCGCTTAAATTTATCCTGCGCGTAAATAAAGGGCTTTTGGCGTGAAAATTTTACTTATTTTGCTCGCGTTTTTTAGCCTTTCTTACGCTCACGCGCTTAAAATTTTCGCCGAGCAAAAAGGCGAAAATTTGCTCGTAAGGGGCTATTTTAGCGGCGGAGCACCCTGCGTAAAATGCGACGTAAAGCTAATTAGCGGCGGCGCGGTTTTTGAAAATTTTAAAACGGACGAAAACGGCGAAGCTAGCGTAAAAATCGCGCGAAAAGAGTTTGAAATTTTAATAGACGGCTCGCTGGGGCATCAAAAAAAGATAAATTTCGCGGCAAGCGGCGACTTTGCCGAAACGGGCGAAAATTTTAGCGGCGAAAAAGACGACGAAACCCTCCCCTACGCGATAAAATTTATCCTTGGCCTACTCGGGATTTTCGCGATTTTTAGCGCGCTTTATCTGGTAAAACGCCGATGAATCCAAGCATTTCTTTGCTTTGCCTTTGCGTATTTAACGTTTACGTCGCGACTAGCTCTCAAATTTACGCCTCTTTCGCGCTGCCGATACTTTTTACCGCGCTGCTTGCAAAGGCGCGAATTTTACCTATTTTAAAAGCCCTCGCCGCGGTTAACGTATTTATCGCATTAAATGCGCTAAGCGCGGCTATTAGCGGGGATTTGCGCCTGGGCGCGCTCGTTTTTTTAAGGGGAAATTTTATCGCGCTTTTTACGCTTTGTCTTTTTTACGGCTCTGATAGCTACCGCATCGCAAGCGCCTTTGCGGGACTTAGAATTTCGTCCAAATTTAGCTACGCGATCTATTTTTGCGCTAAATTTATAGGCGCGGCGCTAGATGATTTTAAAAGGATAAAAAAGACGCTAAACGCGCGCGCTTTCGCCGCGAAAACGAGCGTTTTTAGCTTTGAAATTTGCGCGAACGTAACGGCGATTTTATTTCTGCGCTCGCACGAGCGTTACTCCGCGCTTAAAAAAACGATGCTAGCGCGAAATTTTAGCCTTGCCGCGACGCCGAAAGAGCGCCTAAAAATAGGCGTTTTGGATTACGTTTTAACGGCGCTTACGGCGTGCGCGATTTTGATTAAAAAAGGAGCTATTTTATGAGCTGCTCGCTAAATTTAAGAGACGTTAGCGCGCGAGCGGGCGAAATTTCGCTCTTTGAAAATCTAAATTTAAACCTAGCCCACAAAGAAAAGCTCGCTGTGATAGGCGCAAACGGCGTCGGCAAAAGTACGCTGCTTGAAATAATGGGCGGACTTAGAGAACCTAGTAGCGGCTTTGTCGAAATTTTTCACGAAAAAATGAACGGATTAGAGGATTTTAAAAAGCATAGGCGCGAGATCGGATATTTGTTTCAAAACAGCGACGATCAATTTATCTGCCCCGTGGCGCTTGATGACGTGAGCTTTGATCTGCTAGCTTGCGGACTGGCGAAAAACGACGCGCGAGAGGCGGCGCGAAATATGTTAGAACGCCTGGGGGTCGGACATCTTGCGAATAAGATCGTCTACAAGCTTTCAGGCGGCGAAAAGAAGCTCGTCGCTCTAGCCGGGGCGCTCGTTAAAGAGCCTAAAATTTTACTGCTAGACGAGCCTACGGCGGGACTTGATAGTAAAATGCAGCTGCGGCTGGTCGAAATTTTATCCGGCCTTGACGTAAGCCAAGTCATCGTTTCGCACGATTTAAATTTTATAGACAGGCTCGCAAACTCGCTTTACGTTTTGCGAGACGGCTCGCTAACGCCCGAAAATTTTGCGAATTTGCGCTAATTTATGCTAAAATCCGCGCTATGAAAAAATTTATATTTCTTGCGATAATCGCGCTAAATTTTAACGGCTGCGTATTTTTAAACGAGCGAGGCGTCTCGACGCAATATTACAACGACTGCAAAGAGTATTACGACGCGACGGGCACGTATCAAAAAGATTGCCCGCACAACGTAATAGACTGGAAATAGCGTGGATTTGCGGGGCGTCAGAGCGCGCAAGATAGCCGAAATTTCTAGCGGCGCGAACGGAGAAATTTTGCGGGCGATAGAAAATTTGCCCCAAATCGCCTGCGAGTGCGATTTTAGCGACGTAGTAAGCTTAAAATTTAAAAATTTAACGCCCGAGCAAGCGGAGCGGATAAAAGAGATCGCTCTCGCGCTAAAACCTTGGCGAAAAGGCCCTTTTAGGCTGGGCGAGCTTTTTATAGACGCCGAGTGGCGAAGCTTCGTGAAATTTAACCTGCTCGCGCCGCATCTAAATTTAGACGGCAAAACCGTAGCCGACGTAGGCTGCAATAACGGCTATTATATGTTTAGGATGTTGCCTCTTTCGCCGCGAAAGATCGTAGGTTTAGATCCTAGCGCGCGGACGTTCTTGCAGTTTAAGTTTATCGATCGCTTCGCAAAATCAAACGCCATCTACGAGCCGTTGGGCGTCGAGCATTTGCCCTTTTACGAGCATAAATTCGACGCGATATTTTGCCTAGGAGTGATCTATCACAGAAGCGACCCCGTAAAAACGCTAAAAGAGTTAAAAAGCGCGCTAAATCCGGGCGGAGAGGTATTTTTAGACACCATGTATATCGACATACAGGGCGATTTCACGCTCACGCCTAGATCTACCTACTCGAAAATTTCAAACATCTATTTCGTGCCTACGATTAGCGCGCTTCAAAACTGGTGCGAAAGGGCGAAATTTAAAGACTTTGAGATACTGGCTACGAAAGATACGGATGCGGACGAGCAGCGAAAGACCGAGTGGATAGACGGACAAAGTTTGGGCGATTTTTTAGATCCCAAAGACCCTATGCGAACGATCGAGGGTTATCCAGCGCCTAAGCGCGTCTACGTAAAAATTAAAATTTAGGAATAAAAATGGCAGACGAAAATATCTACGAAACAAGCGACGACGACTCGCACATCGTGCTTCCGGAGGACGAAAATCCGTTTAGAGGCGATATAAAAACCTCGCCCGCAATCAAGCTAAATTTAAGCGGGGCGGCGACTTTAATCGAAAAAAACCACGCCAAAACGAAATTTTACACGAATAATGAAATGACCGCCGATAGCGAAGGACTGATCCATACGGGTTTTATTTTTAGCGCGGCTAATTACGCGGCGCTGCTAGCTATAAACGAGCCTTTTTGCGTAACCATTAGCGCGCGGATTAATTTTTTCGGCGCGATAAAGCTTGGCGACGTGGTGGAATTTGAAGCCAAGGCGCACTTTGAAGAGTCCAAAAAACGCGAAGTACGCGTAATCGGCAAAACGAAAGATATTAAAATTTTCGAAGGCACTTTCCAGCTCGTAACGCTTGAAGAGCATATTTTTCAAGCGCAGCAAAAAAATATCCAAAAAGAGGCGGCGATAAGAAGGCAAAACGAGAGGAAAGAAGCGCAAGGCGAGTAGATCCTTTAAATTTCGCACGCCATTGCGGTTTTTGCGCTAAGCGGCGGGCGCTTTTAGCTGTAGTCGCTTCGGCCGTTTTAAACGCAAACTAAGCCTAATAAAACGGCGCTTAATTAAAACATTCGCTTAAAATAAAACGATTTTACGATGCGCACGAATAAAATAAAAACTCGCAAAAGCAAGCTACGAGCGAATTTTAACCGCCCTTATCCATTCATCAAGCGTTTCTTGCTCGGCTTTTAGCGTGCTAGGCGCGCCGTGTCCGGGATAAAGCGTAAAATCGCCGCTTAAATTTTTACATTTTTGCAGGCTTTTTATCATCTCGCCCGAGTCCGAATAAGGAAAATCCCAGCGCCCGACGCCGCCCTTAAACAAAAAATCGCCGCTAAAAAGCGCGCCCGCTATCTCTATCATTAAGCAGCCGGGCGTATGCCCCGCAAATAGCATAAATTTCGCGCAAATCTCGCCCAAATCTAGAATTTCGTCGTCTTTTACGGCAAAATCGGGCGTAAAGGTCTCGTAACCCATACCGAAAATATCGTTTTGCGCCATAAAAACGTCGTTTTTATGGATATAAATCGGCGCGCCGCACTCCGCTCTTAGCTTTTCGGCGTCAAAGATGTGATCGAAATGCCCGTGCGTAAGAAGTATCGCAAGCGGCTTTTGCGCGTTTTTAAGCGCCCATTCCGCGGCACCGTCGCCGGGATCTATTATAATCTCGCCGCAAGCGGTCTTTACTACGTAACAATTAGTTCCGTAATCCCCGAAGCTTTTTGATATTACCTTCATAAAATCTCTTTAATTTAAATTTTTAAGCATTTTACTATAAATTTGCGAAGCTTAAAAGAAATTTTATGATTATCTAAGTATAATTACGCATTCAAGGGATTAGACTTTATGAGA
>NZ_CAJPMA010000012.1 GCF_905371695.1 uncultured Campylobacter sp. | reverse complement strand
CGGCTTTTTGTTGCTCTCTGACGGAGCAGAGCATTCGCTTTATCACAAAAAAGAGAAACGTCTAGCCGCCGCACTTTTTGGCATAACAAGCGCATTAAGGTACGTAGCCCCAAAAGAGATAGAAATGGGCTTAAAGCAGAGCTTTGAGAGTGTTGTGGCAATGGCCACAAGCGATGATTGTTCTATTGCCATGATGTCAAAAAAAAGTGCTTATGCCATATTTGACAATGAAACAAAGATGGATTTTTTGGGTATAGCATCTTACAAAGCCGTGGTCAAAAGTGATAAAATTTTGGCATTTTTATCACGCCCACGCACCTTAAAGCAGATCTCTAGGCATATCAATTTAAAGCAAAAGATAGCCAAAAAACACGTTTTACGGCTTTGCAAGCTAGAACTCATACGTTTTAAAAACGGTTTTGTGTTTTTTAGCTAGTCGCTTAAAATAAACTAAAAGGATTTTGTTTGATCGTAGCTTCAAGTAAGGGATTTTATATTCAGGCCTATACCGCAGGACAAGAGTATGGGCTCAAAAGTTATTTTAGTATAGGTTGTTACTAGGGTTAAGGGGATATGTGCTAGAATTTGATTAGGCTGTGGCGAAGTTCTAAAAAGACTCTATAGGGCATTTGACAGGCTTTAAACGATAAATGGCATTATCTATTATTTTATACCTAAAATAATACTAAATAGAATATAAAAGCAATCTTGCAATGTCTATCTTGTAAATAGCCAGGATACTCTCTAAATTTATCTATTATCTATTCATGCCGAGACGACTCTTTAAATTAATCCTCAAGCATCCCGCCCTCCTCATATTTAACCATCTCAACCTTTGCTTTTAACGCATTAACGTTAATCGGCGTAGCGTAGGTGTTTAGCAAAATTTTATACTGTTTTTCGTGACCTACTATTTGGGCGATGGTATCGTTTGCTATCTCTTTTTGTACCAAATAATTTATAAAATAGTGCCTAAACGAATAAAACGTCTTTTTAGAGTCTTTGGTTATTAGTTTTCTTTGGATCTGATTTCTAAAAATTTCAGAGAAATCCTTGTTCGTAACTTTAAAGATATTTCCACTCCTTTTACCATTAACATAATCAAGTAGTCCTAATTCTATTAATTTACTATGAATAGGCACAAACCTAATACTATTTTTGGTTTTAGTAGTTTTTCCGTCATCGGTGTTGATGCTAAAACAATAAATCCCGTCTTTTAAAACCATATCTTTTTTATGAAGCTGAGTAATCTCTTTTATCCTCATACCGCTATAAGCGGCTATCATAGTAATATAGTAAAGCTCATCGGCCTCTATCCTAGAGCTAGGCGATTTACCGCTTTGCTTTATATTAGATACTATGTCAAATATCTTTTTAGCTTCGGTTGCGTCGTACGGTAGCACGGCTCTATCGCTAGGGTCTATATCTAGCTTGATGTTTGTTTTTGCGGTTATGCTTTTATTTATATATCCACTATCAAAGCAGTAGTTAAAAAACTGAATAACCCTTATCATGTATTTTTGGATAGTAACTTCGGAGAGCTTATCGTCGCTTTCTCCTATTTTAAGTATCTGAGATAAATTTTTATCTTTGTACTTACTCTTTTGAGCTAGTTTGGCAGGAACTTTATATAGTAAATCCTTAAATTCCAACAAATTATCCCTAGTAATATTAGCTACCGGGGTTTTTTCGCTAAAATATAAAAATAGGAGTTTTCTTACGCTAGCCACCAGTCTCCCGGTATCTTGCGACCATTTATCAAGCTTTGAGGTATTGGCCTCAAAGATTTCAAACGCCTCTTTTAAAGTTTTTTGATTTTCTAAATTTGCGGTTAAGTTCTGATTAAAGCCGCTTAAAGAAGGGGCTTGGGGTGCTTGCCTAATCTCATACTCTTCGGTAATTTCAGCTCCAGGATCAATCATGCCGAAGCTATTCTTGTCGTCTATTTTTACCTTTATGCTTTTACGAGGATAAGGATTTTTTACGATATCTTCTATACTTCTATTGCCGTCGTTTACTTTAACTAATTCCAAATTCGAGGTAGAGCCGTATTTTTTATCTAATATAGCGCATACAGTATCGCTTAATCTTTGCGCCATAGCTTCAAACTGCCCGTCCGTCATCGGCAAGCATCCTTTATCTTCCAGTTCTTTTATATTATCCCGAAACGAATCGATACTCTTTGCGTCAAACGCTGAGGCTACGGCTTGCTTGTTTATAAAGACCGTATCTGGTTTATCCAGACTACCGTTAGAATCGTCCAGGTCTTCATCGTCAAGGAACTTTTGCTCCTGCTTATCGTCAAACAGTAGACTGCTTTTTTCAAGCTTAGAAATAAGGTAGTTAAGGGTTAATATGTTTTTCTCTAAAAGGGTTTGTCCGGTGGCTTGTTTATCTTTATCATCCAAGACGCCGGCTATATTATTTACGTCTTTAACGAGTATATCGGGAAACTCACCGTCGATCAAATTTTGTTTAAAATAAGCGTTTAGAGCATTTAAGAAATCTACGTCCAGCTTTTTATTAAGAAGCGAATGCTCTTTAATGCTCTTGCTAAGCTTTATCCTCATAAACGAATTTACGAAAGACTGAACTATGCTATCATTAAGATTCATATAAACCGCCCTTTTTATAAGGTAAAGATTGTTATCTAGAATCTTAGCCGTTTTTTAGCTTTTTCCAAGAGATTCGTGGAGGTAGAAAAGCAAATTTCCCGTTTTTCGTTAAAAAACTTTCTGATGCTAGGAGTAAGCACGGCTCTGTAGTAATATATGCCGTTTCGCTCTCTTAAGTGATGTGCCATATCTGTCACCGGTGGACAAAAGTGGAACAGTTTTATATACGTATGAAATAAAAATCACTTAAAGTGCCGTAGTTTCGGGATTTTAAGAAGCAAATTTAAAATTCCTCATAAGCCGGAGGTCGGGAGTTCAAGTCTCCCCCGTGACACCAAATAGCTCTAAAATACGGGTTTTCTACGATTTTATATCGCAATTTCCTTTCATAAAATATAGCTTAAAGTTTGTAGCAAATTTAAAAATTTATGTAGCAAAAATTTAAGCCGTTTCTAATTTTAACATGTTTTTTTAAAAAAAACCGCAAATAAATGTCCGCATCCACAACATGCGGCACTTTTTGTCCTCATACTCCACTGGATCTTATACCCTAGCGAAGTATGAGTTAAAATAGTATTATAATCAATGAGCCATTTAGCCATTTTCCGATTAAATTCATTTAGATCGGTAAATAGCAGATCTTCGTTATAAGATACGAACATATCTTGTATGGTTTTATTAAATCTTTCGTTATGCGCATTCATCTTGGGATATCTTGGATAAGTAAAATAGTGAGTTAGATTGTATCTCTTAACAATATCTTTAAAATGTTTTCAAACGCCTTTACGCTTACTAAGGAGCTAAATTTCGAGAGATTTAAGCACAACATCGCAGTCGGCTACGATAACAGCGTCGAAACTCGCCATCCAAGGCTCTGGTATAGCAGAACTCATATGCAAGATATCGACCCATACGCATCTAGGGGTAGCTGGGCGTCAAACAGAAACGTCCCGTTTACGACCGACAACAAACACCGTGCGATCAATCACGGCGTGTTTTTCGAGGATCTAATCAGCCTTGACGACACGTATAGATTGATGCTAGGCGGCAGGTTTGATTTTTATAAATTTAAAACCAGAAACATAAGAGGCCAAACAAACAGCTACACCGGCGACTCGTTTAGCCCGAGGGTCGGCTTTTTATGGGACTTCGCGACCGATCACACCGCTTATATCTCGTATTCGCAGAGCTTTGCGCCCTACGGCGGTAGAGGCAACATCGGCATCAGCACCGAAGATACGTCAAGACTGGATCTAAAACCGCAAAACAACGTCCAATACGAAATCGGACTAAAAAGCACTTGGGCGGATAATAAATTTAGCTCAAATATCGCGGTGTTTCAGATCGAACATAAAAACATCCGCTATCAACCCGATCCTACAAACGATCCATATACTTGGGCAGTTCGCGGCAAGGAGCGTAGCCGCGGTATCGAGCTAAACGTGCTAGGGCAAATTTATGAAAATTTATACCTGCGTAGCTCGCTTGGCTACACGAACGCTAAGGTTACCAAAGACAACTCAAACCCGCTAAACGAAGGGCTTAATCTAAATGAAACCACGCGCTGGCAAGGCAACGTCTTTTTACGCTACGTAAATGCCGACAAATGGTACGTAGAAAGCGGCGTTACCGGCTACTCCAAACGCTACTTTTACTCTACTAACGGCGGTAGAATCCAAGAACAACACTTGCCTGGCTTTGCCAGAGTGGACGTGAGTGCTGGATATAGCTTCACCGAGCATGCGCAAATGACGCTAGCGATAAACAATCTCTTTGATAAAAAATACTGGCGCTCAAGCTCAAGGCTAGGCGACGAGAGATCGTTTATGGTGAATTTCCACTACAATTTTTAATTAAAACGTAAAAACGATAGGTTATCCTATCGTTTTTACTGATTTTAAAACCGCTTCATCCATCGCGCTCCAAAAGCTAAAAACTTAGTGTCAATGACTTCGCTTTGAATGCGGGATGGATAAAATTCAAAATTTAACATACCTTATAAGCTTTAGAAATTGCCTCAAACCCATCTTATTAAATTGGCCATCTCGCCTTTGGCAGCAAATTCTATCTATGTACGATAATTAATATTAATTTTATTCCATATTAGTTATCATTCGCGAATAAAGATTGATAACTTAAATCAATATTAAGTATTCTAAAGGATTTTATATGATTATTTCAAAGAATAAAGTTTTTGTACCTATTATCTCTCTAGTATGCGCAATAAATTTACAAGCAGTAGATAATATAAATTTAGAAGAGGTCGTAGTCACGGCTAGCGGTTTTTCGCAAAGTATTAAAAATGCGCCGGCTAGCATTACCGTTATAAAAGGAGAAGATCTTAAAAAAGACAGCTTTACCTCGTTGCATAGCATCGCCTCAAAAGCTCCGGGAGTTAGCGTTATAGGCGGCGAGGACGGGCCCGCCAGCGGTATCTCGATCCGCGGCATGGAAGGTTCGCAAACGCTAGTTCTCATAGACGGCAAAAGAGTAAATTCAAGCGCGGCCAATCCAAAAGGCGGCGCCGGCGATATGAACTCAAATTTTATCCCGCCGGTTGAGGCGATAGAACGTATCGAGATCATCAGAGGACCGATGAGCTCGCTTTACGGTAGCGATGCGGTGGGCGGTGTCATAAACATCATCACGAAGAAAAATTTCGATAAATTTAGCGGCTCCGTGAGTATATCCGGTATCGCGCAGGCTCATAGCGGCATCGGCTCGCAGCGCCAAGCGGACTTTTATCTTAACTTCCCGCTTCTTAACAAATACCTCGGTCTTCAGCTCTGGGGCTACAAAAAATTACGCGACGAGGATAGCTATCCGGGCGGCTATCAAGAAAGCGATAAGAAAAACTTTAGCGCCAAACTATGGATCACGCCCGACGAATACAATAAATTTTATCTCCTAGCCTCCCAAGAACGCCACGAATACTCTAGGACCGTCGGCAAGACGGCAACCGTAAGGACAAACAGGCTGCTAAATAGCTACGACTACAAAAAAGATAGCTACGGAGTAGGATACCTGGGAAATTTTGAAAATTTAAATGCCGACGTGAGCTACATTTACGATCAGACGAAGCGAACGAGCCTCTTTGATAGCTTAACGCCGGCCGACGTCAAAAACCACAGCTTTAACTCCAAATTTAGCACCTTCCTGGATTCGCATACGCTAACTTTCGGCTATGATTTCAGTAAGCAGACGGTTAAAACCACATTTATCGTATCAAATTCAAGTAGAAGCGTGCTGCGAAACCCGAAAGCCTACTCCATGAAAGAGCATGCGGCATTTTTAGAAGACGAGTGGGAAATTTTAGACGACAAGCTTTATTTGACGCTGGGCGGTCGCTTCACGCATAACGAATTTTTCGACGATCATCTCTCGCCGCGTGCGTATCTAGTTTATAATCTAAGCGACAACTGGACGCTAAAAGGCGGCGTAGCGACAGGATATAAGACGCCCGACGTCAATCAAATCTCGCCGGAAGTAGGCACCATACAAGGCGGCTGGAGGATAGTAGACTTCGGTAACGCAGACCTAAAACCCGAAAAGAGCTTAACTTATGAAATCGGCGCTTACTACGATAGCGGCGAGGATTTTAGAGGTTCGGTTACTCTATTTAGAAACGAGTTTAAAGATAAAATCCTAGATACCGACGGCAGCAGCATAAACCGTATTCCGGCATTTGGCTCGTGCACTACGGCTCCGCACGTAAACTGCCCGGGCTGGGGAACTTACTTTAACATCGACGGTGCAGACGTCTGGGGCATCGAGCTTAGCGCAGACTACGACATACTAAAAAATCTAAATTTGCGCGGCAACTACACATACAACAACTCCAAAATCAAAACCGGCGACCCGACGATCAACACCCCAAACGGCCCGGTCAAATTTAGTCAGACCAATCTTAGCCGACTAGACGGCAAATCTCTGACCGCAACGCCCGAGCACGCGGCAAATTTGACGCTTACGTATAAGCCTATCGCAAGCGTTAGCACCTTTGCCGGGGCAAACTACGAGAGCGAGCTAACCAGCGTCAAATTCGGTCCCGGCAATAAAGTAAGCGAAAACGACAAAAAGCTTTTTACCGTCGATTTGGGTGCTAGCTGGGAAGTAAATAAAAATTTAAGCCTAAATTTGACCGCTTATAATATCTTTGATAATATCCGCTACGACGAGGGAATGGCCGATGACGGCAACTACTACTGGTATCCTGAAGAGGGCAGGAGATTTTGGTTTAAGGTAAGCGCGAAGTGGTAAGGATTGTTAAATTATTTTTGGGAGCTTTGATTATGATTGGTGTAGCCAGCGCAAAGCCTACTCAATACATAGAGCCGATAGATGAAAGCGTTTATCGGCTTTTTGATGTAAAATACTCCATACTAGAAAACGCGGGCGGGGAAACATATAAAATTTTTCAAGCCATCCCGAAAAACCGCAACGTTTATCCAAAAACGATTTTTATGCTCGATGCGAATGCGCAATTTTCCGTATTGCTTAATTTATTTAAAGATTTTACTTCAAACGACAATGTACCGCTTATCATAGGCGTCGGATACGATACGCCGCTAGCTTACGATACCGCAAGGCGAACAAAGGACTTAACGCCGTTAGCCCAAGGCGACGAATACGAGCAAGGCGGCAATGCGGACAAATTTTATAAATTTATAAAAGAGAGGCTAGTGCCGTTTGTGGACAAAGAATACGATATAAAAAATAGCGAAAAAATATTTTACGGCCACTCTTTTGGCGGACTATTTTTAGTTTATTCGCTTCTACAAAACGACGGTATATTTGATGAGTTTTTTATAGCCTCTCCGTCTCTTTGGTGGGGAGATTCAAAAATTCTAAAGGAGGCCTTAGGCAACGACGGCAAACTAAAAATTAGATTAAAGGCGAGTTTTATAAGACTTAGCGTAGGAGAATTAGAAAAAAGGGCGGGCAAAACAGACAAAGAAAATATACTAAAAGCGGCCGATTTAGCTGAAATTCTAAAAAAGTCGGGCGTAAAATACGAATTTAAAATCTACGAAGGGCAAGGACACGGCGACGTAATACCGCTAGTGCTAAAAGATATCGTAAAGCATGTAAGCGAATAATTTAAAGACATTGTTAGAGGCAATTATTTTTTAATATCTAAATTTATGCCAAAATACAAAACAGAAAAATAAAAGTAAATTTTTCTATAAACTCCAATTTGCTTTAATTTAATAAAAACAACCCCTACATAGGTAATATGTTAATACTTACTTAGCAAACTCAAATGAGTTTGCTGTAAGGTCTTGGCAGACGGCCGATATTTTTCTTTGACCGAGCAAAAGAAAAATATGAAAACTTAGACGAAACTTTATCTCTCTAAAATGATTTTTCGTCGTTAAAAGGTCTAAGTTTTTTAATAGGAAAACTTTTAACAAATTAGGGTTAAAAGCTTATAAATGCTTCCGATTTGCAAGCATAGGCGTATAATATACGCTTTGGTAAGCACTGCTAGTTTGAGCATATTTTATTTTATATGTTGTCATATCAAATTTGTTCTAATTCCACTAGAAATATTATCTTAACAGGATTTTGAGAGCCGTTCACGGCAAATTTACGGGCAAATCTCGTAAAATTAATAATAATATTTTCTATTTTTCATCAAATTTTTGGGTGCCGTGCCGTAATAATCGCAAAAAAGCTTGCTGAAGTGGCTTTGATTTTTAAAGCCCGTCGCAGCCGAAATTTCAGCGATATTTAGCTCCGAGCCTTGCAGCATTGCCAGTGCTCGCTTCATTCGCTCTTCGCGCAAAAATTCGTAAGGAGTTTGCCCAAACAAACTTTTAAAGCCGACTTTAAGCTTAAATTCGTTCAGCCGCACCTGTTTTGAGAGCTCTTTTATAGACGGCGGATTTTTGATATCCATGCTTAAAATTTGCCTGGCTTTTTGTAGCGCGTTTTTGTCCGCTTCGTCTAGTATAACATGCTTATTTGGGCATTTTAGGCGGCTGAATTCGTTATAAATAAGCTCTAAAATTTTACTTTCTAAAAGCATTCTTTCAAGCGGCTCGTCGGCGTTTAGCGATAAAATTTGGTTTAATAAAATTTTATTTACGGCGCAGGTGTCGTTTTGCGAGACGAGTTTGTTTGCGCCAAGCTCGATAAGATCGCCGAAATTTGCGCTCATAAACGAGTTTTCTAGGAATAAATTTATTCCCGCGTGCGCGCCGCCGTAAATCTCTTGATCCGAGCTTGGTAAATCGACCGAGCTGATCGTGGATAGTCCGCTTTTGTATTCGATTTTGCCATTCGCCGAGCTTAGGCTGATGCCTCCTTGTAGGGTGAAATTTATAAAGCAACCCCGTAAAGCGTGAAAATCGCCGACAATTTTGGTATCGTCTTTGACGTCCATTTTTATCGCGCCGAAGGCTATTTCATTGCTTAGCGCGATATTTTTGGCGCGGATTTTGACGCCAATACCAGCCAAAACTCCGTCCTCGCTACTATTAAATTTATCCATAAAAACGTCTGCGGATACCGTGCGCAAATTTTTCCTTTAAATATAAAAATAAATCCGTCATTTATAAATTTCGGGTTGATAATAGATTTCAAAAATATTATACTATCCTTAAATTAAAGAATTTATAAAAGGAGTCTAAAATGAGAGAAATTTTGCTTTTAAGCGCGGTTGCGGCGCTAGCGATAGCAACCCCCGCCGTGAGGCTGGATGAGGTCAGCGTAACAGCTCAAAAGATCGATGAGAACGCTAGCGAGGTGGCGGCCGCGGTAAGCATGCTGGACGAAAAAGAGTTGCGGCTTAGAGAAGCAAAGGATCTAAACGGGCTTAGAAGCGCATCGTCAAATTTATCGTTTTTGCAAGGCGGAGGTATTTCGCTTTTTATCATGCGCGGCGTTACGAGCGATTACGCATTTGATAGCCCAAACGTCGGGTTTTATCTGGACGGCGTGAGTTATCTTGGCACTTACGGCAACTACGTATTTTTGGAGGATATCGAGCGTATCGAGATCCTAAAAGGGCCTCAAAGCGCGCTTTACGGCAAAAACGCCTACGCAGGCGTGATAAATGCGGTCTCCAAAGCTCCTACCAACGAACCGCAAGCAAAGATCGGACTAAAGCTTGGCGAGGATAGCCTTCGTGGTATTAGTTTTAACGTAGGCGGAGCGATAATAAAGGATAAATTTCTGGCCAGTTTTACCGGTTTTAGCGAAAAGAAAAACGGCTTTATGTATAACGAAAATTTAAACAAAAGCGACGACTACAAAGACGCTCTTTACGGCAAAATTTACTTTAGATTTTTACCTACGGACGAGCTTACGGTGGATCTTATTCAAAACTATTATAGGATAGCTAACGGCGCGCAAAGATCGAATTTGCCTAGCGCAGCCAATAGAACGCGCTACGCCAACGGCATGGAGGGCGAGGAAAACGCCAAAAACTACGAAGCATCGCTAAAGGCAGAATATAAATCGGGCGACTATGCGCTTACTTCGCTTACGACTTTCAGGGATTATAAAAACGACAGCAGCTACGACGGCGATCATCGCCCCGCGTCCTTGTTGGACGTGTATTACAAAGAGGACAGAAAGGATTTTACGCAGGAGTTTAGATTTAGCGCCGATAACGCGTATGGCAAATTCGTCCTAGGCGCTGCGGCAGGCGCTACGCAAAGAGACGTGCGAAGTAGCGTAAACAGCGTGATGTTCGGCGGTATTCGCTCGCTGCAAAATAACAAAACCAGAAGTAAAAACTACGGCGTTTTTACGCATAATGAAATTTATCTGCCGCTTGATTTTTCGGTTATTTTGGGAGCTAGATTCGACAAAGATAGGGTCAAATTTCAAAACCGTATGAACGGCGAAAATTTAAGCGATTCGTATAGCGCGCTATCACCCAAGATCGGACTAAAATACGCTATAAACGACGAGGTTACGGCGTATGCGAGCGTATCGAAGGGCTATAAACCGGGCGGCTTTTGGGCCGCCTCGCCTACGTCTAAAAAATGGTACGATAAAGAAACGATGACTAGCTATGAAGTCGGCGTAAAAGGGGCTTGGGAGCGGTTTGAGCTAGGCGCCGCCGTTTTTCGCGCCGATATCAAAAACAAGCAAGTAGTAAGCGTCATCGTAGCGCCTAATATCACGGTGGCAGAGAACGCCAGCAAGGCGCGCTCCCAAGGCTTTGAACTAGACGGCGCCGTGCTTTTGGCGGACGGATTAAAGCTTAGCGCAAATTTGGGCTACGCAAAAAGCGTCTTTAAAGACTACAAAGACGCACAGGGCGATTATAGCAGCAAATACGTCTATTATGCGCCAAGGCTAACTTATGGCGCAGGGCTTTCGTACGAGGCTCCAAGCGGATTTTACGCGGCGGCATTTTTGCGAGGACAGAGCAAATTTTATACCGATAAGGCCAATGTCGTAGAAAACGCGGGCTACGCGACCGTCGATGCAAAAGTAGGCTTTAATCACAAAAATATCAACGTTTATATTTACGCTAATAATCTTTTCGACAAAGATCACGACGTAAAATACGCCACGATGCACTACCTGTCCGACCCTCGCGAGATCGGCGTAAAATTTGAATATAAATTTTAAGGAAAAAGATGAAAAATTTTAAATTTAAAAGCGGCGAAAATCTAAGCTACGACGACTTTGGTAGCGATTTTAAAGATGTTTTGGTTTATCATCATCCGCTAATGATTTTTCCGCAAAATACCTTGATAAATTTCTGCGATAAAAATCAAATAAGGCTTATTTTGATATATAGAAGCGGGCATTTTAACAGCTCGCTTTTTAGCGCGGATGATAGTTTTTTTAAATTCGCCCTGCGCCTAAAAGAGTTTTTCTCGGCGTTAAATTTGGGCGAATTTAGCGTGCTGGGCGAGTCGGTGGGCGCGGCTTACGCCTACGCTACGGCTGTAGCTTGCAAAGAGGCGAAAAAGGTGTTTATACTAAGCGGATTTAACGCCCCGCCCGAGCTTTTGGCCGACTATGCCGACTATGCGCACATAAAGGAAATTTATGATTTTGCATCGCACAATACGCCTGAAAATACGGCGCAAACGGCGTGGGAAAAATACGGCTCGCAGGCTAAGGGTGCGCTAAAAGAAGCGATAAAAGCGCAGCTTAACGGCATCGGCTTTGACCTTTGGCTTCAAGCCAGACCGTGGGGATTTGAGCTAAAAGACGTCTCACAAAGCGTGCTTATGTATCACTCCAGGGCCGACGAGGAAGTACCTTTTGCCGTCGCTTCGCAAGTGTCGAGGATGCTACCGAACTGCGAACTAATCGCCGCCCAGGATACTCCTCATCATAGCGCAAAGGCGCTTTTGGATTTTTTAAAGATCATCAAAGAGCGGTTGTAAATTTGGCTTTTGCGTAAATTTTACGAGCCAAATAAGCTCGTTTTGCGGTTTTTCTCTCGTTGCAAGCGGGATTAAATTTATCGCCTTGTTTGCGCCCGAGACTTAAATTCGGTCTTGCGTTCGGGTGCATTTAATCCGCATTGCCGACGCGGGCTAAATCTGCAAAGCGATTTGCAAAATTCTGCGGAATAAAATTTACGCAGTTTTTTGTACTAGACGGCGACTTAAATCCCGCAAAATCGTAATCCGCTAGATAAATTTATAAATCTTTATAAAATAAACTAGGCTCAAAACGCAAAACGCCGCCGCGCCCAGCACGACCGCTCCGTAACTCAACGTCCCCGCCAAAAGCGTTCCGAGATAAAACGAAAATATCTGAAATGTCATATTTAGGCTGCTTTGCACGGCGTATTCGCTAGCGGGTCGCCGTCCCGAGGCACGTTGCATCATCATCGTGGAGATTATCGTCGCTTGCGCCATATATACCGCATACGCCGTGCTCGAAGCAAAAAGTACCGACGCGTGGTCCGTCCAGCCGCCGATAGGTAACCAGATGGCTAGGATGCCTAGCGTCTGCATCGCTACGGCGTATAAAAAGGCTCTTTTGGCGCCTAGCTTTTTTACCGCAAAGCCCGCCGTGAGCGCACCAGCGAAGCCAAATATCGTGCCGTATATGTGCAAGACCTCGCCGATATCTTCCAGCTTCCAGCCGATATCTACAAGCATCGGACTAAGCAGTCCAAACGCCGCGCAGATACCGATAGATTGTACGAAAAGCACGCTAAGCCAAGCCTTTTTGCCCTTAAAAAAGCCAAACATCGCCCTAAAATCCAGCCCCTCGCCGGCGTTTACGCGCTCAGGCTCTTTAAAGAAAGTAAGGCTAAGCAAGGAAACCGCTATCAAAGACGTCAAGAATAAATTCGCCTCGCTCCAGCCGAATTTTGCGTAGATTACGAGCGTTAGGCCGTTACCGGATACGTGTCCTATCAATCCGCCGCTAAGCTTGAGGGCGTTTGTGAAGCTTAAATTTGAGCTGCTTGAAATTTTGATAAAAAATGCGTTCGACGTCATCGTCCAGGTGGCCGAGATAAAAGCCAAAAGCACCGCTAAAGCGATTATGGCAGGTAAATCGTCGTGCGGATTTAGAAGCGAAACCGCATATAAAATCGCCAAAGTAAGGCACTGAAAGGCTAGGATAATCTTTTTGTAACCGCCTATTTTTAGCGCGATAGCGTCGATAAACGGCGACCACAAAAAAGCCAAAACCGCGAAAAGTCCAAGCCCTCTAAGCGCGCCGACGCGCTCTAAACTAAAACCGTCTTGACGCAGGATGCTAACGAGCCCCTCGCCGAAAAATCCGATGCAAATAAACTGCGCGATGCAAAGGCTAAGCACAGTTAGCGACCTGTAAAGCAAATTTATCCTTTAATTTTTTAGTTAGATTATATTTAAATGGATAGACGTTATCAAGAATATTTTGACGTTTGAGGGATAAATTTTTATATTTTAATAACTTTTGACAAAATTCGGCCGCATCACCAAAGTACAAAAAAGATCTAGGCATACGCTCCGATTTGGTGTAACCAGCTCGCACATTATATAACTTGGTATATGTTGGCAAAAAAGAAGCTTATTAAATATGCTGACTAAAAATTTTGGTAACTTTATATTCGAAATCAAAAACCAATCCAACTAAAAGCCTATCCCTATACTATCTTTGCCGGCTATTTTACTTTTTATCTCATCCTTTATTTCACTTGGTTCGTCATCCAATAGCTTGCTAAAATTCGGTATTAGATTGTTTATTTTTGAGATAAAATTAATAACCTTCATTTTAAAGTTTTCCAATATAGTTAACTTATCCTGTAAATTTCCTATCGTTTCGTCTTTAACTTTTACTTCTCCTTCCAGCTCGGATATTCTTCGATCTTTGCTATTTATAGAAGTTTGCAGTTTAGCTATTTGTAGTTGTTTATTATCGTTATCTTTTTTTAAGGTTTCTTCGTTTATTTTGGATGCTTCTAAATATCCGTTTCTTTGCTTTAAATGTTGATTTGTTTTTTCTTTATATTCTAGGTCTTGATTGACTTTTTCAAGCTCGCTTTTTAGTATGTCGCTTTGACTTGCTTTTTGCTTTAATTCTTCTATTTTTTCTTTATCTGCTTCAAAGCTTTTTATTTGATTTTGCAGTTTAAGGTTTTCGTTATCTTTTTGGATTAGCTCAGCAGAGAGGTCGCTTATTTGCAAATTTCTATCTTTTATAATTTCATCTTGATTATTTAGATTTGCGTTTGCTTCTTTTAATTTTTCGTTTTCTTGGATTAACTCTTCGTTAGATTGTTCTAGTTGATTATTTTTTGCCATTACTTCACCTTTGTTTAAAAGCTGATTGGTTAGTTCCTCGACCGTTTGTTTTAATTCGCTATCAGTAACTATGTTTATATTGTCCTTCATTTGATCTAAAACCAAATTCGTAAGACTCGTTATAAAATCCTTATCGTCCTCGATTTCTAATCTCAAATAATCTTTGCCAAACATAGACTCTTTCTTTTTTATATACTTCCTTGCTCTATCGACTATCGATTGTCTAATTTTGTTTTTAAACTCTTGCTCATTATTAAACTCTTTTTCATCTTTGTGCATTTGTTTTAAATTCTTATGTCTTGCCTTAGTGCCGATCTTGCCCCGCATTGCCATACCTTCAAACGCCGCCCCTCCCATTTCTTGCATACTTCTGCCAAATTTTAACGTCTCGCCTTTGCCGTTAAACCTAAGGTTTTTATGGTTTTCAAACTGATAGTTTGTAAATATTAGTTGATAGTGCTTAGTCTTTTCATCATTGTGTTCGCTAATTAATAGACATTTTACTTTGTATTTAGCACAATAAATATTTGCAAATCTTCTTACTCTATCAAGTGAGACCTGAGCGTTTATAAAATTTACTTCGGTTTGATTTAGTCCTTCTTTGGGGTCTTTTGGACGCTCGGTGCCGAAACTTATGATCACTTCGGAAAACCCGACCATATTTTCTCGCCATCGATTCTTTACCACCTTGCCGTTTTTATATGTTTTTGATTGAACCTCGTAGTCGGCCCTCATTTTTTCGTGATATTCCAGCAAGAGTTTTTTTATGTATTTTTTATCATTAAATTCCTTGTCTCTACTAGGTATCTCTCGCATATTACCGTTATCATTATATTCGCTAAGCACTATGTATCTATTGTTTCGACTGTTGCCTCTAAGATATCCGATCTTAGAGGCGTGCTTAACCTCTCTAACATTGTGCTCGTATCGTACGATAGCCTTCTTTAAGGTTAAAAACTCGCTTCTAACGCAAAGAATCACGTTGTGTCCGTCGATTTGAAGGGCGCTCATTTACTTACACCTTTTCAAAATTAAGAACACGTCTTGATTCGTTTTTGAAAAATATAAGCCGCAATATCAGTGATCGCAAACGCTATACGAGAATTTTTCGCATCGCCCATTTTAATATAGCGAGGAATATCTCTGCCCTGTGATATGCGAAGATCAAGAGTAGATACGCCGATACTAAGAAGTTTTGCCGTTTGTTGCCTATTTAGTACCGCTTGTCCTTTGTATTGACCCGCTATATGCTCAAGAAGTACTTTGTATTCCGTATTCGTATATAGTTCGTTAAGCATCTTGTTTTCTCCTTTTGCTTAGTTCTTACCTATACTAATTATAGGAATTTTTCATTTATTTTTATGTCCTTACATAATTTTTGAGAAATTTTTAATACCTTAGAGTACTTTAGAGTAAGAATTTATTTTTGTGTTTTTTAGAAATGAAGAATGGGGTTAGATTAAGGGCTTCAAAGCTTTATAAATGTAAGATTAAAGAAGTTCTTGGATCTATCCCTATAAGGGGGTGTTAAAATGCAAGATAATAGTACTATATTTGATAATACAAAGTAGCATTAGGATTAACAATAATCCGGCAAATTATGCTTATATATAGACATAATTTTAATGTGACCCGGTTTAATACGAAAAACTATTACGTAGCCTTTAAAAATTAAGTCTCTCGTATCCTCTCGTTTAAGTAGCTTATTCTTACGAAAACTATAAGGCCTGCTTGGAATTTCTAGTATCTTTTCATACAAGGCATCGTTAAATTCGGTCGCTCTGTTAAGGCTATCTTGGGCAATAAAATTTAGTATTCCATCCAGCCCATTACCGAATTTATCCGAAAAGACTATTTTCATAAAGACGCGCCGAGCTTTCGTAAATGCTCTTTAGAGCGCTCTCTCATTTCATCAAAGCTATAATATTTTACCTCGTCTCTATCGTCTGCGTCGGAAATTTCTTGCAAATGCTTCGCATCCGCAAGACTTAGTCCTCCAAGGTCGTCGTCGTAGGTTATTTTAGCTTTTGGATCTAACTGTAAAATAGCCCTTATAGCCTCTATTAGATTGCTATTATCGGTTCGTATGTTAATCGAGGTCATCTTGTCTCCTCAAATTTGATTTAAAGTATTATACCATATCCCCTAAAAAGAAGTCGCCTTGCCGTACGCAAGCGCGTAAACAAAGCAACGAGGGGGGCGAGGGGGCAAAATGCGTATCGTGGCACGTCTTAATTTACCAAACGATTACGTTTGTGCTTGCTATAAGCTTTTAAAAACGCAAAAAATCGCTTCTTACGCAAAGAACCAGGTTGCGTCCTTCTGCTTTAAGGGCATTACTCGTTTTGTTCCCATTCCTCATTAACTTCTGTAAAATTTATCTTTTCGACTAAGTTTTTTAAAATTTTCATATTGACGGGTTCGCCGTAAGTATCCATGGTGATCTTATATTGTTGTTCATGTCCTACCAGGGCTGCGACGTGCTCTATCCTCTCGCCGCCTTGAATTAGCTTGTTTATAAAAGTATGCCTAAGAGAATGAAAGGTTCTTGTTTTATCGTCTTTTATTACCCTTACGTTGATCTTTTTTCTAAAATACTCCGAAAAGTCTTTATTGTCGCAATTAAATAGTCTTACGGGCTTACCGTTTTTAGCGCCCGATTTCTTTTTACTATCTATTAGTTCAAAAAGTCCGATATCTTTTAATTTAGAATGAATAGGTACGTTTCTTATAGAGTTTTTAGTTTTTAAAGTCTTGCTTCTATCGGTATTTACGTCAATCTCCATATTTAAGCTAAAACAAACTACGCCGTCTTTGGTTATTATATCGTCCGTATTTAGCTGGATTATTTCTTTTAGCCTCATTCCCGAATACGCCGCAATATGGGTTACGAAAAACAGTTCGTCTTTATTTACCCTTTGGCTTTTCGTATCGCCGTTTTCCTTGATATCGCCGACGATGGCTAAAAGAGCGTTTACGTCGCTATCGCGGTATGGCTTTTTGTTTATAACGTCATCGGCGGTTAAGGTTATTTGAATATCCGTGGCGGGATTTTTAGCGAAGTAATCGCTGTCGTAGCAATATTTAAAAAATTCGCAGATTCTAACTATATATTTTTTGATAGTGGACTTGGAAATTTTCGGCTTATCCTTTGCTATAGCTATGATCTCGTCTAAGTTCTTATTTTTATAGAGATTGTTTTGAGAGAGTTTCGTCGGTAGCATGAGCAAAGTATTTCTAAATTTGAGCAAATCGTCTCTTTTTATGCTTTTAATATCTAAGTCGCCGCCAAAGTACATAGACATAAGTTTTCCTACGTGATTAACTAGCCCTAGGGTGCTATCGCTCCAGCTACTAGATACGCTAGTGTTAGATACGTAATTATTAAAAGCCGTTTTAAGAGTAATTACGTCCGTCCCGGCTTCATGCTCGTTTACTACGGTAGCCAGGGTTTTACTAGATTTTAGCCGTTCGCTCAGCGCTTTGGCTCTATCTGCGATAATGCCTTGGGATAATTTAATAGCTTGATTTAACGTGATGTCGTTAATATCTTCGGTCTCGTCGGCGTCGGCGAGCTCTGGCGCCGTATCCGAGTCGCCCTCTTTCAGGTCTTTTAAAATTATGCCCCTATCTTCATAATCGCTCGCCTTATATATTTTAACACTACCTCCTAAAGTAGAGTCGCCTAGATTACCGTATCCGAATTTTAAATCTCCGCTTGGTTTATCGTCCCCATCCGGCAGCAATTTATGTCCCAACAACCTAAAGATATCATTTGTCGTCAATGCTCCCTTTTGCCTAGCCAGGGCATTTATCGAGTCGGTTAGTTCCGAAACGCTATTTTTTAATGATTTTTTAGTAAAAGGAAGCACCATGTCGCTATATTTTAAAAGATCTATATCGTCTTGGTAGGTGCTTACATCTATATCTTCGGTAAATTCGGTTATCTTCTTTTTAACGTCGCCATTTAAATTTATATTTTTACGTTTTTTATTAAGCGGCATGAAAGCTTGTTGTTTCTCGTTTGGCAGTTTTTGATTTTTAGACATTTTATAAGATATATGATTTATGTTATCGATAGTAGCTTCCAATAGTTTTTTACCCAGAGCCTTTTTAGCCGAAGTATCGGCGCAAGATAGCTTCTTGCATATCTCGTCGACCTCTTTTGATATCGTGTCCGGTAAGCTGTTTTCCTTAAGTCTTTGTTTTAGATATAAGTTTAGCGACAATAGTCCGTCTATGCTTATATACCTACCCAGTAAATCATGCTCTTTAATGCTTTTAGTTTCCTTGGCCTCCAAAAGCGTAAATACTAAATTCTCTATAAATTCGCTACCCAAATTCATCTTAGCCGCCTTTTTAATCATACTAAAAATTCTAGAGTAAATCTTAGCATGATTCATCGCTAAAGTGAAGCGTTTTGTGCGGATAGAGTTTGTGTACTCGGTTTTATTGCCAAAATACGGCTTTAAATATAGCGGAATGGCTATTCTAAAGTGGTATATGCCGTTTCGTTTTACGAGATATCGCATTATCGTCGTTATACGATAAAAATTGTAGCAAACTGTAGCAGATGTTTAAAGAAATATCGGCCGTATACCGTTTTTTAGGCAATTTGGTGCGAATTTCAATAATCCCTCATAAGCCGGACGCCCTTAGTTCAAGTCTCCCCCGTGACACCAGCTCAAAACCTCTCAAAAATCCCTAAATACGATATTTTATCAAATACGATCGTCAAAAAACGGTTAATTATAAAAGCTTTAAATTTGTCAAATCGTCAAAGTTTTGATAAAAGTTAGGGCACAGTTTGGGGCGCATTTCCGTTTTAATAGTTTTCTAAAAGCGATTAGATATTTATCGCCCCGTTGCCAGCTCCTACACCGTCTCTACTCTATTTCACCTCTAAAATTTCCTTTATCCTCTTTAACGCGTAATTAATTTTAGCCTCTTTAATTTTCGCTTTCTCTAAAATTTCTTTTACGGTGAGTGCGGCCTCGATAAGTTTTTTTCTAGGTCGCTAAATTCTATTTTTAGCTTATTCCTATTTTTTAGGTATATTGGTGATTTGGGAAGCTTTTAATAATAATTCGCCATCCGCAATTTTTTGAGCGGGAATCTCGCTTATATTTTTTTATGGTCGTTTTTAAATCGCCCGTATTTTTAAGCGCGGTTACGATATGGTTTTTTAAAGCCTGGTTATCTCCTAAATAAGGGAGCTTCGATTTTAGCTTATTTGCGAGTCTATTTCTACCCATCGTTTTAAAAGCGCTAAACGGACTAGTTCCTATACCTTGCTGTAATTCCGCGCTTTTTGGCGTCATTCCTCGCATGGTTTCTAAAATCTCGCTCGCATTATTTAAAACGGCGGAATTTTGTTTTAGCTCGTTTAATACGCCAGTTGCGCGTTCGCTTTTAAAATGTAATTTTTCAACATATCAAGCGCGCTTTTAAAGTCCGTAATACCGTCTTTACCGAAACTGTCTATTACGTTCTTAAACAGTCCGCCCTCTAACGTCGCCCTGTCCGCAACGCTTACCAAACTTAAAATAAGGTATAAATTTTTATAACAGTTTATGAGCTGGCATATTTTACGTTATCTAGCGTTTTTATGAGAGTAAATTTCTATATTTATAAATGCCTCTAAATTCCACCGTCGTGAGGCTCTTGTCAGTTTTATTTATGCTTGTATTGCATTTCGAATGCCAGTCCTGAAATATTGTTTAGTTAAATAAATTAAAAATATTCTTAAAAATCAGTCTATTTTAAAAAGTATATAATTACGAAAATATATTTTGGGAGATTTTATGCTTAAATTCGAGATTGTTTATAAATTCTGCCTCATTTGCATGCTGATTTTAGGACTTTGCCTGCTCACATTTTCGGGTGTAAATTTCGTGATTGGAGAATACGACGAATTTTGGATGGGCACGCATAAATTTGCGGGCTTTTCGGTGATTTTAGCCGCGCTTTTGCATGTGATAAATCGCAAGAAAAAGCTCGTTAAGCTCGCAAACGAATTTACGGACGTCGTAACTCGCCGCAAAAATCCTAGCATGTGCAACATGGACCGCATCATCGCCTCGCTCGAGCCATACAGTATAACCGAAATTTCGCAAATGCTGGGCTTTGACGAGGCTATTTTTTGCGAAACTTTACGCAAAAACGGCGTCAAATTTAGCGGTGCAGATCAAACCCTGCGCCAAATCGCCTCTTTAAACGACGAAAAGATATTTTTCGTGCTGGTTCTCATCGTCGAGGCGAAATTCGGCAAGAGATTTTGCGGCGAACTAAAATTTAAAGGCAGCGGAAAATTTAGAAAAACGGCATAAAATCAAACTACCGCACGCCGTAAATGCGGACCGATATTTGCCAAAAGCCGCAAATAAAGCCCTGCGCGCTGCGGCGCTTAAACGCGAAGTCTTAGCAGCTCCTCTCGCCGCCGCAGCTAATCTCTTCTTCGTTGTTGTCTAGTTTAAATTTCGCGTAATTTTCGGCGGTTTCGCGTGCTTTTTTATAGTTAAATTTGCCGAATTTAAACTCGCCTTTTTCGTTAAAATTTAAGCCCATTAAAAATCCCGAAGCTCTTTTACGCTTAAATTTCTAAATCCGCCGTCCGCTTCTTTTTTGACGAGCAGGGTCGCCTTGAAATCCAAAAATACGGGCTTTAGCGCGCCGATTAAATTTACGCGCTCATCAGGCGAAAGAGGTTTAAAATTTTCATCCGCGACCGCCTCTAAAATTTAACCCCAAAAGCTCGGCTACGCTTAAATTTGACCTTTCTAACTCAAATTTGCCTCTGATTTTTCCGTCGCTTCCGCTAAGCCTAAGCCCTATGCCCGCAAGAGCGCCGATAACGCCGCGAGCGCCGTTTAGCTCTTTTAAAAATACGTTTTTCAAGGCGGCCTCCTCAAACGCCTGCTGCGGCTTTAAAAATATCTCTTTTTGCACTCTTGCCGAAATTTATCAGCCCTTGCGCGCTTAGGATATCTTTTCCAAAGACCGCCGCGATGCCGGGTTCGGCGCTGGGCGCGCATTTGTGCTCTAACAAATCAAGCGCGAAATTTATCGCGCTCTGCTTTTGCGACTCGGTAAGCCAGGCTTCAAAGCACATGCAGCTGTTGCGCGAGGCGTAGTTGATGCGGAGATCTAGCAAAAGCTGGTGGCGCGTGACGAAAGAAACGGGTGCGAAAGAGCCGATAAACGCGGCTATCTCTTCGGCAATCAAATACGAGTTTTAAACAGAATGTCGGGTAACAAAGAGCGCATCGTATCGGGCACGGCGAAACTACCGCCACTAATGGCGAAAATTTTTCCGAAAATCCGTACGAACGACAATAAAAGCGGCATGCTAGGTAGCAGCGTCGAGACGCTCATCGCCTCAAAAACGCAGGTCGTTTTCGGACCCGCGGGTATGTTTTTCGACGAAAATAGCAAAACCCAACTAGCAGTCGTCAAGATAGATAAATTCGCGACTATAAAAGAGATGCAGGATAGTTTTATTAAAATCGCCGAAATTTGGGGTAAGAAAAGCGTAGAAAGAGCGCGCGAATTTAAAGCTTATTTTAATAAAACGTCGAATTCGTAAAAGAAAAAACGGCGGAAATAGGGCCGAAAAAACGAGTTTTGGTTTTAAACTATAACTCCGGAAATTTTAATACCGTCAGCTCAAAAGACATAGAGGCCGAGTATATAAGCGTAGCCGGCGGGGTAAATTTAAGCTCCGAGCTTAGCAAAGAGGAGTTTAAGATTTCAAAAGCTATAAACGAGAAACAAGTTATCATTTTTATCCGGACGTCATCGTTACGAACTCTCGCCAAAGCGCCGATGCGATCGCTAAAAACGCGTCGTTTACCAAGCCAAAAGCCGTACGTGGGACAAATTTTCGTCGTGCCCAGCGGCTTTATTCGTGGAGCGTACGAAGCGCCTAAGGCGCGCTATATCCTTTGTGGCTGAGCAAAACGCCGTATCCCGAAAAATTTGCGGAATTAAATTTGCAAGACGAAGCGGAGAGATTTTACCTTAAATTTTACAACTATGAGCTAAGCGATGAGGAGACGAAGGCGATACTAAATCCGAGACTTTAAACGTCTATTTGACTAATCGGGAATTTGACAAGAAAGCGGCGTAGATTGGCTCGCGTAAAACGGCATTTTGGGGACTAGAGTTTAAAACATAACGTATTTGGAGTTGACTCTTTTTTGTTTTTACTAATAGTATGGATATATTGTTAAATACTCAAACCTGCGAATATACCCATGCGGGGGCTGTCCAATCTGTTAAATTTCTATTCGTATTTTTGTCGTTAGTTGTCGCAAATAGCTTCCTGTAACAATAAAATGAATTAGCTTGGCGGACCGTATATTTTTTGATTATGCGTAAGTCAAAGAGTTTAGAGCCAAATGTAGCTAGTAGGCATACCAAAGATAGCGACGCATATGGTAAGAAACATTTAAAAGAAGAAAAACAAATACGCGATAAAAACACCAAAACTTAATATGCCCGATTATTATCAGGCGTAAATTTAGAAAACGGCTAGACCTATTTTAGGTAGCTAGATCAAGTACGTTACGCATTTTTAATAAATTTTTCTTTATTCATTCTAGCTTCATTTAAGACATCTATAATGCGCTCGTCCAAACGAAAATTGGAAATCAAAACAAAAGGATCAGAAATGACAAAGTTACTAGGTACGGCGGTTTTAGCGGCGGTTTTAGGCGCGACGAGCTTGCAGGCTATCACGTCCAAGGAGGCTTTAAATATCGCGGAGAAAAATTTCCCCGGCTCAAAGATTAAGGACATCGAAATAGACGTCAAAAACGGCGTGACGTTTTACAAGGTGGAGTCGTTTAAAGACGGGGCGGAGCAAGAGATCAAAATCGACGCCGCAAGCGGCCGGATTGTAAAACAAGAGATTGAGAGCAAGCAATATATTTTGTCCGGTGAGGCTATAGATTTTTCCAAATTTGCCCTTAGTATCGATGAGGCCGTAGATAAGGTGCTAGCGCTTGAGGCGGGCTGGAGCCTTGACGGAGCCGATCTTGAGAATAAAAACGGCGTTTGGATCTACGAGGTCGAGCTTGAGCGCGGCATAAGCGAGAAAAAGGTAATCATAAACGCGCAAACCGGCAAAATAATCGGCAACTACACGAAGTGATTTTGCGCCCGAAGCTTGGACGAAATTTAACGTAAATGCTGGCGTAAATTTGAATGTAAATTTTAGCAGCGTCGCAAGCAGACGAGCAAAACGAAATCCTAAATTTAGATGAAAACGGTCGGAAAAGCGCGGGCAAGATCCCGGCTAAATTTGATAAAATAGCGGGCAAAATTTAAAAGGGCGGAGATGAAAATTTTAGTCGTCGAAGATGAAATTGACCTAAACAACGTGATCGTAAAGCACCTCAAGAAAAACGGATATAGCGTCGATAGCGCGTTTAACGGCGAGGAGGCTATGGACTTTACCGCCGTGGCGCGCTACGATCTCATCGTGCTTGATATCATGATGCCCGTGATGGATGGGCTTACGTTTTTGCAAAAATCGCGCGCCGCAAAGCTCGCGACGCCCGTGCTGATACTGACGGCAAAGGACGAAGTGGACGACGTCGTAAAGGGGCTCGATGCGGGCGCGGACGATTATTTGGTTAAGCCCTTTGATTTTAAGGAGCTGCTGGCTAGGGCGCGCACGCTCATTCGCCGAAACAGCGGCAGCGCTGCTAATGAAATTTACGCGGGCGAGCTAAAGATCGATCTTTCCAAAAAATCCGTCGAACTGGGCAGACAAAGCATCGAGCTAACGGGCAAAGAGTATGAAATTTTAGAATTTTTGATGCTAAATAAGGGCAGAATTTTAACTCGCGATCAGATCAAGGAGCACGTTTGGGACTTCGACTATACGGGCGGCTCAAATGTAATCGACGTGCTTATAAAAAATATCAGAAAAAAGCTCGGCGAGTGCGAAATAATCCAAACCAAAAGAGGGCTCGGCTATGTTATTAAGGATTAATCGGATATTCGCAAACATCCCCATCACCGCGCGCGTGACGCTTTGGTATTCGTTTTTTATCCTCGCTATTGTAGCCGCTCTTATCGCTATTTCGGCGGTCGCGGCGGATGAAATTTTTGAGGACGTGAGCCAAAAAAAGCTTGCAAAATCGGTCGCTAAAATTGCTAACGATATGGAAGAATTCGAGCCCTACGACGATGGGATATTTTTCATAAAATACAGCGCGAACGGCGAGCTAACGGGCGGTCTGGCGCCTAAAAATTTTGAAACCTCGCTTAAAATGGACGGCGGTGAGGTGCGGCTTTATGAAAACGACAAAAACCGCTTTTACTACTACGACGCCGCGACCGAGGATCAAGGAGTTTGGATCAGAGGCGTGATAAGCGCGGACGGGTTTTTTAAAAAAGAGGGGCTGTTTTTGCTCGCTCTGGCCCTGCTCGTGCCGATCCTCTTTGCTTTTGTACTTTACGGAGGCTACAAGACGATAAAAAACGCGATGAAACCGGTTGCTGCGATGTCCAAAACCGCCCTTGAGATAGGCAAAAGCCGAGACTTTTCAAAGCGAATCGAGCTGCCTGTGGGCAAAGACGAGCTACACGCGCTTGCAGGCGTGTTTAACTCGATGCTAGATTCGCTCGAAAAGGTCTATCAAAACGAAAAACAGCTCACCTCCGACGTCTCCCACGAGCTGCGCACGCCGGTATCCGTCATTATGGCCGAGAGCGACTACGCCGCAAGCTACGCGCAAAATTTGGACGAAGCCAAGGAGTCGCTGGACGTCATCGCCAGGCAGTCAAAAAAGATCGCCTCGCTGATAGATCAAATTTTGGAGCTTTCGAGGCTGGAATCGGGCGGAAATTTAACGCTAAAGCGCGTGAGTTTAAGCTCTATTTTGCAAAATCTTGCGAGGGACTACGAAAAACTAGCCGAGTCCAAAGGGATAAAATTTAGCCACGACATAGCACTAAACGTTGAAATTTTGGGCGACGAGCTGATGATCTCGCGGCTAATCGACAATTTTTTAAGCAACGCTTTAAAATTTACCGCTAGCAAAATCGAGCTGAGTTTGGCTGCGTCTAAAACGCACGCGCTACTATCCGTAAAAGACGACGGCGCTGGCATTTCGCAAAAAGACGGCGAGCTAATCTGGAATAAATTTTACCAAGCCGAGGGCTCAAGAAATAAAAGCTTAAACGCGGGCAGCGGCCTTGGGCTAGCTATCGCGGCAAATATCGCCAAGATCCACGGCGCAAAGCTCGGCGTAAAAAGCGAAGCGGGTGCGGGCAGCGAATTTTGGGCGGAATTTGAGCTATTAAATTTAACGCTAGCCTAATTCTGACGCTACCTATCCGCTTTTGTCTTTATAATTCCTTGCAATCTTAAAGGATAAAAAGCGGAAAGATTTGCGGATAAGCGTCTTTGCTTTCATTAACCATTACTTTTTATAGGGAGAAAAGATGAAATTCGGTATTGGCGTATTTAAAAATACTAATCTATACCGAAATTTTACGCGGCTATAAACAGCTAGGTATAGGCGTAAATTTACCGAGGCTATCTAAAATAACTGTAAATTTAGGTAGGAGTTTGGCTAAATTTAACGAATAAACGGAGACAAAAATGAGTAAAATTATATTCCTAGCCGTTTTAACGATGGCTTTTTAAGCGCGATCGAGTGAGATGTAGCAGTAGAGAGAAGGCCTGCGACGCGGGCGATTTCGAGAGCTGCGACAACTTAGGCCTTGCCTACATCGGCATCAAGACTGAGGGGTGCGACCTGAACAAAAACTACGAAAAGGCATTCGCTGTTAAAAAGGTGTGCGCCTACGGCTGGAGCGACGGCTGCAAGGCGGCGGAAGCGATGGAAAAAGCCGCGAAACTCTAAAATAATTAATGCGTTTGGTTTAAATTTTCCCATAAACCAGATTACGTAATATTCATATATTCAAAATTTTGATTGAAAGGATTTGCGTAGCTTATATGGTCTAGTTGGGCTCATATTTATAAAATTTGAGCTTGGGTACTTACTTTATGATAATCGTATTTTGTTATTGCAGTCTTTCTGTTAAAAGTAGTTAGCAATAATTAAATGTTGGAGTATGTGATTATCAGATAAATTTAAAATAATACCACAAAGGGTTGTTTAACGCCTTTTGTGGGGAGTTTTGAGTGGTGCGGATGAGAGGACTTGAACCTCCATGCCGTGAAGCGCCAGATCCTAAGTCTGGTGTGTCTGCCAATTTCACCACATCCGCATAAATAAAATAAGTGGTACGCCCATCAGGATTCGAACCTGAGGCCTACGGCTTAGAAGGCCGTTGCTCTATCCAGCTGAGCTATGAGCGCATAAAGTATTTTAAGTGGCGCGCCCGATAGGAGTCGAACCCATAACCTACAGATCCGAAGTCTGTCGCTCTATCCAATTGAGCTACGAGCGCCCAAAATGGGGTGAGTGATGGGAATCGAACCCACGACCCTCAGGACCACAATCTGATGCTCTAACCGACTGAGCTACACTCACCATTTAACATGGTCGGGGTGAAAGGATTCGAACCTTCGGCCCTCTGGTCCCAAACCAGATGCGCTAACCAGCCTGCGCTACACCCCGGTCGAGTTGTGAGTTTATGCCACTACCTCATTAAAAAGCGGTATTCTAGCCAAAAAAGTTTCCAAAGTCAATGAATTTTAGATAAAATTTCAAAATTTCATCTAAAATTAGCCTAATATAGGCTCATAAAGCGTATATTAGGCTAATCCTATCCTCCGTGGCTTGTGTTGTCAAAATCGTTAGGCAGCATAAAAAGAGAAACATTCATTGGTGTTTTCAAGCTCGTTTGCCGGTCATTTAAACTCCCGCTAAGATATTTCAAACCGTTTTTAAAGGCAAAATTCCTTTTTAAATTCGCGAATTTTAGCTCGCGAGTTTTACTCGTCGCAACGCATAAAAAGTATAGAGCAAAAAACATATCGCAATGAAATATACGTTACACGTTACTCCTAGCCAAATGTCTGCCACGACGCCTTTTAGCGTAAAAACGATGAACGAAAATATACAAATTTGAAGCACGATCTGGCGGATAAAATTTAAAATGAATACGGCAAGGGGCCGCTTAACGCCTTGCAATACGCCGCCTGAAATATTCATAACTCCGTATCCGAAATAAGTAAACGCGACCGTCAGCAAAAAGCTTTGCGCTATGGCGACGGCCGCTTCGCCGGCTTTAAACGCCGCCGCGACGCGCACGCCTACGAATACGCAAAACGCGCACGCGAAAAGGCAGTAATAAAATACGATTTTTAGCGCGGATTTGTAGCATTCAAGCACGCGGCCGTATTCCCGAGCGCCGAAATTTCGCGCTACGATACTCATCACCGCCGAGGCGATACCGATGGTAGGAAGTCCTACGATCTGCTCAATGCGCAGTGCGATGCCGTATCCGGCGATTGCGTCCGTACCGTAAAAACTTACGAATTTTAACATCACGAGTCCGCCGAGCGACATTGAAAGATGATTTAGGCACGACGGGACCGCTTGTTTTAAAATTCGAGCGTAAATTAGCAAATTAGGCGCAAAAGAGGCCAAATCCGAGAAATTTATCATTTGGGCCTTTTGCACGCGCAGTGCCATAAAGATCGTGCCTAAGAACTGGACTAAGGCCGTGCTAAGCGCGATAAAATCAACGCCTAGATTTAAAATTTTAACGAATGCGAAACAAAGCGCGACATTAATAAAAAGTCCGCAAAATAGCCAATTTCTAAGAGTCTTAGTATCTCCTAAGGCGACTAAAATTCCGTTAAAAGATTTAATTAATAAGAAAAAGGGGGCCGCTAAGAAAATTATACGCGCATAGGCTAGCGCGTCGGGTAAAAATTCGTCGTTAGCGCCTAAAAATTTAAGAAATTTAGGTGCCGCAAGAAAACCCAACGCCCCTAGCGAAGCGGCGAAAATCGCCACGAAAAAAGCGCCCTTTGCGGCATAAATTTTAGCCAGCCGCACGCGACCGCGCCCGAGCGAATTGCCGATTAGCGCCGTTAGGGCGGAACCAAAGCCGCTGCCCATGCCCACGATCGCCATGTAGAGCAAAAAGCTCATCGATAGCCCCGCGACTGCATCGGCACCGATCTGTCCGGCGAAATATACGCCGGTGACGTTATAAAGCACGTCGAAAGTTACCGCTAGCGCGGCCGGCGTCGCGAGGTTTATAATTAATCGGATTATCGGGTCGCTAGTTAGATTCATGGGCTAAATTAGAAATAAAATTTTAGGTATTTTAGCGTAAGATTTTGCAATTTATCGCTTAAAATTTTGCGTTATTTGCGCAGTGGATGCGTACGTCTTGCCTGCCGTATCTAGTTTGCGGTTTTAAGGGGGGCGCTTTTCTAGCAAACACCCCCTTATAATTTTTAAAATTTATTCTTCCTCACGTCCGCTACTATCGTCTTAGCCATATCGTCTATCTCGGCCGTTACGTCGTTAGTCGTATTTACGATAGAGATGTTTTGATGAGTGATCGTATCTATCTGCGCGACTGATTGATTTATCATATTTATACCGTCTGATTGCTCTTTGATGCTCTCGC
>NZ_CAJPMA010000011.1 GCF_905371695.1 uncultured Campylobacter sp. | reverse complement strand
TAGCTCGCAAACTTTATCGACCAGGCGGTACATAAAGGGCTCTTTTATACCTAGTAAATATCCGTGTCTGATCGCGCGGCGAAGGATACGGCGAAGCACGTAGCCGCGGCCCTCTTTGTCAAATGTAGTGCCCTGAGCTAGTAGGAAAGTCACCGAGCGGATGTGATCGCTGATGACGCGGTAGCTAGCGCCACTCTCGTAAGCGTAAGGCTTGCCGCAAAGCTTTGCGACTTCCTCGATAAGAGGCATAAAAAGCGAGCTATCGTAGTTGCTAAATTTGCCTTCCATTATCGCTGTGACGCGTTCAAGCCCCATGCCCGTGTCGATGCTAGGCTTTGGCAGCGGTGTTAGCTTGCCGTCGCTGCTACGCTCGTACTGCATGAAAACCAGGTTCCAAATTTCAAGAAATCTATCTCCGTCGCCGCCCATGTAGTCCTCAGGCGTGTTAAAGTGCTCGCCGCCTTGGTCGTAAAAGATCTCCGAGCACGGTCCGCACGGTCCCGTATCGCCCATCTGCCAGAAGTTATCGTGATCGCCGAATCTATAAATGCGCTCCTTTGCGATGTGCTGCTCCCATAGCGCAAATGCCTCGTCGTCGCTCTCGTGAACGGTGACGTAGAGGCGGTCTTTGGGTAGTTTTAGCACCTGCGTGACAAACTCCCACGCATACGCGATCGCGTCTTTTTTGAAGTATTCGCCGAAGCTAAAATTTCCCAGCATCTCAAAAAACGTGTGGTGGCGCGCGGTGTAGCCGACGTTATCTAGGTCGTTGTGCTTGCCGCCTGCGCGGATGCAGGTTTGACAGCTCGTGCGGATGGGCGGGGTAGGGCGCGGTACTTCGCCGGTGAAAATGCTCTTAAACGGCACCATACCCGCGTTTGTAAAAAGCAGCGTAGCGTCGTTCGGCACTAGCGGTGCGGACGGGATGATCTCGTGACCTTTGCTTGCGAAAAAATTTAAATAAGCCTCTCTAATATCCATTTCTACGTCCTAAAATTAAAATAGTGGCGATTTTAACATAAAAATTTATAAAATTCCTAAAACAAGCTCAATTTTTTGCCGTTTATTTAATAAAATTGATTAAGCTTACGGTTAAAAATAAATTTAGGGTTTATTATGAAGCTAAAAATCGGCATCGTCGGTTACGGCGCGATCGGGAAGGCGCATTATGCCGAGCTGCGCCGCTCCGATAAATTTGAAGTTTGCGGAGTTTTTGATAAAAATTGTAAAGACGAATTTTGCCGCGCTCCGCAGTTTGAAAATTTTAAGGATTTTATAGCCCAGTCTCATCCGCAGGCTCTCGTGCTTTGCGTGGAACAAAAAGAGCTTTTCGACGCGTTTAACGAGTGTGCTAAATTTTGCCAAAATATACTAATCGCTTGCGGCGGATTTAAAAATTTAGACCGCCTAAAAGAGCTGAACTACGTCGCAAAATCGGCCAAAATTCGCGTTTGCGCGGGGTTTAGCGATAGATTTCGTCCTGCTATCGTCTCGCTGCAAAAAGCGCTAAGCAAAGAAAGCGAAATTTACGGCATCCACATCTCTTATTCAAAGCCTAATTTAGGCGCCGATATAATTAGCGGGCTTTGCTTGCCTTGCATAGACCTTGCAAAAACTATCGCAAAAAGCGAAATTTACGAGTTTTCAAGCTCGTTTAGCAATAAAACAAATTCGCGTTCGTCGGATAACGCGCTCATAAAATTTAAGAGTAAAAATCAAATTTTAACCTCCGTTTTAAACTCGCATTGCGGGACTTTCGAGCGATTTAACGTCGAGATAAACGCAAAAAGCGGGGCGTATTTCGGCGATCTAATAGCAAACAGGCTTTTTGAGCTAACCGAAGACGGTCAAATAAATCTTAAAATCGACGCCGATCAAAACGAGATAAAAGTACAATACGACGCATTTTTCGACTATTGCGTAAGCGGCGAAATAGGCGAACTATCGACGCTTGACGATATTATTAAAATTATGGAGCTTTTTGCATGAAAAGGGCGCTTTTACTGCTAAATATGGGCGGTCCGCGGAATTTAGGCGAGGTTGAGGTTTTTTTAAAAAATATGTTTAACGACCCTTGTATTTTAAGCGTAAAAAATCCTATTTTACGTAAAATTTTAGCATTTTTTATAACCAAAGCGCGCGTAAAAACCGCTCGGAAAAATTACGAGAAAATCGGCGGTAAATCGCCTCTTTGCGAGATTACGCAAAGTCTTTGCGATAAAATTTCGCTTTACGAAAAATTCGACGCAGTCGATTTTGCGATGAATTACACCCCGCCGTTTAGTAAAGAAACGCTTAAAAAATACGAAAATTTCGGCGAGATCGTTTTATTTCCGCTTTATCCGCATCGCTCTATCACGACGATTACGTCGAGTCTAAATGAAATTTATAAGGCTGCGGACGAATTAAAATTCAAAGGAAATTTCCGCGTCGCAAGTCCGTTTTTTGATAGCGACGAATACGCCGATATCGTGGTTTCAAGCATAACGGATAAAATCGTGGGCGCCGACATAAGCGACGTAACGCTGATATTTTCGGCTCACTCGTTGCCTCAAAGCATCATTGCAAGCGGCGATCTTTACGAGGCGGACGTAATTTTTCAGGTCGAGAAATTAACGCGAATTTTAAAAGAACGCGGCATAAAATTTAAAGAAATAAATCTTGCGTACCAGTCGCGCCTAGGCCCCGTAAAATGGCTAGAACCTTCGCTAAACGAAGCTCTAGAAAAGTGCGAAAATAAAAAGGCGCTTATCTATCCTATCTCGTTTTGTATAGATAATTCTGAGACGATTTTTGAGCTAGCGATCGAATATAAACGCATAGCGGACGAGCTAGGCTTTAAATTTTACGACGTCGTAGGCTGTCCTAACGACGGCGAAAATTTTGCTAAATTTATACTAAATCGCGCCGAGGAATGAAAATTGCTTACTTCTATTATCTTCAAGTAAAGGAGGGCGAATGAGAGCGATAAATGCCGAAAAAACGCAGTATCTATCGCAGTTAAGCGGCGTAAATCCTAGTCGCGAAAAAAAGAGCGCTAATTTTGACGAAATATTAAATAAAGCGCTTGACGAAGCGGAAGGCGAGAGTAAAATTTTAAGCGACGTCGAGCGGTTTAAAAACGATCTTGCCAAACTCGGCGCATACGGCTATTTGGCTCAACTTAACGCAGATAAAATCGAGCAAAAAGTAGCCGAAAAAAGAAAGGAGCTAAGCGAACTTTTGGGGCTAAACGACCCTAATAAGAGTGCGGAAGAAAAAAGCGAGCTAAATCAGACGTTAAACGAGTTTTTAAATAAATACCGTAAGGAACTCAACGGCGCGCTAAATAACACTATTTTGCAACGTCAGCAGAATTTAGACGGCGTGGTAAGTTCAAACGTAAATTTAAACTCCGTTTTGGCAGAACTTTCGCTTCTTTAAAATTTAGCGGGTTAAATTTGACCCGCTAAACGCGAAATTTTCAATCAGTCTTTTGCCGGAGGCGTTTGTTTTTTGGACTCTTTTTTAGCTTGCGCTTCGGCGACAGCCTTTGAATCGGGGATTAAATAACCCTCTTCTATCATTAGCTCAACCGCTTTTTTAAATGACGGCAGCGCGCTTTGGGCGCCGAAATAATAATACGGGCGCTTCGGGTTGCGGGCTAGTACGCCTATCGTATAGCTGTTGCCGATGCTATCGTTTACGAAGCCGAAAAACGAGCCGTTGTAGGTGTTGCTATATCCGCCGCGACCCGAAGCGATGTGCGCCGTGCCGGTTTTCCCGCCGATTTCAAGACCCGGTATATAGGTGCCCGCTCCCGTGCCTTTTTCTACGACTTTGATTAAAATTCTCTTCATTATTTTTGCCGCTTCTTGTGAGATTACCTGTTTAGGCTGCGAGCGCGGGATCTCGAATTTTTTGCCGTTTTTTTCCAGATAGGCGACCGCGTGCGGGATTACCTCGACGCCTTTATTGTTAAAAGCGTTGTAGCCCTTTAAAAGCTGCATAAACGTCGCTTGAAGCCCGTATCCGTAGCTTACGGTAGCTTTGTAGGTAGAGGAATTCAATTTATTAACGGTCGGCATCATGCCTACTTGCTCGTAAGGCAGATCGACGCCTGTTTTTTGCGAGAAGCCGAAATTTAATAGCCCTTGGTAAATTTCCGGTCCGCTAAGCCGTTGTACGATCTGAATCATGCCGATATTAGAGCTATGCACGATGACGTCTTCGGCGCTCATAGAAGCTTCGGGGTGCGTATCTCTGATTATGCGCTTACCTAGTTGATAGTTACCATTATAAGTATTTACCGACTCCATCGGATTAATTTTATTTTCCTGTAAAAGCAATGCGAAAATAAACGGCTTAAAAACCGAACCGACCTCGTACGCATACTCCGTCGCGCTCGAATTTAGCGCCGGATAGTCTTGCTTTCTTATATTTGACGGGTCGTAGCGCGAGCTTGACGCTAGGGCTAAAATTTCTCCGTTTTTACTGTTCATTATGCATAAAATTAGCTCGTTTGCGTCTAGAAATTCCCGTTTCTCGTCCAAAATTCGTTCTAATTTGGTCTGAAATTTTAGCGGGATCGAAAGCACCGCATCGTAGCCGTCTATGCGGTTGGCCAAATTTGAATCGCTTGTTAAAATTATGTTATTGCCGACGTCTCTGGGTCCTAGCAGCTTAGCGTCTTGTATCGGGGCTAGATAATCTTCGTAGGATTTTTCTATGCCTTTTACGCCCGTTACTTTCGTGATATTGTCTTTTTCGGTCTTTCTGGTGTAACCGATCAAGGGCGTTAGCGAGCTTTGCGCCATATAAATTCTATTTTCGCCGCTTTCGGCTACGTCCATTCCGCGCTGTAAAACTACTCCGTTTTTTTCGTCGGTATAACTTACGATTATGCTTTTGGTGCTAAATTTTTTGGCGAGCTCTTGCAGGTAGGCGGCGCTTTTGGCGTCGATTTTGTATGAAAGAGTAACTTGTCCTTTGGCGGAATTTAGCGTTTTTCGCACGGCGTTTGGATCATCGCCGCTGTAAAGGCTATAAAGCTTAATAAACAGCTCTTTTTTATTGGGGTCGATATTTCTGGTATCTACCATAGCTTTATAAAGTTTTTGTCCGGTAGCCACGCTAAATCCGTCTTTGGTGATTATATTTCCGCGTTGGGCGGTGTTTACGTCGCTAGTTTGTAACCGCGGCAGCTTACGCTCGATCGTAGCGCGGTAAAAAATAACCCCCACGAATAGCATCATCGCTAGCGTAATAAATAAAAATAGAACGGTTATTTTGGACTTTTTGGGGTTCATAAATTAAATTTGCGTCCTTGAAATTTCCTTATACGCGCTTAATGCCTTGTTGCGAATTTCAAGCATTAATTTCATGCTAGTTTCCGCTTTGCCGATAGCGATAGCTGCTTGGTGTAAATCTTTTACCTCGCCCGTGGCTAGGTCGGCGATCGCTTTATCGGCGTTTACTTGTACTTTGTTTAACTCTTTTAGCGACTCGTTTAGCATATCGGCAAAGCCATCGCTTTGCGCCGCCCCGCTTGCTTTTTGCAAATTTTGCGCTTTGTTTACGCTTTGTACTAGATTAACGTCGTTTATCATTATGATTGTCCTGCTATTAGTTGTATCGCGCTGTTTGCGATATTTTTGGCGCTTTGAAAAGCCGCGACGTTTGCTTGATAAGCGCGCGTAGCTTCTACTAGGTCGCTCATCTCGATTACCGGATTTATGTTAGGAAAGGCCACGTAGCCGTTTGCGTTGGCGTCGGGATGCTCCGGATCGTATTTTAGCTGAAAGTCCTTATCGTCGCGCACGACTTTATCCACGACCACGCTCATTAGCGACGGATGCGCGTCTTTGGGCGAACTAGGATCGTCTAGCGGATTTTCGTATTCTAGCATCGAGCCGCTTTCTTTTAGTTGTTGATTTAAAATTTTATCAAATTCTACCGCTTTAAAAATCACCTCTTGCCTGCGATAAGGACCGCCTTCCGCCGTGCGAGTAGTTTGCGCGTTGGCGATATTCGAGCTTATTACGTTCATCCTAAATCGCTGCGCGCTAAGCCCGTATCCGCTAATGTCGAAATCGTTTAAATAACTCATTTTTTATCCTTAAATTTTCGAGCTCGCGTCGATCACGCTTTTAAATATCGCGCCTTCGCGTTTATACGCGCTATCTATCGCAGTTAGCATTACAGAGTTTTTGCTAAGCTCGGTCGTTTCTATATCTAAATCCACCGTGTTCGCGTCGTTTCTAGCCAAATGTCCGTCGCGTAAGAAAATTTGCGATACGTCACTTCTAGGAAAATCCTGCGCCGCAAAATGCGCTTCGTCGGTCTTTGCTAGTTCTAGCTTCTTATCGTCGTCGGCGCCGTAAATTTCGCTTGCTTTTTGTTTTAATACGCTTTCAAAACTAATATCTCTGGCTTTGTAAAAAGGCGTATCGATATTTGCAATATTGCCCGAGATTAGCTTTTGGCGCATTTCTCTCGCCGCCATCGCGGCTTCGATTAGCGGCTTTGACTTTGAGGTTTCTAGCACGAACATTGCGTTCTCCTTTTAAATTTACTGTTTAAATTAAGCAAAAAACATTCCAAATTTTACTTTGCGCCGACGATTTTTTCTAGGTCCGCTTTTAAATGTGTGGTTTTTACGCCGCCAAGATAATATTTTACGCCGAAATTTTTACTATCTACATCGGTTAGCGTCTGGTAAACGCCGTCTTTTAGCACGACTTTAAAAGGTAGGGCGATCTCATGTTTGTAGTCGATATCGCGCGTGATCTGCTCGATAATTCTATCGTTTTTAGCTTGGTCGTTGGAGATAAAATAAAATCCGTGAAATTTTTTCATAAACTCGTCTACTACGTATTTGTCGGTTACGTTCTCAAAATGCGTAAGCGCGATTAGCGTAAAATTTTCGGCGTTTTTTAGCTGATATTCCATTAGGCTCGGCGCTTCGTCCTTGCACGGCTGGCAAAAAGTGCCGAAAATATCAAACATTATCGTCTTATCCTCGGCGCCTTTTATCGCAAAGCCGCCGCCCTTTCGAACGAGCGTGAGCTCTTTGCCTACGACGCTTTTTAGCGAGATTTCCTCGCCGGGAGCGAATTCTTTAAAATTTTGCGTCTGCGTTACGGGCTGCTCGTCGTCTCCGCATCCCGTAAAATTTAACGCTAAAAATGCAAACGTCAAAAATACTAAAATTTTTTTCACTTTTATCCTTTTTACCTAAAATTTTTCATCGCCGCGCGCGCTTCTTTGTCCGCTTCGCGCTTTTTCAGCGTTTCGCGCTTGTCGTGCAAGTTTTTACCCTTTGCCAAGGCTACGCGAGCTTTTACGATATTTTTATCGTTTAGATAAAGCGCCAGAGCCACCATCGTAAGTCCGTCTTGCGTCACGGCGCCGAAGAGCTTATCGATTTGCTTGCGGTGCATCAGCAATTTGCGCGGCGCGCGCTCGTCGGGGCGGAAGCTAACGTGCGTCGTTTCTAAATACGAGATGTGCGCGTTTAGTAAAAATAGCTCGCCCTTAATCACGCGCACGAAGCTGTCTTTTAGATTCGCCCGTCCCGCGCGAAGAGCCTTTACTTCGCTGCCTTTTAGCGCGATGCCCGCTTCAAACATCTCTAAAATCGTAAAATCGTGAAGCGCTTTTTTATTTTTCGCCAAATCTTTCATTTTTTGCCTTATTTTACCCAAAATACGCTGCTGCCGCTGCCGCTTAAAAATTTATCCCCAAATTTTCCCATCGCGGGATAAATTTTAAGGCAAGGCGCGTAAAGGTCGTTTAAAACGCTATTGCTAAAATTTTCTAGCAGCTCGCGACTGGTCGTTTTTAGCATTTTTCGCGCTAAATTTTCGTCTATATTTTGCATAAAATTCGCGCGGAATTCGCCGTAAACCGCAGGCGTCGAGCAAAAAACATTAGGCGTAAAAACGCTAAAATTCGGGACCTCGTCCTCAAACGGCTCGATGATCTCGCCGACACCGCTTACGTTAGCCGCCTCAAAGCCGCTTACGAAAAACGGCACGTCCGCACCTACTTTCGCGCCGATCTCGCGCAGGCGCTCGCTAGAAATTTTTAAATTTAGCTCGTCGTTCGCCATTTTTAAAAAGGTCGCGGCGTTCGAGCTGCCTCCGCCAAGTCCTGCTCCCATGGGGATATTTTTTTGCAGTAAAATTTTGCGCGAGCTAAAAAATTCGTCTATTTCGCGGGCGAATCCAGCGCTTTTTAGCGCGTCCATCGCTTTTAAAATTATGTTATTTTCAATCCGCGTTTCGCGTCCGTTTTGCATGCAGATTAGCGAAAATTCGCTAGCCTTTTCAAACGAAATTTCATCGTAAATTTCGCGCGTTAAAATAAAGCGCGACGCGATCTCGTGGTAGTTTGCGCGAGTACCGACGATTTTTAGGAACGTATTTATTTTAGCGTAGCTTTTCATTTTTCTATTTTTTTAGAAAGCTCGCCTAAATTTACGTCGCCTACGCTTTTGCTTGCGTGAGCGTTTTCGTCTTTGATGCCGCTTGCGAGCTCCGCGCGCAAAATCATCGTATTTTTAGGCGCGCTGATACCTAGTTTTACGCCGCTTTTTGAAATGCCTACGATCGTTATTTTAACGTCGTTTCCCAGTAAAATTTCTTCGTTTTCTTTTCTTGATAAAATCAACATTTTTCAACCTTATTTAAACAATATGAAACGGCGCCGTCTTCAAGCTTGATTATGCTAAAAAATTTATCATAACTTAGTAAATAAACGCCGTCCTCGCGCGCGCTAAGTTTTGCCGCGTCTAGCTTTTTGCCGTCCGTAATATCGGACGTTTCGCCCAAATATTTAATCTGCGGCAAATTTAAAATTTTATCCGCTTGCAAAAACCGCTCGCCTTCATATTTAAACTCGCCTTCGCTAAGCCTGCAAAGCGCGCTAAGAGTCGCTGCGCAGCCGATCTTATGCGCGAAAATTTGCGCGTAGGAGCGTGCGTATCCGCCTTCGCTTAGGCTGATTTTAATCGTTAAAAACGGATGAACGTAGTGCAAAATTTCGCTGTTAAAAATTTGCATTTCTTGCTCGGCAAGCTCAAATTCTTTCCCCGCGCGGGCAAGCTCGTACGCGCGAACGCCGTTTACGTGCTTGGCGCTAAATTTCGGCGGCGTAAAGGAAATTTTGCCCGTTAGCCGCTCTCTCGTTTTTTCTAAAATCTCGCGCGAGAAGGGCGGTAAAATTTCCACGCTCTTTATATTTTCGTTATCGCCGCTAGGACTGCTAGCTCCTAGCCATAAGGTCGCGACGTAAATTTTAGGCTCTTTGTTCAAAAAGCGAAAAAGCCTCGTGTAAGAGCCTAACGCCACGATGAGGCAGCCACTGGCAAACGGATCTAACGTGCCCGAAAAGCCCGCCTTTTTTTCGCCGTATTTGCGTTTTAGGCGGCTTAAAAAATGATTAGAGCTAACGCCTGTGGGCTTATTTGCTACGAATATCGCGTTCATCGCGCTTCCTTTAAAGCGTTTGCCGAAAATTTCGGCTCATACCGCGCGCTCGACGAAGCTTGACATTATCTCGCGCACGTTGCCGGCAAAATTTATCGTTAATTTAAACTCTTTTTTAACTTTTGTTACAGCCGTTACGCGCCCGATGCCGAAAATTTTGTGTTTAACCAAATCGCCCTTTTTATAATCGCTGCTTTGCTCGATTACCAGCGAGCCTTGCGCCACGCCGCTTTCGCTTAAAAACCTACTTTTATTTAAGCGGGTGCGCTGACCTTTATAAAAGCGCGAATTAGCAAAGCTTAGCGTTAAATTTCGCTTCGCGCGGGTGATCGCTACGTAGGCTAGGCGGCGCTCCTCCTCGATGTCGCTGCCATCGCCTATTAGCGGGAAAAATCCCTCTTCAAGCCCGATGACGAAGAGATTTTCAAACTCCAAGCCCTTGCTTGCGTGCACGCTCATGATGGAGATCGCCTCGCCGTCGATGCCGTCTTGCTCGCTGGTAAGCGTTAGCTCGTTTAAAAATTCCTCTATGTCAAAGCTTGGATTTTGTTTGATCTGATCGCGAAGAACGCCGTAAAATTCGTCGATATTCGCCGCTCGCTCCGAGCCGTCGGGTAGGCTCTCGTAGTATTTTTTAATACCGAATTTGCCTTCTAGTTTATCGATTAGTTCAAAAAGGCTCTCTAAATTTTGCAGTGCGCGTAAATTTTCGCAAAATTCTACGAGCGCGGATTTTATCTTTTTGCTAAACGCTTCGTCGTTTTCATCTATCGCGCTAATAGCGTCAAATAGCGAAATTTTACGCTCGTAGGCTAGTCTTTCAAGCTTTTCTAAGCTTACCTTGCCTAATCCTCTTTTTGGGCGGTTTATTACGCGGCGGATCGAGAAATCGTCGTGCGGGTTGCTGACTAATCGTAAGTAGCTAATGACGTCTTTAATCTCGGCGCGCTCGTAGAATTTCACGCCGCCGACCATTTTGTAAGGGATTTGCATCTTGTTTAGCCCGTCTTCTAGCGAGCGGGATAGGGCGTTTATGCGGTAAAGTATCGCGATATCCTTTGCTTGCGCACCGCTATCAAGCAGCACTTTTATGCTCTTTGCGATTTTGCCGGATTCTATATTCTCGTCCGCGCTTTCCATTAACGTAATCTCGTCGCCTTCGCCTTTTACGCTTTTTAAATTTTTACCCAGACGCCCTCTATTGTGGTCTATTAGCTCGTTCGCGGCTTTTAAAATAGGCGCGGTAGAGCGGTAATTTTGCTCCAAGCGGATGATTTTTACATTTTCAAACTGATCTTTGAAATTTAAGATATTTTCCACTTTTGCTCCGCGCCAGCCGTAAATGCTTTGATCGTCGTCGCCCACGACGCAGATATTTTGATGCGCGGCGCATAGTTTGCGAAGTAGTTTGCATTGCAAGTCGTTGGTGTCTTGATACTCGTCCACCATAACGTATCGGTAGCGGTTTGAAATTTCAAGCGCGAGCTCGTCGTTTTCGTCTAAAATTTTATACGTCAGCGCGAGCAGATCGTCAAAATCTACGAGATTGTTCGCGCACAGATATTCCTCGTATTTGTCGTAAATTTGCGCCGCTTTTTGATAAAACCCGTCTTTACCGTTTGCGACGCCCGATATCTGGGCGCTTTCGTAGACCTCTTTTACGCTTAAAAGCGAGTTTTTGTAATTTGAAATTTCGTTTGCCAAAATCGACGTAGAAATCGGGCTTTCAAAGCCTTTGATGATCCGTTTTTTATCGTCTGAATCTATAATTACGAAGTTGTTTTTGCGGCCGAGTCTTTCGATATGAAATTTTAAAAATAAAAGCCCGAATTTATGAAAAGTGCAAAGTAGCGGCGCGTAGCTACCTCCCAACATTGCCGTCGCCCGCGAGCGCATCTCGTTGGCGGCTTTATTGGTGAAGGTTAGAGTTAGCGTATTTGCGGGGTCTATGCCCACTTCGCCGATTAGATAAGCAAGGCGCGTCGTGACGGTTTTGGTCTTGCCGCTGCCCGCGCCCGCTAGGATCAACATCGGCCCGTCGATATGCGTCGCCGCTTCGCGCTGGGCGTCGTTTAATTGGTCTAGTAAATTTTCCATTTGCTCTTTTTCTAAATTTTTATTTAGATTGTAGCTAAAAATTGTTTAAAGTTGCGTCAAGGCTATTTTTTGCCTTTTAAAAATTCCTTGTTGTTAGGATTGGACATAAAAACGGACATCGACTTTTGCGTTTTATTTTTATCCGCGTGAAGTCGGACAGGCTTTTTGTAGATGGCGAAATTTACCAAAACGGGGCTATTTTCTACTAAAATTTGTACGACGGCTCCGAGCGGGAAGCTAACGACGCTGGCGAAATTTTCGTTGCCGAATCCGGCTTCGAAATTTAGCTCTTCCCTCGTAAGCTCGGCGCTTTCAAACGTATATCCCGCAAGCGTAAAGAGCAGCGCCGGCGCGTTAAATCCGCTCTTTACGCGTTCGGGAAGCTCGGGCTCGAATTTTACTAGCGGCAAATTTAAGAGCACCGAAAAATGCGTCTTGCTTTGTAGTAAAAAATCTAAACATTCATAAACGTGCGTTTTCATCAAAAGCGCGAATTCGTCGTTATCTAGCAGCCTGTCTAGCATTTTATCTCCTCAAATTCTTCTACTAATTTTCTAACCTCGTTTATGCCGATCTGCCAAAACGCAGCGTCCTCGATATCAAAGCCGAACATCCCGACCAGCTCTTTTGGCGAACGCGAGCCGCCCGCACTTAAAAACTCGGTGTAAATTCGCACGAAATTTTCGCATTTACCGCTTTTATAAAGCCCAAAAATCGCCAGCACCAAAAGTTGCGCGTACGAGTAGGCGTAGCAGTAAAACGGCGTGTGGATGAAGTGTGGGATGTAACTCCACCAAATTTTGTAATAGTCGTTTAGCGCGACGCTTTTTCCGAACATTTTTGCGCTCTCTTCGAGCCAAATTTTATTTAGCTCCTCGGAGCTTATTTCACCCTCGTGAGCGTGAACGCGGCGCTCAAAGGTCGTGAAGTTTATCTGGCGATAAAGCGTGGCGAATACATCCTCGATCTTGCCTGCGAGTAGGGCTTGACGCTCTTTGGACGCGAGCGAGTTTTTAATCTCGTCAAATACCAGCATCTCGCAAAACACCGACGCCGTTTCCGCCGTGGTTAGCGGCGTACCTGAGTTTAAAAAGCCGACTTTGTAGCTTAAATTTTGATGTACGGCGTGCCCCAACTCGTGAGCTAGCGTAAAAAGGTCTCGTCTGCCGTCGGTATGGTTTAAGAGTACGTAAGGATGGGCGTCCGCGCTACCAGAATGGCTAAATGCGCCGCCTCGTTTGGTACCAGACGGATAAACGTCGATCCAGCCTTCTTTAAACGCGCGCGCGGCTATCTCGCCGAATTCCGGGCTAAATTTGGCAAAGGTTTTAAGCACGATTTTTTTGCATTTTTCAAATTTATATTCGCCTTCGCTAGCATCTAGCGGCGCGTATCTGTCATAGTCGTAGAGCTTTTTAAGCCCTAAAATTTTGCGTTTTTTGGCGTAAAATTTCGCGACCACATCAAAATTGGCCTCGGCGGTTTTTATTAGCGCGTCGACGCTTGCTTTTCTAATCTGGTTATCCTCGTGGCGCGGACTTTCGGGTAGGCCAAAATTTCGCAGTTCGCAGCTAGTTTTTAGGCCGGTTTTTATCATATTATAAATGTAGCAAAGCAGATGCTCGTTCTTGGCTAGCTCTGCGCTGAGCGACTTTGCGGCGGCTTTTCGCACGGCGCGATCGGGCGAGTGAAGCTTGGCTAAAATTTGCTCCTCGTTTAGCGACTCGCCTTTAAATTTAAATCTCATAGCGCTCATGGTTTCGTCAAAAAGCCGCGAGAAGCCTTCTGCGCCCGTGTTTGCCGTGCGGAGTAAAATTTGCTCCTCTTTTAGGCTTAGCTGGTGGGCTTTGGCGCGCGATAAATTTAAAAGGTAGTAGCCGTGAGTTTTTGAGGATTTTATAATCTCGTTTCGGCGCGCGTCGCTTAACTCGTTAAATTTTATTTCAAAAAACAGCAGCCTTTCGTGCGCCTTTGATGCAAGCTCGTCGAATTTAGCGTAAAACGCACCCTTACTCGTATCTTTGGCGAAAACTAAAAACGCGTAAGTAGCGACTTTTGAAATTTTAGCCAGCAAATTTTCGTATTCGCCAAACGCTGTTAAAAATTCTTTTACACTTAAATTTTCAAAATTTTTAGAGTAGGTATTCTCAAAATTTTCGCATTTAGATTGCAAAATTTCGGCTGTTTTTTCAAGTTCGGTAGAGTTTTTAAAAAGAGGGGTTAAATCCCAAGAAGTCATGAAAAATCCTTTCTTTTATCGTCGTTTTGCCGGCTCATTCGCGGAAATTTAGCCTTTGACGCCGAGAATTTTCGCGCGGGCGAATTAGTTTAAATTTTAACGAGCCAAAAATTTAAACGTAAAACGACAAGCGCGAGCATTGCTTCTACTTACGGCTACAAGCCGAGCAAAGCCTGAAAGCGCGGCGAAGCGAAACGGCGCCTAAGTTATTTTACGGTTTCAGACGCTACGGCCGTAAATACTACGTCAGACGAGCTATTTAGCGCCGTCTCTACGCTATCTTGTATTACGCCTATGATAAATCCGACGCCTACGACTTGCATCGCAAGGTCGTTTCCGATGCCAAACAGCGCGCACGCTAGCGGTATAAGCAGTAGCGAGCCTCCCGCGACGCCGGAAGCCCCGCACGCCCCGATCGCTGAAATAAAGCAAAGTAGCAGCGCGTCGCCGAAGGTCACGTTGATGGCGGGGATTGAGTTAACCGCCGCAAGCGATAGCACGCTAATAGTAACCGCCGCGCCCGCCATATTTATAGTGGCTCCTAGCGGGATAGAGACGCTGTAAAGTTCTTCTTTAAGGCCTAGTTTTTTGCAAAGCGCCATATTTACGGGGATATTCGCCGCCGAGCTTCGCGTGAAAAACGCCGTTACCGCGCTTTCTTTAATACAAGTGATAATTAGCGGATAAGGATTTTTGCGAGTAAACGCGAAAGCGATTAACGGATTTATGATAAAGGCTACGATTAGCATCGTTCCTACGAGTACTAAAATAAGCTTTAAATAAGTCCCTAACGCCGCAAATCCCGTCGTATGGATGCTATAAGCTACTAACCCGAAAATGCCGAACGGCGCTAGGCGAATAACGAATTTTACGATATTAGTTACCCCGTCGCTTACGTCTTTAAAGACTAGCTTGGTCTCTTTGCTGCATGCTCTCATGGCGATACCTCCGCCTACCGCCCACGCGATGATGCCGATGTAATTGCCGTTTGAAATCGCTACTAGCGGGTTTTGTACGATCTTAAATATTAGATCTTTTAGGACTTCAAGCACGTTTTGCGGCGCGCTCATAGAGGCGCTTTCTACGCCTTTTAGCGCAAGTTCGACAGGGAACAAAAAGCTAGCGCAAACGGCAGCCGCCGAGGCCGCTATCGTTCCTATTAGATAAAGCCATATTACGCGCCCCATGCCTTTGCCGCCGCCGAAATCTTTTAAAATGATCGACGTCGCCACTAAAACGAAAACCAATACCGGCGCTACCGCTTTTAACGCGCCCACGAACAAATCTCCAAGAACCGCGATTGCGTTTGCTACACCGTTTGCCGTCTGCGCTTTATCGAAGGTTTGTTTTAGCTCGTCTAAACTAGGCGCGCTTTTTGGGGAATTTAAATTTTTTAACTCGCTTACGGCCTGCGCTACTTTATTAAAATCCCTCTCACTTTCAATCTGCTTAAATTGCTCCTTGTTCGGGCTAAAAGCTTCTAATCCTTTGTGATACGAGCTTAATTGGCTATTGCCCCAAAAGCCGATAATTGCTCCGAGTAGGATACCGATTAAAATTTGAACGATTAAATTTCCGTCCGCGTATCTCTTTGCTAGTTTTGAAAATGCACTCATTCTCCGCCTTTTTTAAAATTTTAAACGCTAGTATAACAAACGGTTGCTGAAATTTTAAGGCAGGAGATAGATTTTAACCTAAATTTTAATTACGCCCTGCTACAATTTTGCCGTTTTACTGAAAATTTAAGGAAAAAATATGTATCTATTTACTTCCGAGGTCGTAAGCCCCGGCCATCCCGACAAGTGCGCCGATATAATCGCCGATAGCATCGTAGATAAAATTCTCTCGCAAGATCCGAGCGGTCGCGTCGCGAGCGAAGTTTTCGTCGCGGGTAAAAATATCGTAATAGGCGGCGAGATTAATTCAAAAGTAAGTCTAAGCTACGGAGATTACGTAAAAATCGTAAAAGACGCGCTTGCTCACATCGGATATAACGGCAATCCTCATTTTAGCAAAGAACAGTGCCTTCATCCGGACGATATAGAGGTTAAAGTATATCTAAACCAACAAAGCCCCGATATTAATCAAGGCGTAGATCAAACTAGCGGCGAGATAGGCGCCGGAGACCAAGGTATAATGTTCGGTTTTGCAAGCTGCGAGGCGAAGGAATTTATGCCCGCGGCCATAACCTATGCCAGAATGCTTTGCAATAAGGTCTATAAATTCGCCAAAGCAAACCCCGATAAACTAGGCGTCGATATCAAAACTCAAGTAACTATCGACTACGGTACGAAAGACAACTTTGAAAATTGCAAACCGCAAAGCATTCACACGATCGTAGTGTCAGCCCCTTGCGTAGAGAGTATGAAAATAGAAGAGCTGCGCGCGCTGGTGCAGGAGTTAATCGACGAGACGGGACTACCCGAAAAGCTATACAATAAAGAAAAAACGATTATTTATATAAATCCGACCGGTCGTTACGTAAATCATAGCTCGCTTCACGACAGCGGACTAACGGGACGCAAATTAATCGTCGATAGCTTCGGCGGATACGCTCCGATAGGCGGCGGCGCTCAAAGTAGCAAAGACTACACGAAAGTCGATCGTAGCGGGCTTTACGCGGCGCGCTATATAGCTAAAAACATCGTTGCGGCGGGGCTTGCTAAAAAATGCATCGTTCAGCTAAGCTACGCTATCGGCGTGGCAAAGCCTACCTCAGTTAGCGTCGATACGATGGGTACGCAGGTATCGGGGCTAAACGACGATATTTTATCCGATTTCGTTATGCAAAAATTCCCGCTAACTCCGAAATGGATCACTCAAAAATTCGGTCTAGATAAGCCCGGCAAAGAGAGCTTTTTGTACGCCAAAGTCGCTGCCAAAGGACAGGTGGGAAGTGCCAAATATCCATGGGAAAAGCTTGATGCGGTAGATACCTTCAAGGCTTTGATTAAATAATTTCCTAAGCCCGCTAAATTTAACGCGGGCTTAAATTTACTCTTAAAATTTTTAAGGCATTTCGTAAGATTTTGTCCGCTTTCGCCGCTCCTTGCGTAAAAACAGATAAACAAACTCCCTCGCGGGCAAAAACGGCGAAACGATGCTGAAAAACGAATAATTTATGCTCGTCTTGAACGAATTTATGCTCGCTTACACGTTCATGCCAAAACCGAAGGCGAAACCGACGCGGACGCCGCACGCAAGGGATATTAAAATTTACTCATTAAAAGCGCGCTAAATTTGCAAATCGGTACGCAGCGGTTTGCTTTTTACGCGATAATAAAAGGCATGGTCTGTTTAATGAGTAAGGCAAAAACGGTCGGTAAACGGATTTTTCGTTTCGCTTTTTAGTATTTTTATGAGCGACTTCGCAATATCGGGGTTACCGGCATCGGTTATCGTAGTTTCAAACGTTAGTTTAATACAAATGGTTATCGACGTTTTGCGGCGGCATGTATATTTTGCGCAGTATTTGAAATTCGGTTGCTATTTCGCAAGCGCAAAAACGCCTAAATTTTAGCCGCCCGTTTAGTCGCCGCCAATTTTTAAAATTTGCGTTTATTATTTGATTTAGGCTATCATTTCATTACTAAATTTTAGGAGGGAAAATGAAAACCAATAAATATGAAATTTCAGTCGTCCATACGCAGGATAAAGACGGTCGCGACGTCGGTAAGCGGCTAAAATTCGACATAGAAACGATGGGTGATATTTTTGAGACGGTAGAGAAGATGAAGGTTAAATTTCGCCTTAGCGACGAGACTGCGACTAGCGCGTTCGTCGGGTTAAAATTATTCGGCGAGACGCTAATGGCGAACGCGGACGAGCCGTTTTTCAAGGAAGTAAAGCCGCATTTTGCGCAAATTAGAAAGATCGTGCTTGGCAAGGAGGGCGAGTAACTATTGCCCGCCCGTAATTAAATTATGAATTATTAGCGCGGGCATCATTAGCGGCAGGATTATTAGTCCTTCCACGTCGGTTCTGGTCTTTTTATCGCGCTCGCTCATTTCGCCGCTATCATAAATTATTTTAGCCGGATATTCGCGAGGCTCGGCAAATGCGTGCTTGTGTAAAATTTCGTCTCGTTGCGGCAAGCGTTTAAGATACCGCCCCTCGCTTTTGTAATAAAACCAAAAATCATCGCTGCTAGCGGGCGCTTTTTGATCCGCGTCGTTTGATAGCGCCGCTTGCGCGCTTTTTGACAGCTTGCTCTTTTTTAGTACGATTTCTCGCTCGAAATACGCCTTTTCGCCGTCTTCGTATTTATTGATCGTAATTAGCGCTCCGGCGTGCGAGACCGCGCTCGTATTCTTCGCAAGCGTTAAAATTTTCGCCTCGCTTGCGGCGAAATTCGCGCCGAATTCATAGTCGTAAATTTCGCCGATTAGATAAATTTTACCGTTTTCTTCGCTTACGGCTAAAATTTTCTCGCTAGCTTGCATGCTTGCGGGTAGCGTCTTGCCCGTACAGCCCGTAAAAACGAGCGCGCAGAGTAAAATTCCCGCCGTAAATATAAAATTCCTCATCCCTATTCCTTAAAAATTTATTAACGCGCGCTTTGGCATAATAATTTCCGATCGCGAGCCGTTTACGGCGTGGTAGATCGTTTTGCCGTATTTAGTCGCGTAGTATTTTAGCAAAATCCTCTGCAACGCGGGCTCCGTGCTAGGCGTGAACCAGCCGTTATTGGTGATTGCGATCATTACGCTAAAATCTCCCGCAAATAGCGGGTCCGTCGTAGCTTCGTAGCAGACGGCGCTTCTAATTTTAACGCCGTCTATTTCGTAATCGCTTACGCTTTTTGCGCCGATAAAATCGCTAGCGCCCCCGAAAAATACGCGATTTGCGAAGTCTTTAATAAAACCGGGTAGCGGAATTTCCTCGCCGAAGGGTACTAAGATAAATTTATCGAACCTCTGCATTCGCCCGCCGTCGAATAAAAACGCCGAATTATAGTTTTGTCCGTTTTCGTAAGCTAACGCGCCCGCGACGACGGCGATGCGGCGCGATTTTTCTTTTAGCTCGTTTTGCAGCTCGCGCTCGTGCGTCATGAAGGTAGGAAACGCGCTTTCAGGAAAGATTATTAGGCGTTTGCCCGAGTTTATCGCATCGTCTATCATCGCTAAATTTCGGTTTATAAACTCGTCTTTCATCTGCTTATCCCAGCGCATTTTTTGAGCGACGTTAGTTTGGGTAAGCTCTACCTCAAAAGGTAAAAAACGCGGCTCTTTGCTTGAAATTTGAAGCGCGAAAACTAGACAAAGAATGCTTGCTAATTTGTAAAATTTAGGCAGACAAACGAGGCAGATTGCGGCTAAAAATATGAAAATCAGCCCGCGCGCGCTCGGATCAAACGCCCCCAAAGTTAGCGCCGCCTCGAAATTTAACCAGTTAAAGCCGAACGGATGGACGTAACTAATTAAAAACAGCACGATCGCGCGAAGACAGACAAAGCTCGGAAACGCGGCGGTTAAAAACAAAGCGCCGTAGATCGCTCCGATGCCTAAAATCACGAGCGGGATAAGCCACGAAAGCCCGTAATAAACGAAGCTAAAACTAATCCAATAAAACCATAAAATTCCGACGAAAAATCCCGCTGCGAAGTAGCCGGAGCGAGGTAAATTGATAACGACGCAAATGCCTGCTAAAAATAAAAACGGCGAGATAAAATCTAAAATTTTAAGCTCGAAAACCGATAAATAGATAAAATTAGAAATTAAAATCGCGCCGACAAAGGCTTTTATTATAATTTTAGTGCTAAAATGAGCCCTCAAAAAATTTAACCATAAGGAAACCCATGCAAAACGGAGATTTTTTTGCCTCATTGCTACCTCTTATCGTGCTTTTCGCGATATTTTATTTTTTAGTTATCAGACCGCAGCAAAAACAGCAAAAAGCCCATGCGGCAATGCTTAGCGCGCTAGAAAAGGGCGATAAAATAATAACCAACGGCGGATTAGTCTGCGAAGTGATAAAAGCCGAGGACGATTTTATCAAAGTTAAACTTAACGACGACGTAATCGTGCGGGTATCTCGCGAATTCGTCGCTAAAAAGATCGAAGCGTAAGATGCGTAGCGCAAAAGTAACGTTTAAGCTCATTATTCTTTTAGTTACGCTTATTTTCGGCATAGTTTTTTCGCTTCCGTCTTTTACCGACAAACTTAACGGCGCTAAAATTTCGCTAGGGCTCGATTTGCAAGGCGGGCTTCACATGTTGCTGGGCGTAGAGACCGAAGAGGCTGTACATTCTAAGATTAAATCTATCGCGGGCAGTATAAATTATTACGCCAAAAAAGAGGACGTATTAATCGATAAATTTAAGATTAGGCAAGATAGCGTGGAATTTAACGTGCTAGATCCCGACGAAGCTCCGAAAGTAGATAACGCTCTTAAAGAAATAGCTGGGCTAAATATCCAAAAAGACAATCTAAAATACGTTATTACGCTAACGGACGAGGAGAGGGCGGCGACTATTCAATACGCCATTTCGCAGGCGGTCGAGACTATTCGTAACCGTCTTGACCAGTTTGGTCTTGCGGAGCCTACCGTCGCAAAGCAGGGCGAGGATAAAATTTTAGTCGAGCTTCCGGGTATTAAAACCGCCGAGGACGAGCAACGAGCGCGCGATTTAATCGCCCGCGCGGCGCATTTGCAGCTTATGGCGCTTGACGAAAAGAGACAAGATCAAGCGCAAATTATGGATGCGGCGACGGCTGAAAGCTACGGCGACGTGATTTATCCGGACGCCAAAGACGAGCGCGTAAAGTACGTAATAAAAAACGTTCCCGTGCTTGACGGGGCTATGCTTACGGACGCCAAAGTCGCGTTTTCTCAGCAAAATCAGCCTATTATAAATTTCTCGCTAAATTCCGAGGGTGCTAGAATTTTCGGCGACTTTACCGGATCAAACGTCGGTAAGCGCCTAGCTATCGTGCTTGACGGCAAAGTCTATTCCGCGCCCGTCATTAACGAGAGGATCGGCGGAGGCAGCGGTCAGATAAGCGGCGGGTTTACGATCGACGAAGCGCACGACGTAGCGATCGCGTTACGTTCGGGAGCGCTGCTCGCGCCGGTTAAAATTTTAGAAAAACGCAGTATCGGTCCTAGCCTCGGGCAAGACAGCATCAATCAAAGCATGCTCGCCCTCGCGTCGGGATCGGCTTTGGTGGTGCTATTTATGGTGTTTTACTACGGACTTTCGGGCGTGATAGCAAATATCGCGCTAACCGCGAATATTTTTATTCTAATCGCCGTGATGGCGCTTTTCGGCGCAACGCTTACGCTACCCGGAATGGCGGGCATCGTGCTAACCATCGGCATGGCCGTCGATGCTAACGTAATCATTAATGAGCGAATTCGCGAGCTTTTACGTGCCGGAGCCAGCCTTAGAACCAGCGTGCAAAAAGGCTACGAAAATGCTATGAGCGCGATCGTGGACTCTAATTTAACCACGATTATTACCGTTGCGGTGCTTTACGCCTACGGTACGGGCCCGGTTAAAGGTTTTGCCGTGACGATGAGTATCGGTATAATCGCATCCATGATAACCGCGATTTTAGGTACGCACGGAATTTTCGACGCGCTAATGGACAAGATAGAAAAAAGCGGCAAAATCGGGCTTTGGTTCGGTTATAAAAGGGTTTAAATGCAAATTTTTTCAAAAGACAAAGTTTACGAGTTTATGAGGCTAAAATTCGCTTCGGTAGGGCTTGCGATATTTTTGCTAATCGGCTCGGTCGTATTGGTCGCTACGAAGGGACTAAATTACGGGATCGATTTTTCCGGCGGCACTTTAATACAGATAAAATACGATTCCAAAGCGCCGCTTGATAAGATTCGCGAAGCATTTGCCGGAAACGAAATTTTAAAGAGCGCTTCGGTTACGGAATTCGGCAGCGAAAACGAAGTAGTAGTGAGGTTTGCGGGTTCTAGCTCGAATTTGGGCTCTGATATCGGCGCGGAGGTTAAGCAGCTGCTTAAAGATACCGGAAATTTAGAGATTAGGCGCGTAGATATCGTAGGTCCAAAAGTAGGCGACGAGCTGCGCACGAAAGGCTTAATGGCGATTTTGATTTCGTTCGTAGGCATACTTATTTATATCGGATTTCGTTTCGAGTGGAGATTTGCGCTTGCGGCGATAGCGACCGAAATTCACGACATTCTTATTACGGTCGGAGCGATTAGTCTATTTAATATCGAAGTAAATTTAGACACGTTAGCGGCGGTTTTGACAGTGCTAGGCTACTCGCTAAACGATACGATCATAATTTTCGATCGCATCCGCGAGGGTATAAAAGAGAGCAAACGAACCGATATCGAGGGAATTATAAACGAATCGGTCTCGGCTACGCTATCGCGCACGATATTAACCTCCGGAACTACGATGATGACGGTCATAGTGCTATTTTTATTCGGCGGAGATATGATACACGGATTTTCGCTTGTTTTAATCGTAGGTATCGTCGTGGGAACGTTTAGTTCGATTTATATCGCGGCTCCGTTTTTGATATGGTTTAAATTTAGTATAGAGCATTACAGAGGTCGCGAGACCGAGAAACAGCGCTTAAAAAAAGAGCGCGAAAGAGAGCGCGCTATGTTTGAAAAGGGTGTCGTATAAGGGGGTAGGCATGAACTGGGGAAAGGTAATTTACATATTTTTCGCGCTGATGAGTCTAACGACCACGGCGGAATTTTTATACGACAAAAACGAAATCGCGTTATTTATAGCGGCAAGCGTAAATTTAGTATCGACGCTACTTAAAATCGGCGTTAAAAATATACTTTCGGCGGAGCTTTTTGCAAGCTCTTTGGTGGCGGATTTACACCTGATCCCCGCTTTTATAGCACTGCAAACTACGGGAAACGCGACGCTTTGCTACTCGCTAGCTATCGGCGCCGTTATCGCAAACGTATTCTCGCTGGCGCTCGTGCTAATAGAATCGAGCAAAGCGCAAGAAGAATTTTAAAAGGAAATTTATGTCAGGCAAATACGAAGCTTTAAAAATCGAAAAAAAATGGCAAGAAATTTGGGCTAAAAGCGGAGAATTCGAGCCCAAAGATAGCCGCCGGTTGCCTAAAAAATATATTTTAAGCATGTTTCCTTACCCTAGCGGGCGCATTCATATGGGACACGTTAGAAACTACTCCATAGGCGACGCGCTAGCTCGCTACTACCGAAAAAACGGCTTTAACGTACTTCATCCTATCGGTTTTGATAGCTTCGGTATGCCTGCCGAGAATGCGGCGATAAAGCATAAAATTCACCCTAGAAAATGGACCTACGAAAATATAGATTACATGCGAGGCGAGCTAGCCGCGCTAGGTTTTAGCTTCTCGCGCGAAAGAGAGCTTGCTACGTCTGATCCGCTTTATACGAAGTGGGAGCAGAGCTTTTTTATAAAAATGTATGAAAAGGGGCTGGTATACCGCAAAAGTGCCGTCGTAAACTGGTGCGAATTCGATCAAACCGTGCTTGCAAACGAGCAGGTAGAGGACGGCTGCTGCTGGCGCTGCGGAAACGAAGTCGTCCAGCGCGAGCTGCCGGGATATTATCTAAAAATCACCGCATACGCAGACGAGTTATTAAACGATCTAAAAACTCTTGAAGGCAAGTGGCCCGCCCAGGTGCTTACGATGCAAGAAAATTGGATAGGCAAAAGTTTCGGTATGGAGTTTAAATTTCACCTAGACGACGCGTCGCGCGAAATTTTGGGCGAAAAATTCGACGGATTTAGCGTATTTACTACGCGCCCCGACACGATATACGGCGTTAGTTACGCGGCTCTCGCGCCAGAGCATCCTATCGTAAAAGCCCTACTTGAAACTAAAATTTTAAGAAGCGAGGATAAATCTCGCGTAAAGGCTATCTTAAACCAAAGTCCGCGCGAGCGCCAAGCAAGCGATAAAGACGGCGTATTTTTAGGAATTTACGTCCTTCATCCGCTAACAAACGAGCGCGTTCCGGTTTGGACTGCGAATTTTATCTTAGTAGATTACGGCAGCGGCGCGATAATGGCGGTGCCGGCGCACGATCAAAGAGACTATGAATTCGCTAGCAAATTTAACTTGCCTATTAAATGCGTAGTAGCGCCCAAAGACGGCGGCGAGGCGGAAAGCGGCAAAGCATACGGCGAATACGGCATTGCGATAAATTCTCCGCTTATAGACGGGTTTTCTAGCGAGCAGGCTAAAACCGCGATAATCGAGCATTTTGAAACGCGCAGTTTAGGTAAACGAGTCGTAAATTTTAAGCTTCGCGACTGGGGAATTTCGCGCCAGCGCTACTGGGGGGCGCCGATACCGACGGTTCATTGCAAACGTTGCGGCGTAGTACCAGAAAAACTCGAAAATTTGCCCGTAGCCCTACCACAAGACGTAGAAATTACCGGAGAGGGTAATCCGCTAGATAAACACCCGACGTGGAAATTTTGTAAATGCCCTAAATGCGGCGGCGACGCGACGCGCGAAACCGATACGATGGATACGTTTTTTGAGAGCAGCTGGTATTTCGCCAGATACGCAAGCGACCCCGCGACTTGGGAGAGCGTTGCGCTAGATAGGGCTAGCACGGATTATTGGATGAACGTAGATCAGTATATCGGCGGTATCGAGCACGCGATACTTCATTTGCTTTATGCGCGTTTTTTCCAAAAAGTCTTGCGCGATTTGGGCTATTTAAGAGACGACGAGCCGTTTAATAACCTGCTGACGCAAGGAATGGTGCTAAAAGACGGTAAAAAAATGAGTAAAAGCAAGGGCAACACCGTAGATCCGGACGATATTATAAATAAATACGGCGCCGATACCGCGCGTCTTTTTATTCTTTTCGCCGCGCCTCCGCAAAAGGAGCTTGAATGGAACGACAGTGCCGTCGAAGGGGCGTTTAGATTTTTAAACCGTCTTTGGGATAAAGCCCAAAGTATCGCGCCGCGCGAGAAAATCGGAACCATAAACCACGAAAATTTAAGTAAAGACGAGAAATATGCGCGTTTAAAGGTCTACGAGGCGCTAAAAAAATCGCGCGAGGTTTATAACGAAAATTTTGCGTTTAATACGCTAATCGCCGCGTGTATGGAGGCGCTAAACGCCGTAAACGCGCAGGATAACGAGGACGTTACCGCAGAGGCATTTTTTATTATCTTAAATTTGCTAGAACCCATCGTGCCGCATATCGCTTGCGAGCTTAGCGACAGGCTGTTTAATCGAGCCAATTTCGGCGAGCTGGAAATAAAAGAGGAAGTTTTCGTAAAAGATAGCATAAATTTAGCCGTTACGATAAACGGCAAAAAGCGCGCGGAGTTTGAAATCGCGGCAAACGTAAGCGAAATCGAAGCCGTAAACGCCGCAAAGCAAAACGTAGCTAAATGGCTAGAAGGTAAAGAGATAATTAAAGAAATTTACGTCAAGGGCAAGCTCGTAAATTTGGTAATTAAAGGATAAAATTTGAAGATTTTTTTTGCGGTTTTATTAGCTTTTTTAACGGCGGGGTGCGGATATAAGCCGGTATCTAAAATTACGCAAGACGTCTTGGGCGATCCCGTATACGTAGACGTGATAATCAGCAAGGTCGAGCCCAAAAATAGCGTTTTTATAAAAGACGCCGTAAAAGAAGGGATAGTATCGCGCCTAAATAGAGCTCTAAGCGACGATAAAAACGCGCAAAGCTCTATAACCGTGTCTATTAAATCGATTAATTATCAAGCGACGGTTTACGATCAATACGGCTACATAACTTCTTATAAAATCGTTTTAAATTTAAGCTATAAGACGAAATTTAAAGACGGCAAAATCGTAGAGACGACGGCTAGCGGAGAGCATGATTTTAGCGTCGCTAGAAGGTCTAAAAGCACGCGTTACGCCGATAGTATCATAAGCGATACGGATAAATTCGAAGCAATCAAAGAGGCGTCCAAAGAAGCGTTTGACGAATATATCGCAAATTTAGCCATAAAAGCTTATCAAAATGGCAGCAATAACCGTTAGTCAAATTATTAAGGAGGCGCTAGGCGAGATCAAAGAGCGCCATCTCATGCTAACGCCCGAAAATTACACCGAAGCATTTAATCAAATTTCTAAAAAATACGGTTTTAGTACGGAAGAAAGCCGAAAAATAGAAAAATATATTTCTCGGCTCGGAGGCGAGTATAAAAGCCAAGCGCTCGGACTAAACATAAAAACTATCGACGAATTCGTAGCGTTCGTTACGGCTAGGCTGCTTAGCGGCAGCGCGCAAGGCATTAAACTAGCAAGCGAACAAAGCGAAGAAGAAAGAGCGCTAAACGCTTTTGCTAGGCGAATTTTACAAGCTACGGCGATGCTGCATAATAAAGAGGTAAAAAGCCTGGCCGAGGATAGCATGCGCTTTCTCGTGCGAAAATTCGACGCTACGGCGATTGATGAAATGAAGCAGAGGTGGTTAAATTTCATAAACGGCTATAACGACGATTTTTTGGAATTTTTAAAATGCTACGGCGTTAGAAATTTCGACGATTTAAAGGTCATGTGCGCCGAGCTTGAAGCCTATCTTTCTAAAAACGACGATTCGGGCGCGCACGCGATCATAGAGCTTATTTGTATGGGGTTGGAACCTTCGCTTTCGACAGAGCTTTACGACGAGCTAATCGAGCTAAAAAGCGAGATTAAAAAAACTCCGGCGTATTTAAAACGTAAGGATATGCAAAATAAAATCAAATATTTCGTCTATAAACGCATAGAGGCCGACAGAGCCGAAGTTAAGGCGAAATTTAGCTCTTTAAACGGGATTTTAGGCAGCATTAGTCAAAAAATAGCCAAAATCGCCGAGAATTCAAAAAGCAGTTCGGATAGATTTGAAAGTATTAAAAACGATCTAAGTAGCGTAAATTTAGGCGTAAATAGTATCGAGCAGGTGCGAAATACGCTATTTGATATCGCGGGGGCGTTAGAGATCGAAAGCCGCGGACTAGGCATCGAGATGGGCATTAAGCAAGCTACGATCTTAAAGCTTCAAGAGCGCGTAAATATCCTTGAAAAAGAGCTTGAAGCCGCGCGTTTGGAGAGCAAGGAGGACTTTTTAACCAAACTGGGCACCAAGCGTGCGCTAATGCACGAGATCGAGCAGATAGAGATCGCGTATAGGCGCTACGGGACGGATTTTAGCATATGCTTTATCGACATAGATTTTTTTAAAAATATTAACGATAACTACGGACACGACGCCGGCGACGCGGTACTTTCCGCAGTGGCTAAAATTCTTAAAAGCCAGTCTAGAAAAATCGATTTTATAGGCAGATACGGCGGGGAAGAGTTTGTGATTTTACTGCCTAATACAGGCTTAAACGACGCCGTAAAATTCGCCGATAAGCTCTGCGCGATGATTGAAAATTTTAAATTTATATATAAAGACGAGCGCATTGCGGTCAGCATAAGCTCGGGCATCGCTACTAGAAGCGCTAATATCAGCGAAACCCTTACGCTAGAAAGTGCCGATAAAATGCTCTACGCCGCCAAAGAAGCGGGTCGCAACCGCGTAATGCCTAAGATTATCGAGTAAATTTTGAACCTGAACGAATTTTTAAAAACCAAGCCGATGTTTTACAAAAAGATCGACTATACGAGAATGCCGCGCGCGTGGCGGAGCTTAAGCGGCAAAATAAATCCGCCTAAAATCATCCACGTAATCGGTACGAACGGCAAGGGTAGTACGGGACGGTTTTTGGCGCAAATTTTAAGGCTAAAAGGCGCGTGCGTCGGGCATTACACTAGTCCGCATATATTTGAATTTCGCGAGCGATACTGGTTAGACGGCGGCGAAGTAAGCGACGAAATTCTAAACCGCGCGCACGAGCGTCTTTACGCGCTTTTAGACGAGGAATTTCGCGTAAAAACCAGCTATTTCGAATACGCCACGTTGCTTGCGGCGGTAGTTTTCGAAGGGTGCGATTATTTCGTATGCGAGGCCGGGATGGGCGGCGAGCGCGATGCGACGAACGTTTTTGATAAACGTCTTAGCCTTTTTACGCCAGTAGGTATCGACCACACGGGCGTTTTAGGCGAGAGTTTGCAAGATATCGCGCAGACGAAATTCGCCGCGATGAGCGCCGGCGCGGACGCGCTGCTAAATGACGATATGGACGCGCTTTGTTTTCACGTAGCAAGCCTAGAAGCGGCCAAAAAAGGGGTTCGGCTAGAATTCGCCGCCGAAATTTTAGACGCGCTAGACGCTAAAAAGGTAGCCGCTTACGCCGTAAAATTTAACCTGCCCGAATTTTTGCTTTCGAATTTTATCCTTGCCTGCGCGGCGGCAAAAAGGCTAACCGGTGCGCTCGAAATCAAAAATTTAGAGGCTTTAAGCCTACGCGGACGCTGCGAACAAGTCGCTTCTAACGTATTTGCCGACGTCGGGCACAACGAGCTTGGCGCTCAGGCGATCGCGGCTAAATTTAGCGGGCAAAAGCTTACGTTAATTTATAATACCTTTGCCGACAAGGATTATCGCTCGGTTTTGCGTGCGTTGGCGCCTATCGTTTCGCGCGTAGAAATTTTTGAATACGAGAGCGTCGGACGCGACACCGCGGGTGGGGAAGCGGCTAAATTTTTAAAAGAACTCGGCGTGCCGTGCGCGAAATTTACGGGACTTACGCGAGAAGAAGCGGCGCGAAAAACGGATGAAATTTTTTTAGCGTTCGGTTCGTTTTATTTAGTCGAAGCGTTTTTAAGGCAGTTTGATGCAAGCAAAAGTTTATGAGTTTTTAACTAGCGGCGGCGAGGTTCAAATTTTAGTTTGCGAGGACGAGCGCGAGGCTGCGCTAGTCGCGGACGCGGCGGAATTTGCGGGGTTTAGCGCGTTTAAGCTGCCCGATTTTCGCGCGCGTAGAGGCGATGATTTACGAAGCTTTTCGGCCGAGCTTTTTGAGATAACTAGCGCGCTTAGCGCGTATTATAAATGCGGCGGTAAAAAGCTGCTGATAGCTCCTTTCCGCACGCTGACTCACCCGCTTCCCGCACAAAATCACGTAAAAACGCGCGAGATAAAATTCGGCGACAAGCTAGATATTAGCGCGCTTTGCGACGAGCTTATACGCTTTGGCTACGAGCCGGTGGATATCGTAGAAAGCGAGGGCGAATTTAGCGCGCGCGGCGAGATTATAGACGTTTTTAGCGTAGGGAGCGACGCACCCGCGCGGGTGCTGCTTTTTGACGGCGAGGTAGAGAGCATTCGCAACTACTCTACCGCCACGCAAATTAGCCTAAAAAACGAGCTTGAAAGCATCGAGATAACGCCCGCGGTAGCGAGCCTAAGCGCGGCGGAGTTCGAGCGCGCCGGCGAAAATATACAAAACCTGCAATCTGACGCGCTAATTAGCGATCTAAAAACGCTCGGTTTTTGGGCGATAGATGGGTTTATAAATTACGCCGAAAA
>NZ_CAJPMA010000010.1 GCF_905371695.1 uncultured Campylobacter sp. | reverse complement strand
CCGAGACGCTGCAATACGCGCTGATGATCCTGCAAAAAAAGATCCGCCGCCAAAGCGCGTTTAGAGCGCAAGAGCCTAAAAAATTAGACTTTAAGGACGCCTGATGAGAACGGACGCGAAAATTCCGAACGAAAATTTTAAAGCGCGCGAAATTTTAGGCGCGACGCGGGCGGAAACGGACGTAAAAATTCCGCGCGAAATTTCGGCGCGAAGGAGCGGCGATGAGGCGCTTTGAAAACCGCGTAGACGCGCAAAAAAAGCAGTATTACGCCGATAGATTTTTCGTGCCGCAAAACGTGGAGCGCGAAGCCTTTGAAGGCGGCGTCTTTGAAGGCGAGATCGCGGCGCTAACGGACGCGAAAGCGCAAATTTTAGAGGCTTTCGTAGAATTCGGGCAGCTCGTAGTTTACGTTAACGCGCTACAAAATTTTACCGCTTTATCGGCGCTTAAAAATTTCGGCTACGAGCAGCTTAGCGATCTGGGCGCGATCGACTTTATCGCTCAAAAAGGCGGCTACGAGGTATTTTATCAGCTGCTATCGATCTCGAAAAATCGCCGAACGCGCGTCAAATGCTTCGTAAGTAAATCCGAAATGTTACGAAGCGTAACGCAGGTTTACGCCTGCGCGAACTGGGCGGAGCGAGAAATGTACGATATGAGCGGCGTTTTGATCGCGCAGCATCCGAATTTAAAGCGCCTTTTAATGCCCGACGACTGGGTCGGCCATCCGCTCTTAAAATCCTATCCGCTTCAAGGCGACGAGCACGCGCGCTGGTACGAAGTGGATAGAATTTTCGGGCGCGAGCGCAGGGACGAGATCGGCGAAGAGAACCGCGACGCGGCGTTTATAGACAGCAAAGATACGCTAAATTTCGCGAAATTTTACCGAGATAACGATGCGGGCGCGCTCGCAAAAGACCTACCGCAAGAGGAATATCAAGAAAAAGGCGGAGTAAAATTCGTAAAAAAAATCAGGCGCGGCGAGAGCGAAATTTTAAAGGAGCGCCCGTGAGAACCATTAAATTCGCCGCTAAATCGCCGCTTGCGGTAAATTTAGCCGCAAAAAAGGATCGTTCGTGAGTCAAGCGCCCAATATTTTAAAGCCGTTTTACGAAAACATAGAATTCGAGCGAAACGACGGCAAAATGATCCTAAATTTCGGACCTCAGCACCCAAGCGCGCACGGACAGCTAAAACTGGTCTTAGAGCTTGACGGCGAGCGCGTAGTCCGCGCGATGCCGGAAATCGGCTTCATGCACCGAGGCGTGGAGAAAATGGCTGAAAATATGACCTACCAGGAGTTTATCCCCGTTACCGACCGCGTCGATTATATCGCCTCGGCGGCAAATAATTACGCCTTTTGCGAGGCGGTCGAGCGGCTGTGCGGCGTAGAGGCGCCGCGGCGCGCGCAGATCATTCGTACGATGCTTTTGGAGCTTAACCGCATTAGCTCGCACCTACTGTTTTTAGCCACGCACGCGCTTGATATCGGCGCGATGACTGTGTTTTTATACGCGTTTCGCGAGCGCGAATACGTGCTTGATTTAATGGAAAAATACTGCGGCGCGCGCCTAACTCACAGCGCGATGCGTATCGGCGGCGTCCCGCTTGATCTACCGCGCGGTTGGACGGATGAGATGCTAAAATTTATAGACGCCCTACCCGCCGCGATCGATACCTACGAGGCTCTTTTAAGCCAAAACCGTATCTGGAAAATGCGCCTAGAAAACGTAGGCGTAATAAGCCGCGAGGACGCGCTAGATCTCGGGTGCAGCGGCGTAACGGCGCGAGCTAGCGGCGTAGAGTGGGACTTGCGGCGCGAACAGCCCTATCTAATCTACGACGAACTAGACTTTGACGTACCCGTGGCAAGCGCGGGCGACAGCTACGCTAGATATACGCTTTATATGCGCGAGATGCGCGAAAGCGCCGAAATTTTACGCCAATGCGCCGCTCTTTACGCCGCAAGCGCCCCGCAGATCATCGCCGACGCGCCCGAGTTCGTCAGCCCTTCAAAAGAGCAGATAATGACGCAAAACTACTCCGTAATGCAGCATTTTACGCTAATCACGCAAGGCGTGCGCCCGCGTAAGGGCGAAATCTACTTCGCCAGCGAGTCGCCAAAAGGCGAGCTAGGCGTGTTTATAAACTCGGACGGTCAAGCAAGCCCCTACCGCCTAAAACTGCGCGCGCCTAGCTTTTATCACTGCGCGCTCTACGAAAAGCTACTGGTAGGCGCTTACGTCGCAGACGTGGCGACGATCATCGGCAGCACGAATATCATCTTAGGCGAGGTGGATCGATGAGGCGCATAGATCTTCGTCATTTAAAGGCTGAATTTTTAGGCGAGATGGGCGAAATTTTAGCGGACGCGGACGCGGGCGAAGCGATAATATTTTTGTTTGAAATAGGCGATTTTAGCGCGGTAGAAAACGCGCTAAATTTAGCGCTTCAAAGCGGCTGCGAGATAACGACGTCGCTAAAATTTAACCAAGTAGATTGGACTTTAACCGTAAAAAAGGCAAAACTATGAAATTTCAAAATTTTAAACCGGGCAAAACTTTAAGCCTAGCCAGCGCGCTCTTTTTGGACGCGCCTAATCTCGCGCGGGAGATAAAAGAGGGCGAGTTTATCTACGTTTCGCCGCTTGAAGATAAAATTTTAGGCACGCAAAATTTAATTCGCTGCGAGATAGGCTCTATTAGCTACGTCTTGGCGCTGCTTTGCAAGTATAAGCAGGGCGGAAACGGCGAGTTTGAGGAGTATTTCGCCGAGCTTGACGACGGATTTTTAAGCGGCGAGTGCAACGTAGGCGAGGAGGAGGCCGCCGAGCTGGCCTCTTGGGCGGCTGACGCGCGAAACGTAGTGATAGACGCTTCGTTTTTTGCGCATCCCGACGCTAAAACTATATTTAGATTGCTTGAAATTTTAGACCTGCCCGTAGTCGTCGCAAACGCGGACGAAAACGAAAATTTTAGCGATTTTAGCGCGGAGGGACGCGGCGAACCTAACGAACCGCGCGAGCTTGAAAATTTCGACGGCGCCGTGCTCTATCTTTACCGCGAAAATTTAAGCGAGAGGGAGCGAAATTGGTCGCAAACGGGCGAGGTTACGGGTGGAGCGCAGTTTGCCGCGGCGGCTAAGCTAAAAGACGGCGATATGGCGATCTTTGAAGCGCGAGATTTTAGCTTGACGGCGGAATTTCGCCTAGATTCCTCGCTAAAAGGCACCGTAGCGCTCGCTGCTTTAAACGAGGACGCGCGAAATTTAGGCTATAACTTTAAGCTAGTAAGCGCGGTTAAAAAATGAACGTAAATTTTAGGCAAAAGGGCGTAAATTTAGGCTGTGCGAGAAAAGCGGCGCGAAACCTAGCGCTAAATTTTAGCGAGCCGCGTTCGTCTAATCCGAGCGAAAATTTTACCCCGAATTCGCAAAAGGCGGCGCGATGAAAATCACGATAAACGGCAAAATTTGCGAAGCCCGCGAGGGCGAATACATTCTAAACGTCGCGCGCAGAGAGGGCGTTTTTATCCCCGCGTTGTGCTATCTTACGGGCTGTTCGCCTACGCTCGCGTGCCGCCTTTGCATGGTAGAGGCCGACGGCAAGCGCGTGTATAGCTGTAACGCCAAAGTCAAAGAAGATATGCAGATCCTAACAAACTCGCCCGAAATCGCCGCCGAGCGAAACGCCATAATGCAAAGCTACTGCGTCAATCACCCGCTGCAATGCGGCGTATGCGATCAAAGCGGCGAGTGCGAGCTACAAAATTTCACCCAAAAAATGCGCGTAAATAGCCAAAACTACGCGATCCGCGACACGCATAAACCGCATAAAAAATGGGGGCTTATCAACTACGACCCCGCCCTTTGCATCGTCTGCGAGCGCTGCGTGACGGTCTGCAAGGACAAAATCGGCGAAAGCGCGCTAAAAACGGTACCGCGCGGCGCCGATCAAGTACCCAAAGAGATGAAAGACGCGATGCCCAAAGACGCCTTCGCCGTATGGTCTAGGCTGCAAAAAAGCCTAATCGCGCCGAGCGAGGGAGACGCGCTTGATTGCTCTTTTTGCGGCGAATGCGTGAGCGTATGCCCCGTAGGCGCGCTAATTAGCGCGGATTTTCAATATAGCTCAAATGCGTGGGAACTGCGCCGCGTGCCCGCGGCAAACCCGCATTTTAGCGACTGCGAGCTGCTTTATTACGAAGTAAAGCCGCGCGGCATCGAAGATAGACGCGAGAAAATTTACCGCGTAACCAACGACTTTCACTTCGGCGAGCTAAACGGCGCGGCGCGCTGGGGCTTTGACTTTCACGACCCGGGCGCACGCAAAGACGAGGCGAAATTCGCGCGAATCGTCTCTAAATTTAAAGACGGCTCGATAAAAAATATAAAATTTAATAGCTTTATAACCAACGAAGAGGCGCTGATTTTAGAGCGCCTGCGCGAGAAATTTAACCTTTCGCTAATTAACGACGAGGCGCGCGCGTATCAGGCGTTTTTGGAAGGATTTTCGCAAGCCTGCGGGCGAAGCGTTTATAGCGGAGATACGAACGAGCTTAAAAATAGCGATTTCATCGTAGTCGCGGGCTCGATGCTCCGCTACGACGCGCCTAACGTTAGCTACCGCGTAAATAACGCGCTTACTATAAATAAAGCGAGCGGGTTTTATTTCCATCCTATCGCGGATGCGGTAACTCGCAAATACTCCAAAAATTTCGACGTTATCGCGCACGAAGCGGGGCTTGAAGAGCAAATTTTACTTTTACTGCTGGCAAAATTCGGGCGCGATTTACCTCGCGAAGTCGGCGAATTTTTAGACAGGTTTAAATTTACCGAGCAAAAAACGGTCAAAAAAAGCGTAACGCGCGAGGTTACGGAAAAAATAGACGGACAAAGCGAAAATTTAGAGGAAGCGACGAAACAAATCGCGGAAGAAGTAGAAGAAATAATAGAGCTGCAACGCCTAAAAATCGCGTCCGAGCTAGGGCTTAGCGAGGAGAGGCTAGACGCGCTAGCCGCGGGCAAGGAGCGTAAAATTTTAATAATCGGCGAGGATTTTTACCGCTCGCCTCGCGCCGCGGCGCTTGCTAAATACGCGGGGCTTATCGAGCGCTACGCGGGATTTAAGCTCATTTTAATCCCTCCTAGAACCAACTCGCTGGGGGTAGCTAAAATTTGCAAACTATCGGCAAAACCGCAAGCGGGAGCGACGCTTGGATACAACGAGGCGGGCGATTTTAAATTTTGCGTGCACGGAGGTGATATCGACGCGGGCGCGCTAAATCAGCAAGAAGGCACTTTTACTAGCGTAGACGCTCGCGTAACGCCTACGAATGCGGCGCTCGCGCACGAGGGATATTTTTTAAACGATCTAGCCAATGCGCTGGGGCTTTGCGCGCGCTACACGATCGATTACACGCCGCTACTACCCGTTAGCGCGGGATTTAAGGCGGTAAAATTCGACGATTTGCAAAATTTTTACGACAACGGCGGGACAGCGCACAGGGGCTATAAGCTTGAAAATTTAGCGCTAGATTCTAGCAAAGCTAGCGCAGAGCGAGCGCAGGGAGAAAACCAGGCGCAAGATTTAGATGCGCGGCGGCAAGAAAACGGCGAAAATTTAGAGCGAAATTTTAGCGATTTCCCGCAGCCTCTCGGCGCGCGAAAATTTAACCTCTACCGCGCAAATCCTATCGGCGTAACGCTATTTTCGGCGCGCTCTCGTCAGCTCGCGCAAACGGGCGCGCTTTTTGCGAGCGCCGCCCTTGCGGCAAAGCTCGGACTTAGCGGCGCGGCGATTATCGAAAAGGGCGCGGTAAGGCTCGGCATAAGCGTAAAAATCGATAAAAATTTAGAAGGCGAGGTCGCGTATCTGGGCGATTTCGATCCGATGATACCTTATGAAGAAATCTTTGAAGGCGCGCGGTTCGCGCAGGTTGAAATTTCGCCCGTTAGCGGCGAATTTTTAAACCTAAATTCGGCAAAAATTTTAGATGCGGCGGACAAAAATGAAAAGTAGAGTTTTAACGCGCCGATTTTGCGGATTAAAAAGCGAAAACGAGCGAAATTTAATCGCGCGAACAAACGCCCAAACCCGCGAAATTTTAGCGAATTTAAGGAGTCCTAAATGAGCGACGCGACGTTTTTTATAATCGAAACTCTAATAAAATCGCTCGTAATCTTATTAGTCGTCGCGACGCTGGCGGGGCTTGCGACCTACGCCGAGCGCAAGGTACTAGCCTATATGCAGCGCCGCGTGGGACCGGATATGGTAGGGCCCGCCGGGATTTTACAGATAGTAGCCGATATGATAAAGCTTTTTACCAAAGAAGACGTCGTGCCCGCAAACTCCAACCGCTTTATCTTTCTAATCGCTCCGCTAATCTCCGCCGTAGCCGCATTCGCCGCGCTGGCGCCCATCCCGTTTTTACCGGAATTCGAGCTATTCGGGCGCACGATACGCCCTATTTTAGCCGATGTCGACGTAGGCGTGCTTTACGTTATGGGCGCGGCTAGCGTTTGCGTATTTTCGCCGCTTACGGCGGGGCTTGCCAGTTACAATAAATACGCTCTTTTAGGCGCGGCTCGCGCGGCGGCGCAGCTAATTAGCTTTGAAGTAATCGCGGGACTTTCGCTACTAGGCGCTATAATGCTAACTGGCTCGCTTTCGCTAACCGATATCAACGACTATCAAAACGGCGGAATTTTTAGCTGGCTAATCTTTAAACAACCCCTTGCGTTCGTTCTTTTTTTAACGGCAAGCTTCGTAGAATGCAACCGCACGCCGTTTTGCCTAACCGAAAACGAAGCCGAGATCGTCGCGGGCTACGGCACGGAATATTCGGGCATGCGCTGGGGCATGTTTTTCATCGGCGAATACGCGAATATGATCGCTTCTAGCATCGTTATTTCGCTAATATTTTTAGGCGGTTTTAACGACTTTTGGTTCGTACCCGGCGCTATTATGATTATTTTAAAATCAAGCTGCGTCTTTTTCTTTTTTCTTTGGACGCGCGCGGCTTGGCCTCACGTGCGCCCCGATCAGCTAATGGAGCTTTGTTGGAAAATATTGCTTCCGCTTGCGTTATTAAACGTAGTAATTACGGGCGTAGCGCTGGTATAGGAGAGAAAATGAGCGATGAAATTTTAAAAAACGAGCCTAAAAAAACGCGATTTTACGTGCGCCTAGACGAGCGCGTAGCGCCCGTAACCGGCGCGCGAAAATTTATGCGGTTTTGGGCGCGGGCGCTTAAAGGCGAGCTATTTACGGGACTTTTAGTCGTGCTTAAAGAGATGCTTTTCTCGCGGTCGCACACGCTAAAATACCCGATGCAAAAGCTAGAACTATCCCCGCGCCAGCGCGGCGTACATAGGCTAATGCGATTTATAGAAAGCCAGAACGAGCGTTGCATCGGCTGCGGGCTATGCGAGAAAATTTGCGTCAGCAACTGCATCGCGATGCAAACGGGCATAGACGAAGACGGGCGCAAAACGGTCGCAAACTACTCGATAAATCTAGGTCGCTGCGTGTATTGCGGATTTTGCGCGGACGTCTGCCCCGAGCTTGCCATCGTGCACGGCGGCGAATACGAGCTGGCAAGCGAGCAGCGCGCTTATTACGGCTTTAAGGACGATTTTTTAACGCCGCGCGAAAATTTAAGCTCGCAGGTAGAGTTTCCGGGTTACGGCAGCTTGCCCCAAGACGCGGATAGTCGCGTCAAAAAGACGCCGTGCGCGCAGGAAATAGAGTTTTTAAACGCTAAAAATCAAGGCGAAATTTCAAGCGACGAGGCAAAGAATGAAAAATAAAGCGCGCGAAAATTTACGAAATTTAGCCGACGAGAAATTTAAAATTTTCTCGCAAAGGCTGATTTTTCAGCCCGAAATTTTAGGCGTTAAAACGCCCGAGGTTAAAAAGCTGGCTAAAATTTTAGCTTTAAGCGCGCAAGAAATCTCCGCCTACGAGCCCTTTTACCACGAAGAATTTTTGCTAAAAGGATTTTTAATATTAAGCTTAAAGCAAGAGGAGTTAAAATTTAAGCTAGCCGCCGAATTTGTTAAAACTATGCCTAACTGGGCGGTCTGCGATCAATTTTGCGCGCTAAAATTTAAGGACGAAATTTTCGCGGTCCGCCTGCTAAATCAGTGCCTGTGCTCGAGCTTAGAATACGAAAAAAGGTTTTTTTACGTCTATTTTATGAAAATGCTCGCGGGATTTAGCATAGACGAGTTTTTTAAAATTTGCGAAAACGAAAAAGACGAAAGATATTACGTAAAAATGGCGGCGGCTTGGGCGATAGCGGAGATTTATCTAAAATTTCCCGCTAAAACGCTCGAATTTTTAAAAGGCGCGAAGCTAGATATTCGGACGAAAAACAAAGCTATCCAAAAAATTTGCGATAGCCGCCGCGTAAGCGAACGCGAAAAAGCGGAGCTTAAAACGCTAAAAATAAAAACAAAGGGCAAAGATGAAAATTTCGCAAAAAAGGACGCTAAATGTATGAAGCCGTAGCGTTTTACGTTTTTAGCGCGCTAAGTCTGGGCTGCTTTTGCGTAAGCGTATCTAGCCGCGACGTGCTGCACGCCATGAGCGCGCTTGCGGGCGGGACGATATTCGTCTCGGGGCTATTTTTCCTGCTGGGCGCGGAGTTTTTAGGCGCGGTGCAAATAATCGTCTACACGGGCGCGGTGATGGTGCTTTACGCGTTTTCGATGATGTTTTTCGACGTTAGTAAAAAGGTAAGCGACGCCAAATCAAAAGGCGCCGCGCGCCTAATCTACGCGCTTAGCGGCATCATAGCGCTGCTTTTGACGATAATTTTCGCGGCGCCTATTATCGGGCAAAATTTGCTAAGCGCACAGCATAGCGCGCAACCGCGACTAGGCAACGTTGAAGCGATCGGGCTTTTGCTATTTAGCAAATATCTGCTCGCGTTTGAAATGGTCGCCGTTATGCTTTTGGTAGCGACGGTCGCGGGCATCGTGCTGGCGCACAAAGATATGAATAAAGGAGCTAGCGGTGATAACGACTAATCATTATTTAATCGTAGCGGCGCTTATGTTTGCCGTCGGACTTTTCGGGATTATGAGGCGAAACAACCTAATAATGCTCTTTTTTTCAAGCGAAATTTTACTAAACGCGGCGAACGTAGCGCTCGCGGCGGCGTCGAAATTTACGGGCGATTTAACGGGACAAATAGCCGCGTTTTTCATTATCGCGGTGGCTGCTAGCGAGGTAGCGGTAGGGCTCGGGCTTTTGCTGCTTTGGTATAAAAAAACGGGCAGTATCGAGATTAGCTCGATGAGAAATATGAGGGGATGAGATGGCGCTATTTCTAATCTCTCTTTTCGCGCCGCTTCTTAGCGCGGCGATTGCGGGGGCGTTTTCGCACGCGAAAGCGAAAATCCCGCTAGGCGCGGTCTGCTCGGCGCTAATAATCGCGAGCGCGGCGGCGTCTTTTATGCAAGCGGCAGAAATTTTAGGCGGCGGCGAGCTAGCGTTTTTCTTAAAAGACTTCGTTAAGATAGGAAATTTAGACGTAAATTTTAGCTTTTTAATAGACCCCGTAAGCACGGCGATGACGTGCACGGTCACGCTGGTAGCGAGCGTCGTGCATATCTACTCGATCGGCTATATGGAGCGCGACGAGGGGTTTAACCGCTATTTTAGCTATCTGGGGCTATTCGTATTTTGTATGTTGTTTTTAGTTACGAGCGATAATTTCGTCGGGCTTTTTATAGGTTGGGAGGGCGTGGGGCTATGCTCTTGGCTTTTAATCGGCTTTTGGTATGAAAAATCTAGCGCGAACGCCGCGGCTAACGAGGCTTTCGTAATGAACCGCATAGCCGATTTAGGTATGCTTTTGGGACTATTTCTTCTTTTTTACGAAACGGGCTCGCTAAATTTTAAGGACGTTTTCGCCGCGGTTTCTAGCGGGCGCGTAGATCTTGCCGCCATTAGCGCCTGCGCGGCGCTTTTATTTATCGGCGCGATGGGTAAAAGCGCGCAGTTTCCGCTTCACACGTGGCTGGCAAACGCGATGGAAGGCCCTACGCCGGTCTCCGCGCTAATCCACGCCGCTACGATGGTAACCGCGGGCGTTTATCTAGTCGTGCGCGCCAATGAAATTTTCGCCCTTACGCCCGAGATTTCAGGCTTTATCGCGGCTCTGGGCGCATTCGTGGCCGTCTTTGCCGCATCCATCGCGCTCATACACCGCGATTTAAAAAAGATCATCGCCTACTCCACGCTCTCGCAGCTTGGGTATATGTTCGTAGCGGCGGGGCTTGGGGCTTATTGGATCGCGCTATTTCACCTAGTTACGCACGCCTTTTTCAAGTCGCTTTTATTTTTATGCGCGGGTAACGTAATGCACGCGATGCACGACGAGCTTAATATTAAAAAAATGGGCGGATTAGCTAAATTTATGCGTCCGACGGCGATTTTAACAGGAATCGGCTCGGTAGCGTTAGCGGGATTTTATCCGTTTGCGGGATTTTTCTCGAAGGATAAAATTTTAGAAGCGGCCTTCGCTCAGGGAAATTACGTCGTTTGGTTCGCGCTGCTCGCGGGCGCTTTGATGACGGCGTTTTACAGCTTCCGCTTAATAATGCTGGTATTTTTTACGCAGAGTAAATTCGCGCCCGATTTTCATCCGCACGAGGCTAAAAATTTTATGCTCGCCTCCCTAGCGCCGCTTGCGCTTTTAGCCGCGTTTGCGGGATTTTTGCAAGACGAGTTTGAAAATTTTACTACGAGGGTTTTGCCTAAATTTTCGGCCCATCTCTCGCATTTAGCCGAAATTTCGCTGATAATCTTAACGCTCGCTCTCGTTGCGATAAGCGCGGGTTTTGCAATCTGGGCGTATAAATTTAACAAATTTAGCCCGCGCGTAAGCGAGCTTAAAATTTATAAAATTCTAGCAAACAATTACTTTATCCCGCGATTTTACGAGCGGTTTATAATAGCAAACTACGCGCGAACCGCTAAATTTTGCCGCGCGATAGACGAAGCGATAATAGATCGCGGCGTAGACGGCGTCGCTGGGCTAATAAACGCCTTAGCAAACGTCGCTAATAAAACGCAAAGCGGCAATTTATCGTTGATGCTGCGCCTTATCGTGCTCGGGTTTGCGCTGCTGCTTAGTTTCGTATTTTTGCTGATCGGAGAATTTTAATGCTGACGCTAATTATATTTTTCCCCGCTATCGCCGCGATGCTCGGATTTTTACTAGACGAAAAAAGCGTAAAATTTTACGGCGTTAGCATAGCTTTTATAGAGCTTGCGCTTACGATAGCGGCGTGGGTACGCGCCGATTTTAGCGGCGGCGAGTTTGAAATGGCGGAGCGCTTCGCTCTTTTGCCGGCGCTTGGCATCAATTACGTCGTAGCAGCCGACGCTATTTCGCTATTTTTAGTCGTAATGAGCGCGTTTATGAGCCTTATCGCGCTTATCGCGCTTGAAATCAAGCAAAATTTAAAGCATCTAATAATTAGCGTGCTATTTTTGGAAATGACGATGATGGGCGTATTTTTAAGCCTCGACGTTATCGTATTTTACGCGTTTTGGGAGGCTAGCTTGCTGCCGATGCTTTACATTATCGGCGCGTGGGGCAGCGGAGAGAGGATTTACGCGGCGGTAAAATTTTTCATCTATACCTTTTTAGGCTCGGTTTTTATGCTAATAGGCATCGTAGCCGTGGCTTGGTGGCACTTTAAAACAACCGGCACGTGGAGCTTTTACCTGCTTGATTGGTATAATATAGGCATCGGCAAGGACGCGCAAATTTGGCTATTTATCGCGTTTGGCCTCGCTTTTGCGGTAAAGACGCCTTGCTTTCCGTTTCACACGTGGCTGCCCTACGCGCACGGGCAAGCGCCCACTATCGGCTCGGTGTTGCTTGCGGCGGTGCTGCTTAAAATGGGAACTTACGGCTTCGTGCGGTTTAGTTTGCCGCTATTTCCCGACGCTAGCGAGCAGCTTTATCCGCTCATGGCGATAATCGCCGCGATTATGGTGATTTACGCCGCGCTAGTCGCTTACGCGCAAGAAGATATGAAGCAAGTTATCGCTTACAGCTCGATCTCGCACATGGGCGTCGTGATTTTAGGCGTTTTTTCGCTAAATTTAATCGGCGTTAGCGGCGCGGTATTTTTAATGATTAGCCACGGCATCGTTAGCGGCGCGCTATTTTTATTAGTAGGCGTAATTTACGAACGCAGGCATACGAAGCTAATCGCGGAATTCGGCGGGCTTGCTAGCGTAATGCCTAAATACGCGCTAATTTTTGCGGTTACTACCGTGGGGGCTATCGGGCTTCCGCTAACTATCGGCTTCGTAGGCGAATTCGCGAGCCTAGCGGGGATGTTTATAACAAACGCGTGGTTTGCCTTTTTAGGCGGCATAGGCGTAATAGCGGGCGCGGTTTATATGCTTAGTCTTTACAGGCGCGTATTTTACGGGCGGCTCGAAAACGCTAAAAATAGAAATTTACCCGATTTAAATTATAAAGAGCTAGCCGCGCTCGTACCGCTTAGCGCGCTTATAATAACGCTTGGAATTTATCCGAATTTACTTTTAAAGCCGATCGAAATCAGCGTGCAAAAAAACGTAATAGAGCAGATGGCGACGCGCGCGGCGTCTAGGCAGACGAAAGATAAAATTTTAGAACTAAACGGCGGGGAGCGAGCGCGATGAACGAAATTTTAGAGCTAAATTTACGCGAGCTATCGCTCGCTTCCGTCGCGCCGATGCTGACGATGACGGCGTTTGGGCTATTTACGCTAATTGCCGGCGTGATTAAAAAAGATCTCTCTCGCGGCTTTTACACGATATTTTGCATTATCGCTATTTTGCTAAACGCTGGGCTGGTGCTTGATTTTCACGGGCTTAGCGAGAGCTTTTTTAATATGCTGTTAGTAGACGGCGTAAGCCTGCTTGCGATGACGATAATCTTGCTTGCTAGCGCGCTTTTTATCCCGTTGGCTCTGGGCGCGAAAGAGTATTTTGAATACAAAATCCACGAATATTACGCGCTATTTTTGTTTATGATCGCGGGTTTTGAGTTTATGGTAAGCTCGAATAATTTAATCGTAATTTTCATAGGTCTAGAAACCAGCTCGCTAGCACTTTATACGCTAATCGCGCTTCACAATAAGCCTAAAAGCGTCGAAGCCGCGCTTAAATATTTTACGATGGGCTGCGTATCGGCGGGCTTTTTCGCGTTCGGGATCGCGGCGTTTTATTTAATTAGCGGCTCGCTTGATATAGCCGTTATCGGCTCGGCGATTAAAGATTTTAATTTGCGGCAAAATTTAATCGCGCTAGCCGGATGCGTATTTATAGCTTCGGCTATCGGTTTTAAACTCTCGCTAATTCCTTTTCACACTTGGGTGCCCGACGTTTACGAAGGCTCGAATTCTCCGCTTGCGGGCTACATGTCGGTAGTACCCAAAGTCGCGGGATTTATCGTGGCTATGAGATTTTTCGAAATGCTTTCTAATTCGGGTATGAACTGGGTGAAAGACATGCTCTACGTGATCGCGGTAGCTACGATGAGTATCGCAAACGTAACCGCGCTCGTTCAGCGCGACGTAAAAAGAATGCTGGCTTACAGCTCCATAGCGCACGCGGGCGTCATACTTTGCGCGGTGGTAGCGGGCGATACGAATGCAAATACGGCGCTATTTTTTTATTGGATAATGTTCGCGTTTGCCAATTTAGGCGCGTTTGCGATGCTGTGGGTAGCGCGCTGCGACGACAAGGTCTGCTGGGACAGGCGTTTTAAGCATCCGTTTGAAAAATTCGCCGGTATAGTGAAAATTTTGCCTAGCTACGCCGTTATTATGGCGATTTTTATGATAGCGCTAGCGGGCATTCCGCCGTTTAGCGTATTTTGGGGCAAGATGTTCTTGCTGGCCGCGCTTATAAACTCGGGCTACGTAATCCTTAGCGTTATTATTATGATAAATTCCGCCGTGGCGATTTATTATTATTTAAAATTAGTCGTCTTTATGTTTTTAAAAGAACCCGTCGTGCAAGATAAAAGCCTTTATACCGCAAACGTTTCAAACGCGCTTCGCGTCATCGTAGGTATCGCCGTTTTGGGCGTTAGCGCGGCATTTTTATTCGCGCGGGACATTTTAGAGCGCTCGGCTTATTTCGTGCAAGCGGCGGGATTTTAGGCTATAATGTCGCGATGAGAAAATTTTTAGCGACTTTATTATTTCCGGTTTATATTTTCGCGTTTAGCATCAGCCTAAACAGCGGCGCGGAGTCGGGCAAGCCGTATAGCGTATTACAGCTGCGAGACGACGTAGATTTTGAATGCGTGGAGCAAATTTTAGCCTACGACAAAAAACGCTACGTCTGCATGATCGACGACGGCATACTGCCGCAAATTTCGGACACGATTTTACCGCTAGCAGATATTAAATACAAAAAACAAGACGGCAAGCTTTTTATCGTCGTTTTACCCAAAGCAAATTCGCGAATTTTAGCTATCAGGCATGAGCTTTACGACTCGCAAAACGTCTTTTCGCAAGGCGCTACGATCGGCAAGCATTTTAGCATTATAATAGACCCTAATTTAAGCGAATTCGATAAGCAAAAGCGCGGCGGTCTAAATTTCGCGCCCGATTTTAGCGATCTAATGCGCCCTACCGTCGGAGCGCTCGACCTTAATAAAGCTCCGATAGAGACGATGGATAGCAACGACATCGACCTTTATATGGATATTAAAAAAGCCTACGACGCGGGTGCTTTCCAAAACGCGCTAGATAGGTCTAAAACCGCGCTGGAACGCCATCCGCAAAGCTTATTCGCGAGCGAATTTTTACTTTACCGCCTACGCGCGCTGGATAAAATTTTCGAAAATCAAGACGAGATAGAAGGTATTACCCCAAGCGAACTAATCGAAGAGGCCAAAGCGTGGATGAAAAAATTCCCGACGGAAAGCAGCGCGCCGGAAGTGGGCTACATAATCGTAAAATCATACCTAAAAAACGGCATAGCAAGCGACGCGAAATATACGATAGATATGCTAAAAAGCGAGCACGAGGGCTCAAAATTTACCGAGCTAGCCCAGCTAGCCTACGCGGGCTACATTTATAAGAGCGGCCGACCAAAAGACGCCGTAGCGCTTTACGAAGACGTCCTTTACGGCACGAAGGACATCGACGTGGCCAGCCGCGCCGCGCTAGCGCTTGCAGACGCCAATATCGATAAGCAAAAATATAACGAAGCTAAAAATTTCGTCCTTAAAATTTTAAACGCAAATGAAAATTTCCTAGCCAAAGACGCCGCTCGCGCGATGAATTTAGCGGCCGTTTTTAGCGAAAGAGATATGCCCGACGTCGCGGCCAGAATTTATGAAATCATCGTAAATAACTCCGATAAACGCAGCGATTTTTACGAAGCCGCGCTTAAAAACGCGGGCGTAAATCTAGCTAAAACCAAAGAGATAAGCAAAGCGCACGAATATTTGCAGCGCTACCAAAACGAGTATAAATACGGCGATTACGCAGCAGAGGTGTCTACGGCGCTGGATAAATTATTTTTCGAGCTAAAAGAGAGCAATACCACGAAACTTCGCGCGCACTATCAAAGCCTAATGGAAAAATACGCAAACTCCGAAATCGGGCAAAAGGCGCTTATTAGCGAGCTCGAATTAGACGTAAAAGAGCGAAAATTTAAAGAGGCGCTTAGCTATACTAGCGCGGTCAAAGAGCAAAATTTAACGCGCGGCGTAGCGCTTTTAAACGAAGCGGCTTACGAGCTAGCGCTACAAGGTTTTAGAGACGACGACTGCGAATTAGTCGTAAATTTAATCGAGCATTACGACGTAAACCGTGCTCAACTGCCGCAATTTAAGCTTTTTAACTGCTATTTTCGCACGGCTAGATACCAAGACGCGCTAGCGCTTGCCAAAGCTCGCGCAAAAGAGGAAAATCTCGAAGACCGCGTAGAATGGCTCGTAAATTTAAGTAAAATTTTATACCGCCAAAAAGACTACGCAAACGCCGTAATCGCCGCAAACGACGCGCTCTCGCTAGGCGCGAACGTGGAGTATTCAGATCCCACGCCCGCGCTTTACGACCGCTTTTACTCGCTACTAAAACTGCGCCGTTTCGAGGAGGCTATCGCCACGCTTAGCGCGATCGAGCAGCTTCGTGGACAGGATTTTAAGATAATCGAATGCTACGAGGCGATTTGTGACTACGGCTTTGCAAATAGCGATTTCGCGACGGTCAGCACGTACGCCAAAAAGGCGCTGCAACTACAAACTCGCGCCAAAATAGACGTTTTTACGCCTAAGCTAAATTTTATGCTAGCTACAGCATTGCTTAAAATAGACGACGCGCCCGCCGCGCTAGACGAAGCTAAATTTATCTTAAATCTACGCCTAAAACCGGAAGATAGATTGCGAGTGCTGGGGCTAGCCGGCGAAATTTACGTGCGCTTAAAGCAGCCCAAAGAGGCGCAAAAATATCTTCAAGAGTGCATAGGGCTAAATTTCGTAAGTCCGTATAAAGCGGCGTGCGAGGCGCAGCTTAAAATGCTAAAATAGCCGCGCCGCGATCGCTTTTATTTATTTGGTAAAATATGCGACGATTTGAAAATTTAGGCGCGCCATCTTACGCCGATTTACTTTTACTTCTTAGCTCCGGCGAAGTTAAATTTCGGCCCTTCCAGCGTAAATTCAAAGCTATTTCTATCTACCACGCCGACGCAAAATTCGCTATCGTAAAGCCGCAGTAAAAACTCGGCCATTTGCTCCGCGCTGTGATAGCGCTTAAAACTCGCATCGTAGTCGTAATTAGCGTCTCCCGTAGCCCTCGCGCCGAACTCGGTGCGCGTAGCGGCGGGCGCCAGTACTTTTACGCGCAGCTTCGCGTTTTCGTCGGCGGCTAGCTCATGGTAAAGCCCTTCGCTTAGCGCGCTAACGTAAAATTTACTCGCGCAGTAGCTCACCGCGCGCGGTACAATGCTATAACCGCCGGCGGACGAGATATTTACGAGCGTAGCCTCCTCGCGCTTGTAGTCGCGCACGAAAAGGTGAGATAAAAGCGTAAGCGCGGTTACGTTTAAACTTATCATCCGCTGTAACTTTTGTAAATCCTCTTCGCCCGCCAGCCCGTAATCGCCGAAGCCCGCATTATTTACGAGCGCTTTTAAGCGGTAATCTTTAAGCTCGTCCCACAGCGCAAATACGTTTTGCGGCGCGGCTAAATCGCAAATTTTAAGCACAACCTCGCACTGCGGCGCGAACTCCGAAATTTCGGCTTTTAGCGCTTCTAACATCTCGCCTCGCCTAGCGACTAAGATCAAATTCTCCCCGCGCCTAGCAAACGCCCGCGCCGCCGCAGCTCCGATACCGCTGCTAGCTCCCGTAATTAAAATAAATTTCTTCATCGCTTTCCTTCGTTTAAAATTTCTTCTATCTTGCGCGAAATTTCCTCCGCGCCGCCGACCGCGATTTTTCTAAATTGCGAGCGGTTAAAGGTGCGCTGGCGCTTTGCAAGCTGCGCCGTATGCGTGGATATTAAATTTTCAAGCTCGCGCTCGCTTAAAATTTCGCCGCGTAAAAACTGCCCGCACTCTTTAAGCCCGATCGAATTTAAAGGCTTGCAAGGCGAAATTTTAGGCGCCGAAATTTCGCTAAAAATTTGACCGCCGTATTTTTCAAATAAAAATTTCGCCTCGTCTAGCAGCCCCGCTTGCAGCATATTTCGCGTGCGTAGCGCGATACGTTCGCGAAGCTCGCGCGTATCTAGTAAAATTTCAAAAATCGGCAAATTTTTTATTATGGGCGCAGCGGTATTTTTAGCGAGCCACTCGGAGGGTTTGGCGCCGCTAAACGCGTAAATCTGATACCATTTTTCAAGCCTGTAACTATCGCTCGGGCTAAATTTTTCCGCAAACTCGGGATCGATTTTTCGCGCTAGCTCGTAAATTTCGTCATTTCGCGGCGCGGCGCATTTAGGCACGTCAGGCGTCAGCCCCGAAAGCATCGCTTTTAGGTAAAATCCGCTTCCGCCTACGATAATTAGCGGGCGATCTAGGCGCTTGGCGAATTCTTTGGCGCGCTCGTAAATTTTAAAAAATAATCCCGCGCTAAACGGCTCGTTAGGATAAATTTCGTCTATTCCGAAATGCGGCGCAAGCTCGATTTCATCGGGGGTAGGCTTTGCGCTTGCGATATTTATCTCTTTATAAACGCTAAGCGAATCCAGGCTTAAAATCGCGGCGCTAAATTCTTGCGCGAGCCGAAGGGCAAGGGCGCTTTTGCCGCTCGCGGTGGTGCCTATAACGGCTAGCTCTTTAAACAAATTTCCTCCGATTCGGGCTTAAATAGGCGCGATTATAACGAATTTTAAAGCAAAAAAGGGTAAAATCGCCCAAAATTTAGATGAGAAAGACATGCAAAAATACGTTCAAATTTTAAAAAATATCGGCGAGCTAATTGTCTTTAAGCACTCCGTTTTCGCTTTGCCGTTTATCTTTACGGCGATGATTACGGCTAGCGCGCGGGTTAACGGCTCTACTTGGTTCGGCTTTAAATTACTGATTTTAGGCGCGATCTGCGCGGTATCGGCGCGAAATTTCGCGATGGCGTTTAACCGCTACGAAGACCGCGACATCGACGCGCTAAACCCCCGCACGGCGAGCCGCCCCAGCGTGGACGGACGCGTCGGGCGCGAAAATTTACGCCTTTTTATCTGGGCTAACGCCGTTATCTTCGTGCTTTGCGCGCTCGCGATAAATTCGCTGGCGTTTTGGTTAAGCTTCCCGATTTTAGGTATTTTAGCCGCCTATTCGCTGTTTAAGCGATTTAGTGAGACGGCACATTTGGTACTAGGGCTTTGTTTGGGCCTTGCGCCCATAGCGGGCGTAGTGGCGGTAGCGGGAGAGATCACGCTGTGGAGCGTGCTTTTGTGTCTTGGCGTAACGTTTTGGACGGCGGGATTTGATCTGCTTTATTCGCTGCAAGATATGGAGTTTGACCGCGAGCAGGGGCTTTTTAGCATTCCCGCGATTTACGGGCAAAAAGCTACGCTATTTTTATCGGCGATCTTTCACGCGCAAGCGGTAGTTTTTTGGGCGCTTTTCGCGTGGGCGGCGCAGCTGGGCGTAAGCGCGTTTTTAGGCGTTATCGTAAGCGCTTGCGTGCTTTTTCAAGAGCATAAAATCGTACGAAAAGATTTTAGCAAGATCGACCGCGCGTTTTTTACGCTAAACGGATATCTTGGCGTAATATTTTTTATTTTCGTTTGGATTAGCGCGCTATGAGCGAGATCCGCCTAGTCCCCGCGCCGCTTAATATCGACTTTGAGCTAGACGAGCTCGGAGACGAAAAATTTATGCGCGAGTACAATTCGATCTTGCCCGACGACGAAGATCCGCTGGGCGCGTGGCTAAAACGCGCGAAGGCTCGCGGCGAAACCAAAGAGAGCGATCAGGTGCTGCTGACGCTGCTAGTAGAGCTTCATAGAAAAATAGACGAGCTAAGTAACGTCGTAACGGGCGATCAAAAGAGCTATATTGCGCTGGCTCAAAGCGCGCAGATAGAGAGCATAGGATTTGAGCACGTTAGGCTAAGCGAGCCTAAATTCGAAGTCGGCAGGACGTATTACGCGAGAATTTTGATGCCGATATTTCCTAAGCGCTACGTAGCGACTTACCTAACCGCCCTAGACGCGCGCACGGGAAAAATAAAAGATATGCACGAAGAGGACGCGAGCGACTGGGCGTCCTACGTAACGGCGCGCGAACGCGTGATGATTAGGCGGATGCGCTCAAATTCATAATGCAGGCAAGGACGTAAAATGGAAATTTATTTATTAAGCGCCGTGTGCGCGGTTTTGGCGATCATTATCGCGCTAGTATTTATTAAAGACGGCGAGACGAATAGGAAATTTGCGAGATTCGAGCGGACGATCGAGGGGCTGATGCAAGAAAATTTTAGCCTAAAAAAGCAGCTTAGCGCGCTATCAAGCGATAAGCAAGATAACGCCGCTAACGATACGGACGCTCTAAAAGAGGAACTAAAAACTAAACTAGAAGCCGACCTCAACGAAAAAATTACGCCCATCGTAAAGGCGATAAAAAATATAGAACGCATCATCGACGAATTCGCCAGCGAGCATAAAAACCGCATAGACGCGCTCGAAGAGCGCACTCGCGCGATAGGCAAGATAACGCCCAACGCCGACGGCGAGAACGACCAAATAATAAGGATGTTTAACTCCGGAAAAAGCGTCGAACAAATCGCCAAAGACATGCGTTTGGGAGTAGGTAAAGTAGAGCTGGCGCTTAAAATGCACAGCCTAGTTTAAATTTCATCGGCTAGCGCACCGTAAATTTTGCGAATTTTCCGCGCGCCGCGCTTGCGAGAAGGGCTTGCGACCGCGAATTTAAAAGGGTCGCAAGCAAAATTTCAGATCTTTCTATAAGGCGCTTGGCCTACCTCGTAGAAGTTATTTCCTTCGCAATCTATCGCTACGATCGCGGGGAAATCCTCCACCGTTAGCCTCGCTACCGCTTCGGGGCCGAGCTCCGGATAGGCTAGAACTTCGTATTTTTTGATACTTTGGCTAATTAACGCTCCCGCGCCGCCGATAGCCACCATATAGACGCAACAGCTCTTTTTCATCGCTTCTACGACGGCGTCGCTACGGTAGCCCTTGCCGATCATGCCGTTGATGCCCACTTCGTTTATCATCGTAGGCGTGTATTTATCCATCCGTCCGCTAGTAGTAGGCCCCGCGGCGCCGATAGCTTGACCCGGTTTTGCCGGAGTCGGTCCTAGGTAGTAGATGGTCTCGCCGGCTAAATTTATGGGTAGCTTCTCGCCGCGAGCCAAAGTCTCGGTTAGCGCCTTGTGCGCAGCGTCGCGAGCCGCGATAATCGTGCCGCTAATTAGCACGTTATCCCCCGCTTTTAGACTTTTTACGACCTCTTTATCAAACGGAGCGGTTATTCTTTTTATCTCTGACATAATTTTTCCTTTAATTTTCTTTTAGATTTAAAGCTCGATATCGGCGTGGCGCGCTGCGTGGCAGTTGATATTTATCGCTACCGGAAGCCCCGCGATATGCGTAGGATACCACTCGACGTTTACTTTAACCGCGGTATTGTCGCCGCCTAGTCCTTGCGGACCGACGCCCGTTTTACACGCCATTTCTAGCAGTTCGTCTTCTAGCTTAGCGTATCTCTCGTCGGGATTTCTGCTATCGACGCTTCTTACCGCGGCTAGTTTGGCTAAAAGCGCCGCTTTATCCATAGTGCCGCCTATACCCACGCCTACTACCATAGGTGGGCACGCGTTAGGGCCGGCGTATTTTACGGCTTCTAAAAATACCTTTTTAACGCCCTCTATGCCGTCTGCGGGAACTAGCATTTTAAGCACCGATTTATTTTCGCTACCGAATCCCTTCGGCGCTACTTTGATTTTTAGCTTATCTCCCGGAACTATGCGAGTATTAATGACCGCGGGAGTGTTATTAGTCGTATTTTTACGCTCGAAAAGCGGCTCGGCGACGACCGATTTTCTTAGGTATCCGCCCACATAACCGTCGGCCACGCCCGCGTTTATCGCGTCTTCTATGTACCCGCCCTCGATATGCACGTCTTGTCCGATCTCGACGAATACGACCGTCATGCCCGTGTCTTGGCAGATCGGCGCTACGCCTTGCGCGGCCAAATCGGCGTTTTGTAAAATTTTACCGATTATGTCCTTGGCAAGCGGCGAACTCTCCGTGCTTTGCGCTTTCTTAAACGCCGCTCTCATATCGGGCGTCACTTGGTAACAGGCCTTTTTGCAAAGCTCGCTTACGGCTTTCGTGATTTCGTCTACGTGGATTACTCTCATTTTTTCCTCCTAAAATTTGGTTCGGCGAATTCTACAACTTTAAAACAAAATATAAGCTAAAATTTTTATATAACTTTAATAATTACGCCGTCTTATTTACTAAATTTTTACTTTTTTACACGGGGGGCGCAAAATTTACGCCCGAATTCGAGCTTTAAATCAAAATTTTAAATAAAATTCGTATAATCTCTAAAATCTTTTTAAAGGGCGAAAATGAGAAAACTCGTAGCGGCGCTTCTTGCGCTAATCGCGGCTACGTCGGCATTTGCGGCTGAAAAATATAAACTAAAATTAGCCTCTACTTACGAAACCAACGTTCCTATTTTAGGCGACGTACCTAGAAAATTTAAAGATGCGGTAGAAACCATGAGCGGCGGCCGCATCGAGGTTCGCATCGACTATCCTTCAAAACACAAAGCGCAGTTCGCCGTGCTTGATATGGTAAAAAGCGGGCAATACGACGTCGGCTACACCGCGGGCTATTTTTACAAAGGCAAAGACGCCAAGCTTATGCTATTTACGACCGTGCCTTTCGGGATGAATACCGCCGAGCAGCACGCCTGGTACTACTACGGCGGCGGCAAGCAGCTAGCCGAGCGCACTTACGCCGCTCACAATATCGTATCGTTTAACGGCGGAAATTTAGGTGCGCAAATGGGCGGCTGGTTTAAAAAAGAGATTAAAACCGTCGAGGACTTAAAAGGCGTTAAGCTGCGCATGGTAGGGCTCGGCGGCGAGATAATGGCAAAAGTGGGCGCAAATATAAACACTGTGCCTATCGGCGAGCTTTACATGGCGCTTGAAATGAATACCATAGACGCCGTCGAGTGGGTATCGCCCGTGATAGACATAAATTTCGGCTTTGAAAAGGTCGCGAAATTTTACTATACGGGCTGGCAAGAGCCCGCGAGCGAGAATGAATTTTACGTGAATAAAAAGCTCTTCGACGCTATGCCAAAAGAGCTGCAAACCATCATCGAAACCGCCGCCAGAGCCGTGGCCGCAGACGCTTACGACGAGGCGTATTATAAAAATGCCGTAACGCTAGAAAACATAGAAAAAGAGCATCCGGACGTACAGATCAAATCCTTCCCGCCCGAAATCATCGCGGCGCTTCGCAAGGCTACGGACGAAATTTTAGACGAGCTAAGCGCGAAAGATCCGCAGTTTAAAGAAATTTTAGATTCGCAGCGAAATTTTATGAAAATCGGCCGCAAATGGACGGAAATTTCAGACTACGCTTACATTAAAAACTCTCAGCGATGACTTAAAATTTTAGGCGTTCGCGCGCCTAAAATTTATCTTTAAAAGCCCCAAAGAAAGGTATCCGTGCGTAATTTATGGGATAAAAAATCAAACAAATATCAGCGCTTTGCGGGACAAACGAGCGAATTTCAGAAGCGAATTTTATCAGAGCTGGCGACGCTCGGCGTAAGCTTTAAAGGCAAAAGCGTAGTCGATATCGGCTGCGGAACCGGCGTTTGGACGCTATTAATCGCCAAAGAAGCGGCGCGGGTCGCGGGCGTGGATAACTCGGGCGGGATGCTTGAAATTTTACGCAAAGACGCGCGAAAATTCGGTATTTCAAACGTAGAAACGATAGAGAAAAGCTGGGACGAGTTTAAGACGGACGAGGTCTTTGACGTAGCGATTACTACGATGAGTCCCGCGCTAAGGGACGAGCGAGATTTCGAGCGTTTTAGCGCGCTTGGGCGGCTTAAAATTTACCTCGGCTGGGCGGCGCCTAGAACGAGCGATTTATTAGAGCCGTTTTTTGAAAGATACGGCAGGAAAACGGCGAATTTTATGCTTTCTAGTAAGCTTGAAGCGTGGCTTAAGGCGCGCGGCGTAAAATTTAGCAAGAAAAATTTTAGCGAAACCAGAGTCGTTAAGCGAGACGCCGCAGAAGCGCTGGAAAACGTCTGCTGGCACCTTGACATAAACGCGCTAAAATACGACGTCAAAGACGTAGAGGCAATGCTCGCGCCCTTTTGCGAAGAGGGCTTCGTAAACGAGACGATAAACTCGCAGATGACGTTATTTACGTTTTAAATTTTTAAAATTTAAGGGCGAATTTAAGCTCTGCAAGAGCGGCGATAAATCGCCTATAAAGCGCAAGCTAAAAGGCGAGAAAATATTATTATGCTGGCGTTTTCTTGCGGATACGTCGTTTGCTATTTACTCCCAAATTCCCGTTTTCTCTTTCTTGATTTTCGCCGTCATGTCTTCGTTCCCAGAGTTTTCGCTAATCCAAATCCACTCTTTGATATTTTTTGTTAGCCATTCGTTCTCTACTGCGTATTTACAAACAAATAAAGCTACGTTTGCCAAATCTTTTTCATCGCCTTTTGCGTGAAAAGTATTTTTATCAACCCTAATCAAATTGCACCGCTCGGCAAGCTTGTCTAAATACTCGCAAATTACGTCTAGCTTATACTTTTTCTATCGTAAAACCTTCTCTTCGTCTATCACGATTTTCGTACCTAGTAGCGGATAGGCCATATTTTTCCTTTTCATTTTGATTAAATTCGCCGTTTGCCCCGAGCCGAATTTAGAAGCAAAGGCGGTTAAATTTGGCTTCGCAAAAAGCGGGCTAGGCGCTAGCCCGCCGCAATCAGCCGAAAATCTCTTTTAGATGCGCTTCGTAATCTCTCATAAAACGCTCTACATCAGGGTTTTTAACGACGTCGTTGCATATAAAAGTAGGCAGCCTTTTCGTGCCCTAGGGCTTGTAGCGTTTTTTTGGCTAGCTCGTGCAGCGTCTTGCTTAGCTTGCCGCCCTCTCCGTTAAAAGGCTCTCCGCCGTTAATCAGTAATATTTTCATCTCTTTTAGTTAAATTTGAACGGTAGTATAGCAAGACCTGTTTAAATTTACCCGCCGCCTCGCGTAAGCGCAAAATTCCCCGCAAAATTTACGAGCCGAAACCGACCTTTTTATCCTCGCCGAACGCCGAGCTAATCTCTCTTTCGATCGTCGTTTTGAAGTCTTCAAAAGTAAAAATTCCGTCGTCTCTGACGGCTACTTTTAGCGCGGTATTTTTTAGCGCAAGCACGATTTGAGCGCCGCTTAGATTAAACTCGGCTAGGCGCGCGACGTCGAAATTTTCTTCAAAGCTCGCGTTTTCGGGCAGTACTTTGCGCCAGATAGCCAGCCGCTGCTTAAAATCGGGTTTTTTAAACTCGATTTTATAATCAAACCTCCGCGAAAACGCGGCGTCTAGGCTTTGTAAAAAATTCGTCGTCGCTATCAGCACGCCTTCAAACCGCTCGATCTGCTCTAAAAAAATATTTTGCATTTGGTTATGCATCTTATCCGCGCCCGAGCTGCTATCTATACGCGTGCTTAAAAACTGATCGGCTTCGTTTAAAAGCAGCACGGGTTCTGATTTGCTTTTGGCGCAAATTTCTTTGTAGGTGTCGAAAATTTTACGCACGTTTTGCTCGCTTTCGCCTACGTATTTGCTTAAAATTTTTGAGCAATCAAAGCTTAAAATCTGCTTTTTTAGGCTCTTTGCAAGCCCTATCGCGCTCATCGTTTTACCGGTTCCGGGCTCGCCGTAAAAGATAATCTTGGCGTCCAGCGCGCGCCTAGTTTTAATCCCCCAGCTTGAAAGGCGCGCTAGCACGCGCTTATCTACCTGCTTTAAAATAGCCTCCATCAGCTCGCGCGTCTTATCGCTTAAAACCACGTCGTCAAGGCTCGAAGATGGCTCTATAAGCTCGAAAATTTCTTGATCTTTTACTAGGCTTTCAAGACGCAGTTTTTTACTCTCTTTGGCGCTTTTAGGATGCATTATGGACTGTAAAATTTCCTCGTTGATAAAAAAATTTCGGCTCACGGCGCCAAAAGCGTTTAATACCTCGTCGTAATCGATCAGCGCGTTTTCTATAAGCTTAGCGCCGTCTTCTAGCAGCGAGCGGTTTTTCATACGCTCTAACTCGTCGTCGCTAACTAGCCCGATTAGCGCGTTTAGATCGCGTCCGTTTTCAAAATCGCCCGCGTATTCCTCTTTTAAAAGCGCGAGAAAAATGAGCTGCTCTTTGTCGTTTAGCGCGTTATCCTTAAAAATTTGCTCGATAGAAATCGAAATTTTACTTAAATTTACGCGCTCTTTAATGCGCTCTTCAAGGGCTAAAATTTGAGCCTTTACGCGCTTTTTGGCGTCGTTTTCGCTCGCAAAGAGCGCCGCTTTGCCGTAAAGCTCGATTCGCAAAAACTGATCTTTTAGGTATTCAAGATGATCGTTATACGGCGCGATCTCGGGCAGATCGATATTTACGTTGCCCTCTTCTAAAATTTTTAAAAACTGCTGCGAGAGCGAAATTTCTGCGTGTAAAAGCGAGAGCAGCCCCGTCTGCGCGCTTTTTGGGCTACTTTCGTTAGCCTTAAAAATATTATAATTTTGCATTATCCAGCCGTAATCAAGCAGCGTCCTAACTTGCGCTAAATGCGCTAAATGCGCGTTATCTTTAACGCCGAACACCGCGCAGAGCATATCGTAGACGCTAATGCTAGCCGTGCCCTCGACGTAAATTTTGCTTAAATAACGTAAAATTTTCGCCTCGTCCTCGCCGCATTTAATCAGCGCGTAAATTTTACTCTCGCAAACCGGAGAGCTTAAAAAATCAAGCAAATATCGCACTAAATTTTATCCTTTATCTGTTCTTTTAGCACGCGTTTTAGCACCTTGCCCGTGGCGTTTCGCGGCAATTTTTCGGCAAAATATACGCTTTTTGGAACTTTATAATTAGCCAAATGCTTCTTTAAATACTCGCGCACTTGCCGCTCGTCTAGCGTCGCGTCCTCTTTTAGCTCGATAAACGCCGCTACCTCCTCGTCGGCGTGCTCGTTTTTCACGCCCACGACCGCGCAGGCCTCAACGCCGTCGATCTTATAAATTAGCTCCTCGATCTCGCGTGGATATACGTTTATGCCTTTTGAGATGATGAGATCTTTTTTGCGATCCACGATGTAGATAAAGCCGTCCTCGTCTACCTTGCCCAGATCGCCCGTTTTTAGCCAGCCGTTAATAATCGTTTCATCAGTCGCGCTAGGCAGCCCCAGATAGCCTTGCATCACGCAATCGCCCCTTACGATTAGCTCGCCGATCTGCCCTACGGGCACTTCTACCGTCTCGTCGTCTACGATTTTAACCTCGTATCCTTGCAAAGGCTTTCCGACGCTTAAAATTTTCTGTTTTTCAAAAAGATTCGCCGATACTATCGGCGAGCATTCGCTAAGCCCGTAGCCCTCTACCAGCGTCGCGCGCGGAAATTTTACCTTAAAATCCTCGATCGTTTGCTTCGCTAGCGGCGCGGCTCCACAGATAAACAGGCGAATGGTGTTAAACCAGCGAAAATACCAAGGAATTTTGGCCTTACCGATAGCCGCGTAAATAGCGGGAATTCCCAAAAATATCGTTACTCGCCTTAAAAGCGCCTGTTTTAGCACGTTTGAAAACGGAAATACCGAGCGCACCAGCACCGCCGAGCTCTCGCCGTAAATAGGCAGCAGCACCATAGCCGTAAGAGTAAAGCTATGAAACATCGGCAAAAACACGATAAATCGGTCGGTCGGTCGCACCTTAAACCTCTCGTGCGCGCCTTGTAAATTAGAAAAGACGTTTTTATAGCTTATCATAGCGCCTTTTGGCCTGCCCGTCGTGCCCGAAGTGTAAATAACGTGAGCTAGATCGTCTATGCTCGGCGCGCCTTGGTCGCTTTGCGCCGTAAATTTCGCCCTATCTTGCGAGCCTTCGCCTATTTCTAGCGCCTCTTCAAAGCTAACGTGCTTTTTGGACGCGTTAAATTTAGGCTCCTGCGGCAGCTCCTGCTCGCGTGCTGCGTCTAAATACGCGCTCTCGCCCATATCCTCGTATTCGCTAGGCATTTTCTCGTTTAGGCTTTTTAACGCGCTAGGAACGCCGCCGATCCAGATAAAATTTTGCAAATTCGCGCCTTCGTTTAGCCCGATTAATTCGCGCGAAAGCTCGCTTGAAGCTACTAAAATTTTAGCCCCGCAGTCGTTTAAGATATAGCTAAATTCGTCGAATTTTAAGAAGGTATTTAAAGGCACGGTGACCGCGCCGATAGAGGTGATACCGAAGTAGCTTACGACGAATTCAGAGCAGTTTGCGGCGATCATAGCGACCCTGTCGCCCGCTTTTACGCCCGCACTTCGTAAATAGGCGCTAAATTTTCGCGACCTAGCTAAAAGCTCGCCGTATTTTAGCTTGCTGCTGCCGTCAAATATCGCGGTAGCGCTCGCGCGCTTAGCGGCTACGGCCTCTAACATTTCCTTAAAATTTCGGTATTTATACTGCATTTTTTCGCCTTAAAATTTATATTTTATAGTAGCCGCCGTAATCGTAATGCGCGCTCTGCCGACCTCGCCGTCTATCCCCGCGCCGGCAGGCGGAGCTTTGATGCCTGAAACCGATTTTTTAGAGCGGTCTTGACACATAAAGCCAAGACCTAGCTCCAATTGATCGCTAAATTTATAATTTAAACCCGCCGAATACGCGCGCGAGTTAGTATTGGGAAGTTCAAGGCCCGTGTTCTGCGGACTTGAAATATCCTCGTCGTAAACGAACCCCGCCATTAGCCTTAGGCGCTGCGTCGCGTCGTAGGCAAGCCCTACGCGGTAGGAATTCGTATCCTTGTGAGCGCGGCTAACCGGATCGTCCATTAGTCTTCTAAATATCGCGCCGGAAAGCCCGCTTCTATGGCTTGCTCGTTTATTTTTATAGCCGAAGTCGTAGCCCGTAAATTTCGACCAATAGGTGCGCTCGTAGGCTAGCAAAATCGTAAAATCCGAAATTTTATACCCGGCCGCGAGTACCAGCTGCGCGGGTAAAGGTATCGTAACGTCCGCGCCGCCGCTATACGAAGCGCCCGGCACGGGGCTATTAAATTCTGCGTCGCCGTCTAAATTTAGATCGACCTTCGAGCGGTAAGTCGCGGCTAGGCTAAAATTTTCTACCGGACGGTAAGTCGCCGCGACGTTGTAGCCGTAGTCCAGCCCGTCGCCTTTGATCTCGCGGTATCCAAGCGCGCCGTAGTCGTTTGCCACCACACCCTTGCTATATACCGCGCGAGCGCCCAAAGCTACGGCTAATTGCGGCGTTATGCGGTAAGCTACCGTCGGGTTAAGCTCGACTACTTGCAGCTTGAAGCGCTTGGCGCCGAACGCCGTAACGGGGTCCTCCCACGCCATCCCGACGGCGGCAGGAACGGCCAGAGCTAGTCCGAAGCGCCAATTTTCGTAAATTTCGGGCGATACGTAACTAAACGTGCCCGCGGCGGAGTCGAATTTTTTAGACGCGTAAGCGCGTCCGTTTGCCTTAAAATCGGCCTTGTCGATATGAAACCAGCCCAGCGTGCCCTCGAAAATATGCCCTTCGCCTAAAAACATCATATTCGCCGGGTTAAAATACGCCGCGTCCGCGCCGAAGCTAACCGCCACGTTACTGGCTAAAAGCCCCAAAGAATCCGAACTTTGCTCGGGGATCTTATACCCGCCCGCATAGAGCGCGCAGCAAGCGCCGGCGGCTAAAATCGCAACTTTTTTTAGCATCGTTTTTCCTTTTGCAAATTTCTTAAAATTTTAATCTCGTCCGCCCAAATACCCTCGTCAATCGTCTCTAAGATAAGCGGAATTTCGCCGATGCGCTCGTCGTTTATTATGTTTTTAAAAGCGTCTATTCCAAGACGTCCCTTGCCTAAGCTTTCGTGGCGGTCTTTTCGAGAGTTAATACCGAATTTAGAGTCGTTTAAATGCATCGCGCTTAAAAATTCATAGCCCACGATAGCGTCGAAATCTCGCATCGTTTTAGCGTAGGCTTCGCCGCTCCTTAGATCGTATCCCGCCGCAAAAGTATGACAGGTATCTAGGCAAACGCCTACGCGGCCGCGATCGTTTACCTTGTCTATTAAGTGCGCTAAATGCTCGAATTTATAGCCCAAATTCGAGCCTTGCCCAGCGGTATTTTCTATGACTAGCTTTACGTCTCGCGTACGCCTAATCGCCTCGTTCATGCACTCCGCAATCAAATTTAGGCACTCGGTCTCGCTAATTTCGTTTAAGTGCGATCCGGGATGGAAATTTAGCAGTTTAAGCCCGAGCCGCTCTACGCGCGAAATTTCGTCCAAAAAGGCGTTAAAAGACTGCTCGCGCTTGGCGTCGTCGGGGTGTCCTAAATTTATTAAATAGCTATCGTGAGGCAAGACGTGCTCGGGAAGAATTTTCGCGGCGGATAAATTTTGCTTAAAAGCCTCTACCGCGGCGTCTTCGAGCGGTTTGGCGCTCCATTGGCGCTGATTTTTAACGAATAGCGCAAATGCGTTCGCGCCGATATTTTGTGCGTTTAAAGGCGCATTTTGCACGCCGCCCGCAGCGCTTACGTGAGCTCCGATAAATCTCATCTCAACTCTTTAAGTATGACTTTGATGCGGTTTTTGGCGTCGCTAAATTTCGCGTCGCCCCCGCAGACCTCGTATTTTATTAAATTTGCGCTTATATTTTGTTCAAAACCGCACGCTGTTTTGCTCAGTCCCGCGCCGTTAAAAATTTCCCGCCCCTGCAAAATATCGCTTAAAATTTCGTCGTAATGCTCGGCTAGGAAAAATTTTTTATTGAACTCGCTAGGCGCGAAGCAGCCGCGATTTACGCAAATTTGACCGCTTATTTTGATATTGGCAGTATTTAGTCCGGAGCTGTAAATTTGCAAATTAAGCCCCTTTTTATAAACGTGCAAAAACCCGACGTCGTTAATCTTCATCATCGGAGATAAAATCGTAACTTGCACCGTCTTAGACGACGTAGGCGGAGTATTCGCGCAGCCTAAAATCAATGCCGCCGCGCCTATTAAAAACGTAAATTTTGAAATTTCGCTTCTCATATCGTTCCTTTTTATATTACTTTAAGCAAAGCTAGTTTATAATCCCGCTTTCAAACCGAGGCGGCCCCTTCGTCTAGCGGTTAGGACATCGCCCTTTCACGGCGGTAACAC
>NZ_CAJPMA010000009.1 GCF_905371695.1 uncultured Campylobacter sp. | reverse complement strand
CCTTCCCGGACGAGCCTGTAACGGCGCTAGTAGATTATAATAACGACGTTATCGCGGACGCTCTAAAAGTCGCCGCCGTTTTAGGCTCAAAGCTCGGTGCGGTGCGAGTCGATACGTCGGCAAATTTAATAGATAAGTACTTTGAAGGCAAAGATACATCCGGCTTCGATCCGCACGGGGTTTGCAAGGAACTTATTTTTGCCCTTCGCGCCGCGTTGGATGCAAACGGCGCAAAGCACGTTAAAATCGTCGTCAGTTCGGGCTTTAATCCTCAAAAGATCGCCGATTTCGAAGCGCACGGGACGCCGGTTGATATTTACGGCGTAGGCAGCTTTACGGTGCGCAACGACGTTTGCGGATTTACGGGCGATCTAGTCGAGCTAAACGGCGAGCCGCAGGCAAAATTCGGACGTAAAAATATCGCGTCGGATCGCTTGGAAAAGGTAGAATTTTAGCCGAAATTTTGTCCGAATTTAGATCTAAATATTAAATAAATTCGCAAATTCGGCGCGTCTAAGCCAAGAACTCGCGTGTCTGTTTCATGTAGGCCATCGCGAGCAAGCGGTTGCGAGGGACTGCCGAGAATCGATATATTTTTGCACCCTAAGCCCTTTGTGATAAATTTGTACGGCAGATAACGGCGCGATCGTTCGACTTTTAAGCTGCCTTTTGGCGAGCTTTGCTTACCAGACAAGGCAAATCGGCGTTGCGCTTTTTTTCGGTTAGGGTTTGCGCGTTGATATGCGTTAAATTTTTAAGGCGCAAAGTTCGTAAAACCGTTTAGAAATAGGCTTAAAACTTTCTTTTATCAAATTTGGCTACAATTCGCCCAAAAAGGATAAATTTGCGAAATTTTAAAAATATCGGCGTCGCGCACTCTCCTGACGCCGACGATATCTTTATGTACGAGGCGGTAAAATTCGGCTGGGTTAGCAGTAAAAATTTACGCTTTTCAAACGTCGCGCTAGATATTCAGACGCTAAACTACGAAGCGCTAAAAGGCTCCTATGACGCTACGGCGATTAGCTTCGCGCTCTACCCGCTCATAAAGGACTGCTACGCTTTGCTTCGCTGCGCAGTTAGCTTCGGCGAGGGCTACGGACCCAAACTCGTTAAGCGCAAAGGCACGCGCTTGAAGAGAAATTTTAAAGTAGCGCTCTCGGGCGAACATACGAGCAACGCCCTGCTTTTTCGCGCGGCGTATCCGGATGCTCGCGTAATTTATAAAAATTTCTTAGAGATCGAGGCGGCGGTAGTTAGCGGCGAGGTCGACGCGGGCGTGTTAATTCACGAAAGTATCTTAAATTTTTCAAGAGAGCTTGAAGTAGAGCGCGAAATTTGGGACGTTTGGCGAGAGTTTGCGGGTGAGGGGCTACCGCTGCCTTTGGGCGGTATGGCGGTGCGCCGTAGCTTGCCGATCACGGACGCCATCGAGGTTGAGCGCGTTCTAACCGAAGCGGTGCGAATAGCTACCGCGCACAAGCCTCTTTTATCGCGTATGCTAATGGAGCGCGGGCTAATCCGCGTCGGTAAAGACGAGTTAGAAACCTACCTAAATTTATACGCGAACGAAAATTCGATCAGCCTCTCGGACGTTCAGCTAGCGGCGATAGAAAAGCTCTACGAGATCGGGCGCGCTAGCGGGTTTTACTCGCAGCCGCTTACGAATTTACGCGATTATCTCGTACCGGTAGAATATAACGAAGTAAGGTTTAGCTGATGCAATCAACGCTTGTCGCGCTCGGCGTCGAGACCTTTAAAATAGCGCTTTATCTTAGTCTGCCTATGCTACTGGCGGGGCTGATCGCGGGTCTTATCATCTCGATTTTTCAAGCTACTACGCAGATAAACGAGACCACGCTTAGCTTTGTGCCAAAGATCATTTTAGTAGTCGTCGTGATCATATTTTTGATGCCTTGGATGGTGTCGATGATGGTTGAATTTACTACGCGAATGCTCGAATATATCCCGGAATTTATTCAGTGACGCGCCTTATCGATTTTAGCAAATTTACGTCCGTAAAGATAGGCGGAATTCATGAAGTTTTTGTGATTAACGACGTTTGCGATCTAAATTCGCCCGACTTTACGGGACGCGCGATGATCGGCGGGGGCAATAACCTGCTAATTTCGCCCGCCCCGCCTAAAACGGCGATACTAGGCGAGAATTTCGACTACGTAAAATTCGGCGCAGATGCGCTAGAAATCGGCGCCGCGACGAAATCGGGCAAAATTTATAATTTCGCTAAAAAGCATAACATCGGCGGATTTGAGTTTTTGCAAAATATCCCGGGGACGCTGGGTGGATTAATCAAAATGAACGCGGGGTTAGCGGGCATTAGCATTAGCGACCGTCTCACGCACGTGCTTTTTGCGCGCGGCTGGGTCAAAAAGGATGAGATAAATTTCGCTTACCGCAGCAGCGGCATAAACGAGCCCGTGCTAGCGGCTAAATTTAAGGCCGAATGCGGCTTTGACGCCGAAGCGGCGGCGCAAACCGCGGCGAAAAGAGCAAATCAGCCAAAGGGCGCAAGCTTCGGCAGCTGTTTCGTAAATCCGCCAAACGATTACGCGGGGCGTCTAATAGAGGCTGCGGGACTAAAAGGTTACGCGATGGGCGGAGCGAAATTTAGCGAATTACATGCGAATTTTTTGATAAATTTTAACCGCGCGAGCTTCGAGGACGTTATGGGTCTAATTAGGCTCGCGCAAAATTTAGTCCGAGAGAAATTCGGCGTGGAGCTAAAAACGGAAGTAGCGATCTTGTAATGGAAATTTTAAATAGAATTTTAGGCGAAATTTTAGCGTTTGCGGCGGTTTTCGCGCTCCTGTTTTTTTACGCGTCGCGTCGCGCCAAAAAAGCGGACGGCGATTTTGGCGGCCGGGACTATGAGCGAAATTTACGAAATTTTGCGGAAATTTTCGGGCTAAATTCGGACGGCGATCGAAATTTCGCGCAAATTTTAAACGCTTTGAGCGAGGAAGGGAAAATTTTAAAATTTAGCAAAAATTGCGCGGGCGGCGAATTAATTAAAATTTTAGGCGAGCGAAATTTTAACGGCGAATTTGCGGCTCGAAATTTTGACGACAAGCGAGCGGACGTCGCGTTTTTGAGCGAAATTTCGCGAAATTTAAACGAGCCTTCGGCGCTGGGCGTTTACGTTATCGGAGATGAAATTTTCGCGTTTTTGCGAGAAAAAGAGGAATTGTTTAAAATCATCGACGCCGCGGCAGGAGCGGGCGAAAATATCTTAATTTGCGATTAGAAACTCGCTATTTTACCGCGTTTTTACTTGTTAGCCGCAGACGAAATTAGGCCGATTTAACCCAAATTCATATAAATTTGGCTAAAATCGGACCGAATTTAATTTTTAAATAAGGTAAAAAATGGATGCAGAAAAGCAAAAAGCTCTCGATTTGGCTTTAAAACAAATCACGAAAGACTTCGGCAAAGGCGCGATGATACGCCTGGGCGACAAAGAAGTCGAAGCCATAGAGGCGATACCTACGGGCTCGATCGGGCTTGATCTGGCTCTTGGTATCGGCGGCGTGCCTAAGGGCAGGATCATCGAAGTATACGGCCCTGAAAGCTCGGGAAAGACGACGCTTACGCTTCATATTATCGCCGAGTGCCAAAAAGCGGGCGGAGTGTGCGCCTTTATCGATGCCGAACACGCGCTAGACGTGAAGTATGCTTCGAATTTAGGCGTAGATACGGATAATCTTTACGTGGCGCAGCCCGATTTCGGCGAGCAAGCGCTCGATATGGTCGAAACCTTGGCTCGCAGCGGCGCGGTCGATCTAATCGTAATCGACTCCGTAGCCGCGCTCACGCCTAAAAGCGAGATTGAAGGCGATATGGGCGATCAGCACGTAGGACTTCAAGCGCGCCTAATGAGCCAGGCGCTGCGAAAGCTAACTGGTATCGTGCATAAAATGGGTACGACGGTAATTTTTATCAACCAAATTCGTATGAAAATCGGCGCCACCGGATACGGAACGCCAGAAACCACCACAGGCGGCAACGCGCTTAAATTTTATGCCTCCGTGCGTATCGACGTGCGCAGGATCGCCACGCTAAAACAAAACGAAGAGAGTATCGGAAACCGCGTTAAGGCCAAAGTCGTTAAAAACAAAGTCGCGCCCCCGTTTAGGGTTGCCGAATTCGACGTGATGTTCGGCGAGGGCATAAGCCGCGAAGGCGAGATCATCGACTACGGCGTAAAACTCGACGTCATAGATAAGTCGGGCGCTTGGTTTAGCTACAAGGCGGGCAAATTAGGACAAGGACGCGAAAACTCAAAAGCTTATTTAAAAGAGCATAAAGACGTAGCAGACGAGATAATCGCGACTATTAAAGGCTCTATGGGCATCGCAAGCATTTTAAGCGGCGGTAAAGACGACGATGAAAAATCCGACGATAAGGGAGAGGAATAATGATTTATATCGAAGACGTAACGGCTCACGAGGTGCTTGACAGCAGGGGTAATCCGACGGTTCGCGCGACCGTAACGCTAAGCGACGGGGCTAGCGCCAGCGCTATCGTACCTAGCGGCGCGAGTACGGGCAAGCGCGAGGCTCTGGAACTTCGCGATAAAGACGCGCGTTTTTGCGGAAAGGGCGTGCTAAAAGCCGTCGCTAACGTAAACGAGAAAATTTCCGAAGCCATAATCGGGCTTGATGCGTTTAATCAAAAAGCGATCGACGACGAGATGAAAGAACTAGACGGCACGCAAAATTATTCGAATTTAGGCGCGAACGCGGTACTAGGCGTTTCCATGGCGGCTGCGCGCGCGGCGGCTAAAAGCCTAAATATCCCGCTATACCGCTACCTAGGCGGTGCAAACGCCAGCGTACTTCCGGTGCCGATGTTTAACATCATAAACGGCGGCGCGCACGCTAATAATAGCGTGGATTTTCAGGAATTTATGATAATGCCTTTCGGGTTTGAAAATTTTAGCGACGCGCTTAGGGCCGCTACGGAAATTTATCATAAATTAAAAGGAATTTTAAACGCCGCGGGGCACAGCACCGCAGTGGGCGACGAGGGCGGATTCGCGCCGAATTTAAAAGATAATGAAGAGCCGCTAACGCTAATCATGCAAGCGATCAAAGAGGCCGGATACGAAGCGGGAAAGCAGATAAAACTAGCCCTTGACGTCGCGGCCAGCGAGCTTTATAAAGACGGCTTTTACGAGCTTGAAGGCAAAAAATTTTCAAGCGACGAGCTAATCGCGCGCTACTCGCAGCTTTGCGAAAAATATCCGATATTTTCGATCGAGGACGGGCTAAGCGAGGACGATTGGGACGGCTGGAAAAAGCTAACCGACGCGCTCGGCGACAAGGTCCAGCTAGTAGGCGACGACTTATTCGTTACGAACGAGAAAATTTTGCGCGAAGGCATCGCTAAGGGCGTAGGCAACGCGATCTTAATTAAACCTAATCAAATAGGCTCCGTTAGCGAAACGATGCAGACCGTCCGTCTAGCTCAGCGCAACGGCTATCGCTGCGTGATGAGCCACAGAAGCGGCGAGAGCGAGGATAGCTTTATCGCGGACTTTGCGGTCGCGCTTAATACGGGAGAGATCAAAACCGGCGCTACCAGTAGGAGCGAGCGCAACGCGAAATATAACCGCTTACTGGAAATCGAACAAGAAAGCAGCGAATTTTTAGGGGATAATATTTGAGCACAATTTTAGAAGAGTACGACGCGCGGGTCAAGCGGTCGCACTTTTTTAGATCGTTTTTTAGATACGCTATCGCGATCTCGTGCGTGGTAGCGTTCGGAATTTACGTGGGAAATATGATGTTCGGTAAGCGATCGCTAGACGTGATGCTGAGTTTGCAAAACAAAAAAGAGCGCTTAATCGAGGACGTAGAAATTTTAAAAAAGCAAAACGCTTTGTTGCAAAAAGAGTATTTCGAGTTAAAAGAGCTCGAACCGGAATCTAACAAAAAGTAGGATACGATGAGAAAATTTTGGTATTTGTCGGCCGTTTTGGCGGCCTCCGCGGTCGCAAGAGAGAACCCGTTTTTGCCCACCGGCGAGTTAAATTCAAGCGTAATGACTTCAAATCCGCAGGAGCAACGCAAGCTTTTTGATAAGCAAGAGATAAAATTCGGCGATACGGGCTTGCTTTTAGATATAGTTTTAAGATACCGCGCAAGCGACGGCAGCATCAAAGAAAGGGTGATTTCAGACGTTAACGAAACCATAAACAGCGACGACGAGTACGTGCTGAAAAAAGCGCAGCCGAAGCCGCAAACCGCCGCGTCCGCGCAAAAGTCCGCACAACCTACGTTCGCGCCTAATCAAAATTTCGGTAAACCGGACAAAGGCGCAAAACCTCCCGTCGCCGTAGCCGTCCCGCAAGAGACGCAGCTAAATTTCGACGTACAAAAAGATAAAAAAACCAAAAACCAAAACGTGGCCGCCCAGAACAAGATCGCCGAAAAGCAAGCGACGAGCAAAAATGCCGCCGCTAAAAATTTAGAAAGCGCGCAAAAGCCCGCCGTCGCCGAGCCGGCGTCGCAAGAAGCTCCCGCAGAGAGCGCCGCCGCGCAAAAGCCTGTCGAACAAGCGCCCGCAGCTACCGAACAAATTCACGCGTCCGTCGCCGCTAACGCCGCCGAGTCTAGCGATAAAAACGCGACTAGCGAAGCAAATCAAAGTCTTGCCGTAGCCGTAAATAACGAAGGTAAAATACTGGAAAATCGGCTAAAAACGATAGATAAAGGCGAGATTAGGATGGATGCTAATTCGCCAAAAGCCGTAGGCGAAGCGCCGTCCGCGCAACCTGCTGCGCATAATGCGCCCGCTAATGCCACGCAAAGCGAAGCCGTTGCGTCTGAAAATTCGGCCGCTAAAACCGCTGAGCAAAATGTGGCTAAAAACTCGCGCGATTTTGCCGTGAAGCTAAAATCCTTCGGCGGCAAGCACGCGACGCCTAGCTTGAAATTTCAAATAGATGGCAAAAGTATCAAAATTTTAACTAAATCCGCAAACATTAAGCACTTTACGGCCGAGGAAGGCAATAAAATCGCGCTTGACTTTACGGCGGCGCCCGGCGCTTTTCAGACGAAAGTCGTAGCGTTTAACGAGGACGTATTTAAAAGCGCGACGATCGGCTGGCACAAAAACTACTACCGCATAGCGATAGTTACCGATAAAACGCGCGGCTACTCCGTGCAAAAAATTAACGGCGGTTACGAGCTAATCGTAAAATAGCGCTCAGCACGGCCCAAGCGGTGGCGGGGTCCATCGCTCCGTGCTCGGCTTATTATCTTAAAATGCTGATTCCCAAGCTAAATTTATCCAGCTTTCTGTCGTAGTCGATCAAACTCTCGCCGTATCCGCTAAAAATTTTCGCGTAGCCGTAGATGCCCGATCCTAGCGGAAACATCCAACCCAGTTCGTATGCGCCTTTATTTTCGCCGCCCGAGCGCAAATTATTTCTAATCAAGGCGGTTAAAATTTGCTCTTTAAATTTTAGCTTAAATCGCAAATCCCCGTAGCCCATATAGCGCGCGATGTCCCTATTGTCGCTTCTGTCGCCTACTATCGTCCAAATTCTAGGCGTAATAGCCAGTTCGCCTAGCTTGAACTCGCCGCTTGCGTATAGGCGGTTCCACGAGCGCGAGAGCTCTCCGCCTTGCCCGTTGCTCTCGTGTAAAAGCCCTATTTTTAGGCTTTCTAACTGCGGCAGCGTCTCGAAATTTACGGGCGCTTGGATGAAAATTTCGGGGCGATAGTTCGTCTCCCGAAAAGGCGTCGAACTTTGCGCGGTCTGCCACCAAGAGGTCTGCGAGTAGGCGAAATTTATACTCTCGTTTAGCCCTAAGATATCGTAAAATACGGGTTTTTGAAAGCTCAGCGAAAATTGGCTCTCAAAGCGCTTTCTGCCCTCTACGTGCTGCCTTGCCACGCTTGCGGGAGCGAAAAACAGCGGCTCGTACGTTTTTATACCTAAAATTTCGTCTAAATCCGTACTTCTTTCGGAAGCTAAATTTTCGCTTTCGGCGGCGGAGGTTTGAGTTTGTTTAGGCTTTGCTTCGCTTGATAAATTCTCGCTTTTTACTTCGCCGCGCGACTCTTCAAGCGCGCTTCGGGCGAGCTTTTTGTAAATTTTTAAGGCCTCTAAAATTTCGCCCTTTCGCTCTAAAATTTCGGCCTTTTCAAAATCGCTTCGAGCGATCGCCGAGCTAATTAAAAAGCAGCTAAAAATAGCTAAAAATTTCCTCGTTCTCATATCATTAACGCCTCTTCGTAATCGCTTGGATAATTGATGTTAAAAAACTGCTTTTCGTCCTTAAAATTTACTATTTTGCAGCGGCAGCGATCGCGCAAAAGTCCGATCTTGTGCTCGCCCGCGGCGAAAAGCTCTCCCGCCTTACTCGCTAAATCCGCGCTAAAAAATCCGCAAAGCGAGTGTACGTGCGACTCGTCCGCGGCCACGACCATGTCGTATTCGCCGCTAAATTTATAAAGCTCGCGCACGCACTCTTCGCTAATAAATGGCATATCCGCAGGCGCGATAAAGACGCTTTCGTCTTTAAAATTTCTAAGGACGCTATAAAGCGCTAACATCGGAGAAAATGTCTCTGCGCTTAAATTTGGCCGCAAGGTATCCTCCGCGTCTTTTATGAGCGGCAGGGGCGGGTTAAATTTGCTAAATTTCGCGCTAACAAACACTCGCTTAAAAATTTGCGCGAATTTGTGCGCCTCGTAGTGCGCGAGCGTCGCAAATCCGCCAAACGGCAGCAGCGTCTTGTCGCGGCCCATTCGCGAGCTTTTGCCGCCGGCTAATATTACGCAGGTTTCCATCTTTTTCTCCGCCGAAATTTAAAGCAAAATTTAGCTAAAAACGGCTTTGATTTACCAAAAACGCGCGCGAGAATGATATAATGCCGCCTTTTGTTTTAAAGGAGAAAAAATGAGCGAGAAAAATTTACAAATTTTAGGCTGGATAGGCACGTGCTTGTCGGTCATTATGTATATTTCCTATATTCCGCAGATAATGGGCAATCTTGAGGGCAACAAGACGCCTTTTATCCAGCCTCTAGCCGCAGCGATAAACTGCACGATCTGGACTAGCTACGGCCTGCTAAAAGCTAAAAGAGACTATCCGCTTTCGGCTGCGAATTTGCCCGGCATTATCTTTGGTCTTTTGGCGACGATAACGGCGTTTTAAGGATTAAAGACCGCTAAATTTGCCTATATGTAGAAGTTAAATTTGGTATTTTTTGACGCGAGTTTCGGTGACTTAAATTTGCAAATTTGAAGTTAAATTTAAATGCAATTTTTCTGAATCGTTTTGCCGTATTTTTAATATCTTGATTTTCTTGTTAAGGGGATGGGGTTTGAATTACACTCTGCTCTGCAGTTGCAAAGCGGAGCCGAAACAAAAGAGCTGCCTTTTTCTTTTCTTTGGGAGAGGAAGGGACTTTACTTAGCGTCCCTTGCGGTCGCTACTGTCGCCCTATGGGACTCAAGACCACCTGCAGCTATGAGCTAAGCGAAGTAGAGCGTCGCCTTCCTTTGCGCCGTGCTAAGCACTTGCAACTGCCAAAGGCAGACCCTCTCCCGTCTGCTTGCAGCTGCTAGCGCAGCGACGCAGAAACCCCACCTACCCCAACTGCACGTGAGATGTTGCTGTACTGCGTGCAGGTTTATTTGGCGCTGTTGCGCCGAAAATTTAAATTTGACGTTTTCAAGACGCGGGTCTCGGCGAGTAAAATTTGCAAATTTAGCTAAATTTGACTTCAAATTCGAGCGTAAAACGATAAGGTGAAGTATCGCGAGATGGATTTAAGGGTTTTGCTTCCCTTGCGGTCGCAACTGCAAGCAGAAGCGACGTAAAAATTTAGCGAAGATAAGACACGTAGTCTATCGAGCTAAATTTTTACTAGCTCCGTTAAAGACGCTCGCGAGACAAGCCGCTAAATTTTAAAGATCGCGGGGATCGGCGATCTTGCCTGCGACGGCGCTAGCTGCGGCGACAGCCGAGTTTGCCAGATACACCTCGCTCGTGCGATCGCCCATGCGGCCGACGAAGTTTCTGTTCGTCGTGCTCACGCAGCGCTCGCCCACGCCCAAAATCCCCATATATCCGCCCAGGCACGCGCCGCAGGTCGGGTTACTCACGACCGCGCCCGCTTCCGCGAAAATATCCATCAGCCCCTCTTTTTGCGCTTGCAGGGCGATTTTTTGCGTTGCAGGCGTGATTATGAGGCGGGTTTTGCGCGCTAATTTGCGGCCTTTTAGGATTTCGGCCGCGATGCGTAGATCGCTTAGCCTGCCGTTCGTGCAGCTACCGATAAAGGCTTGATCGATAGCGATATCGTCTTTCACCGCTTCGCGCACGCTTTTTCCGTTGCTTGGCAAAAACGGATAGGCGATCACGGGATCGAGCTTGCTAACGTCGATCTCTAAAATTTGCTCGTAGTTTGCGCCCTCGTCGGAGTAGTGCAGCTTCGGCTCGGCGCGTAAATTTTTACCTTTTAAAAACTCTTTCGTGGTTTCATCGACCGCGATGATGCCGCTTTTGCCGCCGGCCTCGATCGCCATGTTGCACATACTAAATCGCCCGTCCATATCGAGGCTATCTATTGTTTCGCCCGTAAATTCCAGCGCCTTATACAGCGCGCCGTCCACGCCGATGCGGCGGATGATCTCTAAGATGAGGTCCTTGCCGTAGACGTGGCGGTCTAGTTTGCCGCGAAAGATCACTTTGATAGTCGGCGGCACCTTAAACCAGTTTTTGCCCGTTATCATCGCATAGGCTAGATCGGTGCTACCCATACCCGTGGCAAAGGCCCCCAGCGCACCGTGGGTACAGGTGTGGCTATCGGCGCCGATGATGACGTCACCCGGCACCACGAGGCCTTTTTCAGGCAAAAGCGCGTGCTCGATGCCCATATCCTTTTCGTCGAAATAATTTTTCAAATCGTGCTTATACGCAAAATCGCGGCTGATTTTGGCTTGGTTGGCGCTTAGGATGTCTTTTGCGGGGATGTAGTGATCCATCACGATGCTAAAGCCGTCGGGATTTGCAAGCCTTGTCGCGCCGCTTCGCTCAAACTGCTTGATGGAGATAGGAGTCGTGATGTCGTTGCCGATGACCATGTCGATGTCGCTTTCGATGATCTCGCCCGCGAAAACCTCGCGCCCTACGTGCTCGCTGAAAATCTTTTCGGTGATGGTTTGCTTCATGTATTTCCTTTAAATTTCGGGCGATTTTAGCGAAATTTTATAAATTTGAAATGAAAGAAGCTTACGCGATTAGGAGAGAGACCCGTTTAAACGGGTCTGGGCACTAGAATTTTACCTTTACGGTAAACATAACTTCTCTGCCGTATTTAGGTATAACTCTAAGCATATTATCGGTGGCGATAGCCGAGGCGAAATAGAGCTTATCGGTGATATTCTTGCCGTTTAGCTGAAAGCTGGCGTCGCGTCCTAAAATTTTCGTATCGTAGCTTACGAAAGCGTCGAAAGTCGTAGCGTCGCCAAATTTAAACGTTTGCCTAGTATTCGTCGCGTGGTATAGCCAGCTTCCTAAATATCTAGCTCCCGCGCCGATCCTTAGGCCTTTTAACCCGAGCGTGCTAAAATCGTAAGTAGCGAATAAGCTAGCTTGGTGTTTAGGGACCGCCGAAAGCTGCTTGCCTTCTAGGAACGGATTTTTCTCGTCTTTTTTAGTTTTGGTTTTCGTATAGGTGTAGCTTGAAGTTAGAGTAAGGCTATTTGTTACCCTTCCGCTAAAATCTAGCTCAAATCCTTGGCTTTGGGTCTTGCCGGTAGTCGTGCTAACTTCGTTGCTGTCGGTATATATGACGTTATTTTTATTTATGTGAAATAAAGCCATAGTCGCCGTAATATTATCGTTTTGAAATTTAGTTCCTATTTCTATGGATTTTCCGACTTCGGGCTTGATCTCTCCTGTGGTGTTTTGTCCTACGCTAGTTTGCGGCATAAACGACGTCGCATAATTGGTATAAATAGACCATTGAGAAGTTAAAAGATATAAAAGGCCCGTTTGATAAGTCATCTCGTCGCCGTGCCCGTTTAGCTGCTCTGAATAAACCCGAGAAGCGTTATATCTATATCTAAGATTATCGTAGTAGTTGTATCTAAGACCGGCTACGTATGTTAGATTATCGGTTATATTTATAGCGTCTTGCGCGTAAATTCCTAGCGTTTTTAACTCTCTTACTTGGTCGTATCTCTCGGGCGTAGTCGGTCTGCCGAAGGTGCCGTAGTGACCCGTGCCTATGTTTATAACTCTGGGCGCGCCTCTATATTGGACGGGCCTTTTTTGCTTCATTTTGTATAAATCTACGCCAAAAAGTAGGTTATGAGCGACTTCGCCCCACTGCGCTATCCCATTTAGATTAAGCGAACCCGAATGCGTGACGTGCGTAACGCCTTTTTGATACTCGGGCATAAATCTAATCGTTCCTGCGGCGGGATTTAATCTAGAAGGTCTTATCTGGCCGTAATCATGCTCCATTCTAGAATAACCGTAGTTAAATTTCATAAGCCAATTTTCGCCAAAATGCTTTTCTACTCCTAAATCTACGCTATCTACTTTGCCTTTGGTTTCTTCTAGGTAATCAGTCATCCTCGTTTTCTTCGAGACGTCTATAAATTTCCCGTGATACGCCGTATTTGACGGTTGATTTAGCATAAATAAACCTCTATCAAACGGCTCTTTATATTTTTTATGCTTATAAGCTAAGTCTATGCGGTAATCGTCGCCCTTGTAACTAATACTAGGCGATACGGTTAAATTTTCGTATTTTCCAAAATCTCTCCAATAATCTTTCGCCCAGTAATCGGCTATTAAGCGATACGCAAATCCGCTATCTCCTATTTTATCGCTAAAATCAAAGCCTAAATCTCTGTATTTATTGTTTCCAAACGCAGTTTTTACCTCATAAAGCGGCGCATAAAGCGGTTTTTTGCTTACTATATTTATGACGCCGCCCGGATCTTGCGTGCCGTAAAATAAGCTAGCAGGTCCTTTTAGCACTTCGACGCTCTCGGCCGTCGCGTCAAAGGTATTAGTAACGCCGCTTACTACGCCGTTGCGCAGTACGGAACCATCATCCCAGCTACCCTCAAAGCCCCTTTTGGTAAAAACGTCAAATTGACCGCCGACTGAATTCGAGTTAGAAATTCCGCTCACTCCGGCTAAGGCTTCATTCAAATTTTGTGCGTTTTTATCTTGCAATACTTTTTGCGTCACGACGTTCACCGTTTGCGGGATCTCTAAAATAGGCGTGTTGGTTTTGCCTACTTCGCTTCTAACGGCGCGGTATCCGTCGTCCGCGCTCGTGCTAACCTCGATAGCTTCTAGCGTGGCGGTGGCGTTATTATCGGCACCCAAACTTGTTTGCGCCGCTACGCTAATTAATGCGAAAGATAGGCCGATGGCCTTAAATTTCACACCGCGTTTTTTTGAAATTTTACTCATATTTTCTCCCTAAATTTTACGTTTGATAACGATTGTCATTAAATTTTCGGCGGATTATATTTAAGCAAAGCTTATTTTTATATTAACTTGTTGTTTGAAAAATTTAGTATTTTGGATTTAAACGCGAAAGATAGACTAAATTTAAAAAGGCTAGGGTTTTGCCTCGCCTTTTTTAAGAAACGGCGCAAGAGGCGCGCCGCTAAATTATTTCGCTACGGCTTCTAGCTCGATTTGCAGTTTTATTTTATTTGAAAGCGTTATTTCGGACGAATCCATTCCCACGCCGAAATCTTTTCTTAAAATTTCGCCCTCCAAGCTAACGCCCGCGATAGCCTCGCCTTTTTGATTTTTGCCTTCGCCGTTAAACTCAAAGTCCAAAACTACGGGCTTCGTGACGTCTCTAATCGTCAAATCGCCGTAAATTTTACCCTCGTTTTTGCCCTCTTTTTCAAATCTATTCATTTTAAATTTGATCTCTTTAAATTTTTTCGCGCTAAAAAGGTCGTCGCTTTTTAAGTGATTATCGCGCGAATCGTTTTGCGTATTTACGGAATTTACGTCTATTACGGCTTCCATGGATTTTAGCTCGTTACCGGCCGCATCGTATTCAAACGCGCCTTTATAGCTTTTAAAATTTCCGTTTACCTTTGAGACGCTTAAATGCTTTACGATAAAGCCTACGTTGCTATGAACCGCGTCTACTTCGTAATTCGCCGCATTTAGCGCGCAAGCCGCCATCGCCGCGACCAGCGAAATTTTTAGAAATTTTTTCATTTTTTCTCCATTTTTTGAAATGCGGCGTCATTGTAACGGCGAAGCGTAAATAATTAAAATTTTAAGCAAAAAAAATTATAATTTTGGCATGAAATACGCGCATTTAGTTCAGATCGCCGAGTATCTCGGAAAATTTAAAAAAATCTCCTCCGTTCTTCGCGTAAGCGATATGGCGCTAAAAATCGAATTTTCAGGCGGCGAGCGGCTATTTTTCGACCTTAGCAAGGCAGATTCGGCGATTTATAAAAACGAAAATTTTACGCAGGCTAAAATTTATCAAGCGCCTTGCGATAACGTCTTAAAAAAACGCTTAAACGGAGCTTATATCCAAAGCGTCGAGTGCCTAAAAAACAATAGAATTTTAAAATTTACCTGCGCGCAAACGGGCTCTTACAAAAGCGTAAAAACGCACCTTTATTTGGAATTTACGGGGCGATTTACGAACGCGGTAATCACGGACGAGGCGGAAGTTATCGTCGAAGCTCTGCGCCACGTGGATAATAGTTACCGAAAGATCGAAACGGGCGAGGTTTTAGCGCCGCTAGAAGCCTTTGAGATAAGAGAAAAACCCGTCGCTCCTATCGAAAATTTCGACGATTTTTTTAAGAGCGAATTTTTGCGGCTAAACGAGCGAAATTTGGCGAGTCTTCGCGAGGTAAAGCTTGCTCGAATTTATAAAAAAATAGAGGCTTTAAAGCAAAATTTAGCCGCGCTTGAAAGCGAAGCTTCGCTAACGGCGCAAAGCGAAAATTTAGCGCTTCAAGCAAGCGTTTTGCTGGCGAATTTAAGCGAGGTAAAAGAGCATGAACGAAATTTTACGCTTACGGGATTTAATGGCGAGCGGATAAAATACGAGCTCGCCTTACCGCCTAAAATCGCCGCAAACGAGTTTTACTCGCGCTCCAAGCGCCTTAGAGCAAAGGCTGCGGGCGTGGGAGCGGAGCGCGAAAATTTAAACGAAAAAATCAAATTTTATGAAAATTTAGCCGCGCTTGTTACGGACGCCAAAAGCGCCGAGGAACTTGAAATTTTAGTCCCTAAAAAATCGCGCGCCAAAGCGAACGAGCGCAAAGAAAAGCAAAGCCTAAACACGCAAAATTTTTTCGCGGGCGAATATAAAATCAGCGTCGGACGAAACGAAAAAGGAAATGCGGAGCTACTCAAAAACGCCCGCAAAGACGACGTTTGGATGCACGTAAAAGATCTGCCCGGCGCGCACGTGATTATTAAAACCCTAAAAGCCAAAGTCCCCGAGGAAACGCTAAAATTCGCCGCTAAAATTTGCGTAAATTTTAGCTCTTTGGGCGCGGGAAATTACGAGGTCGATTTTACCAAACGTAACAACGTTAAAATTTTAAGCGGCGCAAACGTAAATTATACGGATTTTGGCACGATTATAGTTACAAAAGAGTAGGGAGGATAAGATGTCTATCACGCCCGTAGGAAACGCCACTTTTATAAACCAAAACGCGCCCGTAGTCTCGCAAACCCACGCGAATAATCAGGCTCGCTTCGATTTGCAAAGCGCGCTGGCTTCGCAAATAGCAAGCGAGGAAATACAAGACGTAACCGCGCTTCGTCCGGCTGAAGAAACTTACAAAATCGACCCGCAAAATCAGCACGAAAAGCAAAAAGGCGAGGAAGAGGCGAGCGAGCAAGAGCGCGAAAATTTAGCGCAAAAAAGCGACGATGAAAATGAGCAAAGCGACGAAATTTCGCAAGACGCGGACGAAAATTCCGCCCCGCCGCCCCGCCGCCTCGATATAGAAGTATAAGCAAAATTTAGCTATTATCCGCGTAAAATTTTAAAGGAAGCAAAATGACTTCTCGCATCGTTACGGGCTTATTTATGGTCGCAGCCGTAGTCGTTTTATTTTTTATCGACAGCTACAAGCTGAATTTTTTCGTTTTGGGCGCCGCGCTATATTTTGCGTTTAACGAATCGCTCAAACTCTACGGCATCGAGGATAAAAAGCTCGTATTTATCGCGCTCGCGTTTTATACGCTCACGTTTTTTACGAACCCGATTTTTATCGCGATATTCGCCGTCATGCTGGTAGCTGCGGTGCTAGCGCATATCAAGGCTCCCGATCTGCGCGCGGTCGTGCCTTTTTTATACCCGACCACGCCTATTTTTATGATTTGGATGCTTTATTCGGAATACGGCGTAGGCTATCTAGTCTGGCTGGTAGTGGCCGTCGCCGCGACCGATAGCGCCGCGTTTTTCGCCGGAAAGGCGTTTGGAAAGCGCAAATTTTCGGTTACGTCGCCTAATAAAACGGTAGAAGGCGTCGCTGGCGGCGTAGTAGCGGGCACGGTAGCCGGTAGCGTATGCGGCTCGTTCGTGATGGACGGATTTTTGCAAATAGCGTTCGCTAGCTTTTTAATCAGTCTATTTTCGGTGTGGGGAGATTTGTTTGAAAGCTATTTAAAGCGCCTTGCGGACGTCAAAGATAGCGGCGCGCTATTTCCGGGGCACGGCGGGATGCTTGACCGCTTGGACGGCTATTTATTCGGCGTCGTAGCGCTTCTTTGGTCGCTTTCGTGGTAGTTTTAGGCTCTACGGGAAGCATAGGCGTCCAGACGCTTGAAATTTGCGAAGCCGCGGGCATTAGCGTCGAGGCAATAAGCTGCGCTAAAAACGTAGAGTCTTTAAACGCGCAAATCGCGAAATTCCGTCCTAAATTCGTCTGCATAGGGGACGAAAAGCTAGTTTCGCAAGTCGCCGGTATAGAGCGGGCACGAATTTTCGCGGGCGCGAGCGGAATTTTAGAAATGCTAGAAGCGTGCGAGAGCGATACGGTCGTAAACGCGCTGGTGGGCTTTGCGGGGCTAATACCTAGCATAAAAACGCAGCGTCTTGGCAAAAAGCTGGCGCTTGCTAATAAAGAAAGCCTCGTCGCGGGCGGTAAATTTTTAGATACGCGCGCGATAAATCCAATCGACAGCGAGCACTTTGGGCTTAAATTTTTACTGCAAAATCCCTTACCCGCCTCGCGCTTAATCATCACCGCAAGCGGCGGAGCGTTTTATAAAACGCCTTTGCGTGCCTTAAAAAACGTAACTCCTTCGGACGCGCTAAAACACCCGAACTGGTCTATGGGCGCGAAAATAACGATCGACAGTGCCACGATGGCGAATAAGCTTTTTGAAGTAATGGAGGCTTATTGGCTTTATACCGCGCCCCGAAATTCCGCCTCGATTCCGCTTAAAATAGACGCTCTTATAGAGCCAGCGTCGATGATTCACGCGTTGGTGGAATTTATAGACGGCTCGACTAGCGCGCATATTTCGCGGGCGGATATGAAACTAGCCATCGCGCACGCCGCGCTGGGCGAAAATTTAGGCGAGTTTTTGCGCGGACGAAATAATCGGCTTAAACGCGGCGGCGAGATTGCGCCGCATGCGGATTTGCTAAATTTAAAGCCGCTAAAATTCGGCGAGATAGATTTAAAAAAATACCCGATTTTCTCGCTAAAAGACGCGGTTTTAGAGCGTCCCGATCTAGGCGTAGCGATAAATGCCGCCAACGAAGTCGCGGTATTTGCGTTTTTGCGCGGCGAATGCGGCTTTTTAGATATTTCGCGGGCGGTTTTAAGCGCGGCTAAAATTTACGCGGACGTTAAAATTTCAAGCGAAGACGAGGTCGTAAAGTTAGACGAGGAAGTAAGAAAGTACGTAAAAAGCGCGCTTTCTCGCGGCGCTTTTGCGTAAAATTCTGGTTTTTTAGCAAACGGCAAACGTAAAATTTTAAAAAGGGAAAAGAATGCAAAAATACGAAGGATATAAATTCGATCCGCGTCAAAGCCTAATCGGTTTGCAGTTTTTGTTCGTAGCCTTCGGCGCACTCGTGCTGGTGCCGATTTTAACCGGGCTAGACGCGTCGGTGGCGCTTTTTACGGCGGGGATCGGCACGCTGCTGTTTCAGGCGATTACGCATAGGAACGTACCGCCGATATTTTTAGCTTCAAGCTTCGCTTTTATCGCGCCCATTCAATACGGCGTCAAGGAGTGGGGAATAGCCGCTACGATGGGCGGGCTAGTGTTTGCGGGGCTACTTTACGTGGTTTTAAGCGTATTAATCCGCATTAAAGGCGACGGGTTTTTGCATAAAATTTTACCGCCCGTGGTAGTAGGACCCGTCATAATGACGATCGGGCTCATACTCTCTCCGGCCGCCGTTTCGATGGCGACCGGCAAGGGTAGCGAGGCGCTTTATAGCCAAGGCGCGGCGATGACGATAGCGGCTATTTCGCTGCTGGCTACGATCGCCGCGATGATACTCGGGCGAGGATTTTGGCGGCTGGTGCCTATTTTGTGCGGTATCGCGGCGGGCTACGCGGCGTCGCTGTGCTTTGGGATCGTCGATTTTTCGGGCGTGCTAAGCGCGGCGTGGTTTGCGGTACCGAATTTTAGCGCGCCTAAATTCGAGCTAGAACCGATAATTTATATGCTGCCTATCGCCATAGCTCCCGCGATCGAGCATATAGGCGATATGCTCGCTATCTCTAACGTTACCAAAGAGGATTTTTTAAAAAATCCTGGGCTTAAAGATACGCTGCTAGGGGACGGGCTTGCTACGAGTCTGGCGGCGTTTTTCGGCGGACCGCCCAATACGACTTACTCGGAGGTAACGGGCGCGGTGAGCCTTACGAAGGCGTTTAATCCCGCGATTATGACCTTTACGGCGATATTTGCGATAATGCTGGCGTTCGTAGGTAAGCTAGGCGCGATTTTGGGCAGCATTCCGCCGCCCGTTTTAGGCGGCATTATGCTGCTGCTTTTCGGTATCATCACCGCGATCGGCATCGAGACGCTGGTAAAGCATAACGTAGATCTTGCCGACCCTAGAAATATCATTATCGTGGCTCTAATTTTGGTATGCGCGATCGGCGGGATGGTCGTGGATCTGGGGGTTACGAGTTTTAAAGGGATAGGGCTTGGAGCGGTAGTGGGGATAGCGCTAAATTTGGCGCTGCCTAGAACGAAGCATATAGAGGGCTTCTAGGCTTTACGCGGTCGTAGCGCCCTCTCGCGGCCATTTTTGAAAGAGTTTGAAATTTTCTTTCGTAGATAGGCTATCCGCCCTATCCCGGCCAAAAATTTCGGCGCGACTTCCAAAACGTTTCGCGATATTTCGCTCGTCGTTTTACGTTTTAAATTATGAACGCGAATTCTATCTTGGGTGAAAATTTTACGTTTGCGGCGAAATTCGTAGCCCTTTAAAATTTTAAAGCGAACCGAATTTTCGGCGTAAAGGTTTTGTGGCGCGGAGCGTAGAATTTAAAGCATAAAAAGAGCCTAAACTAAAAGGAAACAAATGAAAATTTTAACTTATATCGTCGCCGTTGCGGTGCTTTCGCAAATTTTATCCGCGCGAAATTTAGACTATGCGCTGATTAAAAAAGGCGAGCCTTCGTCAAACACTATGCTACTAATCGGCGGCATACAAGGCGACGAGCCTGGCGGATTTCTCGCGGCGTCGATCGTGGCGACTGATTATAATATAACCAAGGGTTCGCTTTGGGTCGTGCCGAACCTAAATTTTCCAAGCATCATCGAGCGTTCTCGCGGCACAAAAGGGGATATGAACCGCAAATTCGCCCACGTAGACCGCGACGATCCCGATTACGAATCGGTCGTTAAAATTAAAGACGTGATAGCAGATCCCGCCGTTTCGCTGATCCTAAATTTACACGACGGCAGCGGATATTACCGCGAAAGCTACGTTAATAAGGACGAAAATCCGCAAAAATGGGGTAGTAGCTGCATCATCGATCAAGAGACGCTCGCGGGCGCTAAATATCCCGAGCTAGCCGAGCTCGCCGCGCGCGCCAGAGACGCTATAAACGCGCGCCTGCTTGATCCTAAGCACGCTTACCACGTAAAAAACACGCGTACCGCCGAGGGCGATAAGGAGATGCTAAAAAGCCTCACTTACTACGCCGTAACGCGTCAAAAATCGGCGTTTGCAAACGAAGCTAGCAAAAATTTAAACGCCCAGCAGCGCGTTTATTATCACTTGATAGCGATCGAGGAGTATATGCGCGCGGCGGGGATCGAGTTTTCGCGCCCTTTCGCGTTGGATGTACCGAGCGTGAAAAAAGCGATTGAAAAAGAGATACGCGTGAGCTTTTTTGACGATGCGTTTGCGTTGGACGTTCACGACTTGCGCCCTAGTTTAAAATTCGTGCCTTTTAAGAAAGGCGAGCTAAAATACGACTCGCCTAATCCGCTAATCGCGGTAATTAAGGAACCTGACGGCTTTAAGGTGCAATACGGCAACCGCTTCGTAACCCGCATAAGTCCGCAGTTTTTCGAATTCGCGCCGCCTTTTAAAGAATTAACCGTTATAGCCGACGGTAAAAGTTTAAGCCTTAAAAGCGGCGATAAAATCGTCGTTTCGCGCGAATTTAGCGTGCAAAAGCGAGGCGGCACGCGGATAAACGTCATCGGATACAACGCAAAAGGTGACGAAGCGGGAGAGAAAATCTCGCTAAAATCGCTGCAAAAGCAGTATTCGATGGACAAAGGCGGCAGAGTTTACCGAGTGGAAGCGTATGAGAGCGGCGAAGGAAAGGAAAAGTACGCGGGGATGTTTTTGGTGGAGTTTAAGTAAGGCGGTGCGTCCGTCCGCGGCTATCTGCTTTGCTATACGTCGTTGTCTTAAATTTTGCTCGGTCGTTACCGATGAGGTAACTCCCGCCGCAAAAATTTTTAAGCCGCCTAATCTAGCTTTGCGATACTTCCGCTCTTAATTTTAAGTTTAAATTTCGCAAATTCGGTAAAATTTAGGGCCGAATTTCGCCAAATTTTGAACGCAAATTTCGTTTCGGGAAAAATTTAAGGCGGCAAGGACGAAGCTAAACCGCGATATTTTAGCATTCTAAAATTTGCGGCGTAAATATAAAATTTAGCCCGCCTACGCGCGTTTGCTCTGCTATTTAATGCGAAATTAAAGCGCCGAGTAAAATTTACCGCCGAATTTGAGCAAGCGCCGTTCCGAAATTTTACGGCGAAACGCAATCGGCGCGCGAGCTTGCGACGGATAGCCCCGCAAAACGCCGCGTAACCGAAAACGGGGCGCAATAGACCGAAATTTTAAAAGGAAAACGATGATTTTAGCCATCGAAAGTAGCTGCGACGACAGTTCCGTCGCGCTTTTTGACGTCGATAATTTAAAGCTGATCTACCACAAAAAAATATCGCAAGAAAGCGAGCACGCGCTCTACGGCGGCGTCGTACCCGAGCTTGCCGCGCGCCTGCATACCGCCGCTTTGCCCGCGCTCATCGAACCTTTAAAGCCGTATTTTAGCAAAGTTAGGGCGGTTGCGGCGACTAACGAGCCCGGTCTTTCCGTGAGCCTAATCGGCGGCGTAAGTATGGCAAAAGCCCTATGCGTCGCTCTTGGCGTTCCTTTAATCGGCGTAAATCATCTAGCCGGGCACGTGTATTCGCTATTTTTGCAAAGCGAGGCGAGGTTTCCGATGGGGGTATTGCTAGTTAGCGGCGGGCACACGATGGTGCTTGAAGTAAACGAATTCGGCGAAGTCTCGACGCTAGCAAGCACCGGCGACGATAGTTTCGGCGAGAGCTTCGATAAGGTCGCAAAGATGCTCGGGCGCGGCTACCCTGGCGGCGCGATCGTACAAAATTTAGCGCTTAAAAGCGCGGCTCGCGAAAGATTTAATTTCACGGTGCCGTTGCTACACGATAAACGCCTAGAATACAGTTTTTCGGGGCTTAAAAACCAAGCGCGCGTAGCTATCGAGCGGCTGGGCGGCGCGGAGGCGATGAGCGAGTCGGACGCGGCGGATCTGTGCGCGGGCTTTGAGGACGCTGCGTGCGCGCACGTCGCGGATAAACTGGCTAAAATTTTAGCGCGGCGCGAGTGGCGGCGTCTTGGCGTCGTGGGCGGGGCGAGCGCGAATCTAAATTTACGCGCGCGTTTGCGGGATTTGTGCGAGAGCGCGGACTGCGAGCTGCTCGTAGCGCCTTTGGAGTTTTGCTCGGATAACGCCGCGATGATCGCGCGCGCGGGACGCGAGAAATTTTTGCGCGGCGAATTTTCCGATACGATAGGGCTTAAAATAAATCCGAGAACGGATTTTAGCAGCGGGCTTAAAATTTAGCGAAACTGCGCGTAAATAGCGTAAATTAGGGGGAGATTAAACTTGGCGAGAGGATGAGAGAATCGAACTCCCCGCGAAGCGGTCAACCGCCCCGCCGTCGGATTTGAAGTCCGCGAGCGCCACCAGATCGCTTTATCCTCCGTAGGTTCGGCAATTTTAGCGAAATTTATATAAATTTTAGTAAAATCTGCGAAATTTTTACAAAGGACCGTCGGTTTTGAGGCTCTTCGTCGCGATAAATTTGCTATTTTCGGCGCTTTTTTGCGGTTGCGCTGGTCCGCTATCGCCCGCCACGAACGCGCTTAGCGTCTACGACGTTTATTCCGTTTCGCGCGATCATAGAAATTTCGGCGACATAGCAAGCGACAAATTTATCCAGACTAAAATCCAAAGCAAAATTCTATTTTCAAGCGGGCTTAGCAACGTCGACCTTGAAATCGAGTGCTTTTTGGGCGAGGTGTATCTAATAGGTCTTATCGAAAGCGAGCAGGCGCGCGAAAAGCTTATAGAACTGGCTAAAAGCACGAGCGGAGTAAGCAAGATCCACGAATACTTACGCCTAAAAAAGCCCGAATATCCGTGTAGCTCTTTAAAAATTTTGGCTAATTTAAAGCAAAATTTATTTACCGATACCGACGTATCGAGCACGAACGTGCGCGTCTCGGTCGTGGGCTGCGACGTAGTTTTTAGCGGGATAGTAGCTGACGGGGAGCATGAAAAGCACGCGATTTGGTACGCGAGGCATATCGACGGAGTGGAGGACGTATATTTGTTTTTGCGAGTCGTGGGTAAATAGTTTCGGCTCGCTTGCGTTTTGAATCTTACGCGCCTATTGTTTTTATACGCCGCTGCTTTGAAATTTTGCGGCTTTCCCGTAAATTTCAAGCGTTTGCGCGAGAAAATTCGCGCCTAAATTTTAACCTTGTCTTTTACGAAGCTTAAAATTAGGCTAGGCAAGATAATTAGCGCGCCCAGCAGCATAAACGCCATAACCAGATCGGTCAGTAAGCCGAAATATATCGTCGGTATAAAAGCGCTCGTAGTCATTACGCTAAAACCCAAAAATATCGTAAAAGAGGTGTAATACATCGCGTATCCGATGCTGGCGTGACTAGCGTAAACGCTCTGTTTAACGCTTTTTGAGAGGCGCTCCTCGCGGAAGCGGTGGACGTAGTGTATGATGTCGTCCACGCCGATACCGATACTAATGGCGGCGATCGTGATACTCATCACGTCGAGCGGTATACCAAATACCCCCATCGTTCCAAATAGAGCGCCCAGCGGGATAAGATTAGACGCGATCGCGATGAGAGCGAGCTTTATGCTTTTAAAAATAAAGCAAAAAACAATGAAAAGCGCCAGCACGGTTAGTCCGAACGTATCGACCTGCGAGCTGATTAAATTTTGCAGCATATTATTGTAAAGTACCATCATACCCGCTATTTGCACGCTCACGCCGTCGTTTTTAGTTAGCTCGGCCAACTCGGCGTTTAGCTCTTTTAAAAACTCCGCGCGGCGCAAATTCGGGTCGCTGTCGATCACGCGCATACTAAAACGCAGTTGGTTATTTTCCACGCTTACGTAGGGCGTCAGCAAAATATCTCGGTAGCGCTGCGGCAACTCGCTATACATCGCGGCTAGTAAAAAATCGTCCGCTTGACCGCCGTTTAGGCTTTTTATCGCTTTTACCAAAGTACCCAGCGAGCTTACGTGCCCGACGAATTCGCGCCGCGCCAGATAGTCGTGTATCTTTTCGGCTACGCGCGTGCGATAGCTGTTAAACCAATATTTCGCGTCGCCCGCGTTTTGGCTAAATTCGTTTTCAAAGTCGTCCTTGTCACCCGCCGCGCCGTTAGAATTTTCTTCGGGCGTTTGCGCCGCGCGCTCATTAAACGTCACTATTACGTCAAGCGGGATCGTGCCGCCTAGCTGCTTATCGATGACGTCCATGCCTTTATAAATTTCGGTGCTTTCTTTAAAATAGCCGATGAAGCTATTTTCTACGCGAAGCTTGCTAATGCCGTAGGCGCCGTAGGCGACGACCGCCGCGCAGACGGCGTATACGAGCGGGCGTTTGCCGTCGGCTACGAGGGCGCAAATTTTAGTGAAATTAAAGCTATTTTCAAAGGTTCGCACGGGCGGCAATTTTTTTAGATTTACCACCGCGGCGCCGAATATCGCAAACGCTGCTACGAGCGATACGGCGATGCCCGAGCTCATCATAACGCCTAACATAATTACGGGCTTAATACCCGCCGTTACTAGCGAGCTAAAACCGATGACGGTCGTAGCTATCGCCCAGAAAGACGGGCTAAATTTATCGCGTAAAGTAAGGTATACGAGCGCGGTTTGGCTAAATCCAGGGTGCCTGGCGTAAAATTCTCGGTAGCTTACGACTAGGTGAATGACGGTCGAGATGGTGATGATTAGTTGCAGCGCTACGTAGTTTGAGCTAATTACGGTTACTTCCCAGTTAAATAGCCCGAAAATTCCCGTCGTCCAGACCGCGCTTACGGCGCAGATTATTAGCGGCAGCGCCACCCAGCGCGCCTGACGAAAAAATAGCCACAAGCTAAACGCGAGCAGCGCCAGTACGCTTACGCCGTAGAGATAAAGGTCCGAGCGCACGAAGCCTATCATATCGTCGGCGATCATATTAGCCCCGCCTAAAAATAGCTTTTGCTCGGCTCCGTTAAATTTCGCGATTACGGCTTTTATGCCCTCTAAATTTTCGTGCTCTTTTACGCGGACGGCGTCGCGATAGCGTTTAAATTCGCTCTTTACGCTTTGAAGCTTTGCTGCCTCGTCGGCGCTTAACGAGCCGTTTTGTTCGCGCTGCGAGAGTAAATTTCGTTCGTTTAAAAGCTCGTTAAATTTCTCGTCCGTCTTTAAATTTAGCACGATCGCGGTAGTTTTTAGGTCCGCGCTTACCAAATTTCCGCTATAAAGCGGGCTAGACGCGAATTCTTCGCGGGCTTTTTTCTTATCGATATTCGCGTCTTTTAGAGTCGGAGCGTGTTTTAAAATGCCGGTTATCCCGCCTTCCACGCTATTTAAAAGCGGTACGGAAAGTATGGATAGCACGCCGCTTACGGCTTCGTTTTTAGCTAGTTCCTTGCTTAAATTTTCAATCGTTTTTAAGCTCTCGTCCGAGAGCAGGTCGGCCTTCGGCGAGTAGGTTACGACTAAATAGTTCGGCGAGACGTAGCGTTGCGAAATTTCGCGCCAAAGTGCGAGGTCCGGGTCGTCTTCGAGCAGCAGCGTCTCAGCCGACGCGTCGATGCTTAAATTCTTGCTAAAATACGCAAAAATCGCCGTCAGCGCGATCATAGCGCATAAGACGGCTTTGTTAAATTTTAGGGTAAATTTAAAAATTTCTCGCATTTATCTATTTTACGGATTGCTCGGGCAGGGCGGTTTGATTTAATTTAGCGATTAGCTCGCCCACGCTTGCATTAGCTAGCGCGTCGGCGAATTGGCTGCGGTAGGTCTGGATCACGCTAACGCCGATGATGTCTAGGTCGTAAAGCAGCCAGCCGCGCTCGCCCGCGTCGTAAAATTTGTAGATAAATTCGTAAATTTTACCTTCGCTATTAAGCTCTGATTTTAGCCAGTAGCGATTGGGCTGAGGTTTACTCGCGTCTTTGATCTCTACGGTTTGGTTCGTGTAGCTTAAAAGCTTGTCGATATAAGATGTTTTTAGCTTTTGCTCGAATGCGGCGTCAAATTCCGCCTGCTCGCTAGCGCTTAACGCGTTGTAGCGCTTGCCTAGGCTGATCTTTGCCATTTGTTTGTAATCAAAGATCGGATCGAAAATTTCAAACAGCGCTTTTGATTTTGCGGCGTTATCTAGCGACGCGTCTTTTAACACGGCGATAGCCTTATCCGTGCGCGCCTGCACGTCGGGTTTTATTTCGTTTTCGCTTACGCCGTAAACCGCGCTAAACGCTAGCGCCGCCGCGCAAAATTTGATTAAAATAGATCTTAAAATTTTCATTTTATTCCTTGATTAGGTGGTTGCGACGCTGCTCGTAGGCGTCGCGTAAAAACGGATATAAATCCACGGCGTCTTTTTTGAGATTGTCGTAGGCATTGGGATCGTGCGAAAAGTCGTTTAGGTATTTATACGCGTTAATGCCGAATGCCGCCCAGTGGCTGTCTAGGTAATTTACCGGATTTAAAAACGCATCTCCTACAAGCCCTACTACGTCGCGCGCGTTTGAAGGCCCTAGCACGGGCAGCACGACGTGAAATCCGCCGCCGAGCCCCCAGGCTCCAAGCGTCTGTCCGAAGTCCTCGTCGCGTTTGGTTAGCCCGTAATACTGCGCTCCGTCGGTTAGTCCGCCGAAGCCTATGATAGTATTTGCTAAAAATCGTAGCGTCTCTTCGCCCGCGTTTTTAAATTTAAATTGAAGCAGGTTATTTACGAAGCGAACGGGAAACATTAGGTTATCAAAAAAGTTTGAAACCGCCGTTCTAGCGGATTTGGGCACGACGTAGGCGTAGCCTCGCGCTACGGGGATTAGAGCGTATTCGTAAAAAGCGTCGTTAAAGCTAGTCATTGCTCGGTTGTAACCGCTAAGCGGGTCCGCGATGGGCGTAGTTTCTTTAAACTCTACGTCGAAATCGCTCGTATTTTTATCTAAATTTTCGCTTTGCGCGCCTAATGCCAGCGCCGCGCAAAAGAGTATCGATATAAAAAAGCGCATATTTTTCCTTGTTAAAATTTGAACCTAGATTTTATCTTTTTATAACTTTGAAATAAGTAAATTTCGGGCCCGAAATTTTAAGCTAGCTTAAATATATATTTTTTTATACTAACGAAATTATTTTTTTATACTGAAAATTTTAAGGGAGAAAAATGAAAGCGGACGTAAATTTAGAGTTTTTTTTAGACGCGGGTACGCACGTTTTAGGCAAGCATATCGCGCTTTTAAAGGCGGTTAAACAAACTAAAAGCATAACCAAAGCCGCCGACGTCGTGGGTATCTCGTATAAAAACGCGTGGGACAGCTTAGATATTATTAATAATAAAAGCCCAAAACCGCTCATCGTGCGAGCCGAAGGAAGCAAGAAAAACAGCGGCTCGCAGTTAAGCCCTTACGGAGAGAGGATGATCGCGCTTTACGACGCGCTGCAAGAGGCGCAGAAGGAATTTTTATCTAGGCTTTGCGAGAAGGTCGATTTCGACGAATTAGACGTTATTAATCTAAACCGAATGAGCCTAAATTTAAGCGCTCGCAACCAGCTAGCCTGCGAGATTACGCAGATAAAAACGGGCGCGGTAAATACTCAAATTTTAGCGCGCCTCGCGGGCGGGGAAATTTTAGCGGCGACGATCACGCGCGAAAGCGAGAAAAATTTGGGCTTAGAGCCGGGCAAAAAGGTAGTTTTTATCTTTAAAGCCCCGTCCGTAACGCTGGCAAAAAGCGCGCGGCCCGACTCGCAAAATAATCTAAACGGCAAGGTTATCGAAGCTAAAATCGGCGAGTCAAGCGCCGAAATTTCTCTCGAAATTGGCAACGAACAGACGTTAACCGCGATAATTTCAAAGCAAGAGGCGATGAATTTACAAATCGGCGCGGGCGACGAGCTAACGGCGCATATCGATCAATCTCAAATCATCATAGGAGTATAAAATGAGAAAAATTTTCGTTTTCGTTGCGAGCGTTTTACTCGCTATCGCGGCGGCGGCCGGAGAGATAAACGTATTTGCGGCGGCAAATACGAGCTATGCTTTTCCGGAATTAATCGCGGAATTTAACAAGCAAAATCCGACCGTCAAGGTAAATCTAACGCTAGGAGCCAGCGGAGCGATGGTAACGCAAGTGCAAAACGGCGCGCCCGCGGACGTGTTTTTGGCCGCCGATATGGGTTTTGTTAAAAAGCTGGACGAGAACGGCTTTGCGGCTACCAAACCCGTGATCTACGCGCAAGGAGCGCTAGCTATGTTTAGCGTAAGAGACGTTGATTTTAGCAAAGGTATCGCGGCGGTTAAAGGATTAAAGGCTATTTCTATCGCAAATCCGGCTACCGCGCCTTACGGCAGGGCTAGCGTAGAAGCGCTAAAAAACGCTAAAATTTACGACGAAGTCGAGAAAAATATCGTCTGGACGCAAAAAATTTCCGAGACGCTTTCGCAAGCTTTAAGCGCGGCGGACGTCGGATTTATCGCAGCTAGCGCGCTATACGATCCAAAAATGGCGCAGTATAAGCAAGGCGTTAACTACGCGTTCGTGGACGCTTCGCTTTATACGCCTATCGACCAAGGCGTCGTGCTAACCAAGCGCGCCGAAAATAACGCCGAAGCTCGCGCGTTTTACGAGTTTATTTTAGGCGATAAGGCGCGTGAAATTTTCAAAAAATTCGGCTATAACGTTCCGCAGAAATGATAAAAGCGGAAATTTTATCTATTAAAACGAACGAGGGCGTGAACTTTTACGAATTTAAGGCGCTCGGAGCCGAAAATTTAGATAAGAATTTACGCCTTTTTATGCTATCTTTAAACCCTTCGGACGCCAAGGAGGGCGACGCCGTAGAGCTTTGCTTTAAAAGTTCGGACGTTATTATCGCGGCCACGCCGCTTAAAGAGTGCTCGGCGGAGAATGAAATCGCCTGCGAAATCGCGTCACTTAATAACGGCGAAATTTTATGCGAGCTGGGCTTAAAATGCGGCTTTGCCGAGTTTGACGCGGTAATTAGCGCCGCTTCTTGCCGTAGGCTCGGCTTGCGGCTAAATAAGCGCGTTTTTGCGTACGTAAAAGCCGCGTCGGTTTATATTCAAAATTAGGAAACAAAATGTTTGAAGTTGCTAGAATTTACGATCTTAACGCGGAAATTTCGGGAGACGAACCCGCGTTTTTTATCGACCGCTTGTATCCAAGAGGCGTAATAAAGGCGAAATTCGCGAAATTTACGTGGCTAAAAGAGGTTACGCCCAGCGCCGAGCTTCGTAGCGCGTTTCATAAAAATTTGATCGATTTTGACGAATTCGCCGCGCGCTACAAAAGCGAACTAAAAGACGAACCCGCCGCGACGGCGCTTAAAAATTTGCGAAATTTAGCCGGAGAGCGCGGACGGATTTTGCTAGTAACCGCGGCCAAAGATTTGAAACGCAGTCACGTAAGCGTGCTTTTAGAGGCGTTGACGCAGGGCGGTAAATGATAAAAATCGCGTGCAAGAAGCGACTAAACGGCGCGGGCGGAGAATTTACGCTAGATGCCGATTTTTGCTTTAAAAAGGGTGAATTCGTCGCGCTTTACGGAGCTAGTGGTGCGGGTAAAAGTACGATTTTGCGCTTGATCGCGGGGTTTGAGACGCCGGAAGAGGGGCGTATAAGCGCGGGCGAGCGCGTGTTCTTCGACTCGGACGCGGGCGTAAATTTAGCTGCGCAGCGCCGAAACGTAGGCTTTTTATTTCAAGATTACGCGTTATTTGAAAATATGAACGTGCTTGAAAATTTGCTCTTCGCGGCCAAAGATAGGGCGCTCGCGGCGAAGCTGCTTGAAATTTGCGAGCTGGGCGGACTCGAAAAGGCCTCTATATCGCGGCTTTCCGGCGGTCAAAAGCAGCGCGTAGCGCTTGCGCGCGCATTAATGAGAAGACCGGAAATTTTACTGCTGGACGAGCCGCTAAGCGCGCTTGATAACTCGATGCGAGGCAAGCTGCAAGAGCATTTAGCCGCGCTTCACGCGGAGTTTTGCATAAGCGCGATCATAGTAAGCCACGACGTGAGCGAGATTTATAGGCTAGCGGCGCGGGTGTTTGAGATTGAGGGCGGCAAGATAGCGCGCGAGGGGACGCCGGATGAAATTTTCTTGCAAAGAGCGGGCTCGCAAAAACTGGCGTTTAACGGTAAAATTTTAAGTATCAAGCGCGCGGACGCCGCATACGTCGCGCTAGCGCAAGTAGGGCATCAGCTGTGCGAAGTCGTATTAAGCGCCGCCGAAGCGCGCGGGCTAGGCGAAGGCAGCGAGGTAGTCGTCAGCGCTAAGGCGTTTAATATGACGCTAAAAAAGCGCGAAAAATGAAAAATTCTAGCGATTTCGCGCGGCGTCTAAAATCTCGCGTTTTTGCGGAGGAATTAGCGTTCGGCGCGAATTTTACGCTTGTTCTCTTACGGGATTTTCAAAATTTCGTATTTGCGTTTCGTAAATTTTCACATAAAATTCGCGCTTATGCCCCGTATGAAATTCGTCGCGGAAATTTCGCTTCCGCCGCGCTAAAATCCTTAGCCGAAGCGGTAAAAAATAAAGCCGAATTTTACCGCTTAAATTTTAGCTTCAAATTTCTCGCAAAATCCCGTAGAAAGGCGCTTTTATGAGCATCGCAGATATTGATTTTACGCCTTTTTGCGTCTCGCTAAAATTAGCCTTCGTCACGAGCGCGATTTTGTTTTGCCTTTGCGTGCCGCTAGCTTACGCGATGTCGCGGCGCGACTTTCGCGGCAAGTCCGCCTTAGAGGCGCTAGTATCGTTGCCGCTCGTGCTGCCGCCTTCGGTACTGGGCTTTTACTTGCTCGTGTTGCTGTCGCCTTATTCGCCCGCGGGGGCGTTTTTTGCGCATATTTTTGGCGTGCGGCTGGTGTTTAATTTCGCGGGTCTAGTCGTAGCCAGCTGTATCTATTCGCTGCCTTTTATGTTTCAGCCCGTTTACGCGGGCTTTTGTGCGCTACCGAGGACGCTTTTCGAGGCTAGCGCGTCGCTCGGCAAAGGCTGGGCGGCGACGCTGTTTCGCGTGGCGCTGCCCGGCATTAAGCCTAGCCTTCTAACCGCGGTCGTCGTGAGTTTCGCGCATACTATGGGAGAGTTCGGCGTGGTACTAATGATCGGCGGCAGCGTGGAAGGCGAGACGAAGGTGGCGAGCATCGCGATATTTGAAGCGGTAGAAATGCTAGATTACGCAAAGGCGCACGTTTACGCGGGGATGATGCTGGCGGTGAGTTTTGCGGTGCTGCTGGTAGTGTCGCTGGTAAACCGCGCATCGTCTCGAAAACGTTTTTGAAGTCCGCGCGTTCTTTTGCTCGTTATGCGTCGTTGCTTTAAAATTTTACTCGTCGCCTCGCGAGCGTCTTTAAGCGAGCTTAAAAATTTCGAGACCGCGACGGGCTCGCGTCTAGCTTTACCCGAAATTTTCCGCACGGCGTTTAAATTAGTTTCGCGTTTGAAATTTCGGCAAAACGGCGAATTTGAGCGTAAAATTTTGCGATTTTGAACGCAAATTTTATCTCCGGCGAAAATTAAGTTCGCTGCGGCGTAGCTGGGGGTAAACGTATTTGTTTAAGCGGGACGTTTCTACGCGCCGAATCTTTATCGGCGCAGCCCGCGGTTTTGTGCTTCGCTGACGGCCGCGAGTAAGCGCGTATATTTAAAGCCTCGAACGCAAAATTCGCTCGGTTGCGCGTTAAAAGCAAAGGTTAAACCGCCGCGAGAGTCTAAACGCCGCGGGCGCGATGCAAAGCCTAAGTAAGCCTAAATTTTAAAAACGTTAGTTTAAAACGGCTAAAATTTCGGCTATAATCAATCAAAAAAGGACGTAAAATGAATAAATTTCCCGAAAATATCTCGCTGAAAACGTGCGAAGGAGGCGAGTTTAATCTCTCTGAATTTGCCGGGCGCAACGACTGCGTCATCGTGATTTACCCCAAAATGGGGCAAAGCGGCAAAACGCTGCCCTGCGAGCTAAATTCTCGCGCCGGCATGACGGGCTGCACCCCACAAAATCTAGCTTACGCCGCGCTTGCGGGCGAATTTGCGGCGCTTGGGTACGAGGTGATCGCCGTGGGTACGCACGAGAGCTTAGCCGCGCAGGCCGAGTTTAAGGCGAGCGTCGGCGCGCCGTATACGTTTTTAAACGACGACGGTTTTGCGCTGCGAGCCGCGCTTAATCTGCCTACGTTTCGTGCGGGCGACGGACGCGAATTTTACTTTCGCCGTACGATAATCGTAAAAAACGGCGCGATTATCGCTAATTACGAGGTAAGCGAACCCGAAAACGACGCGGCTAACGCGCTTAATTTCGTGCGAGATTACCGCGAAGGGCATTTTTAATCCGTGCGGCTATTTGCCTAAAAGCGCTAAGATTTCATCCTTTCGCGACGAAAATTCCGGCCCGATTACGACGAATTTTCCGCATTCTAGGCGAGCGGGATCATACCTCATCGCGCCCGATTTTAAATCTATCGTCTCAAATCCCGCTTGCGCCGCGATCAGCTCTCCCGCGGCGTTGTCCCAGATGCTGCTTGCGTGCGTGCGGTAGTAAATCCCGCTTTCGCCGCGCGCCAAAAGGCAAAATTTTATCGCCGAGCCTACGCGGATTTCGTGCAAATTTAGCGCTTGCGCGACGCGCTTGGATGCCGGCGTTTCGCCGCTTACGAACATTAAATTTTTACCGCTCAGCGCGCGCGACTTAGCTAAATTTTGCGGGCTAAATTTTAGGTTTTGTTTTAAAATCGCGCACCTTGCGCTTGCCTTAAAATATTCGTTTTCGGCGCCGAAAATTTGCGCGTTTTCGCCCGTTTTGCTTTCCGCGCTTAAAATTTCGCATCCGCTATCGCAGCCTTTTACGGCGTAAAATAGCTCGCCGCTAACGGGGATAAAAACCGCGCTAAGCACGGGACGGTAGCGCCAAAT
>NZ_CAJPMA010000008.1 GCF_905371695.1 uncultured Campylobacter sp. | reverse complement strand
ATCGCGCTGGGCTAATTGCGTTACATCTAGCGTGAAATTTTGTAAACTAACGCCCGAAGATACCGTCATGGAAGCGCTTTTTCCCGTCGTATTTATAGATCGTTTTAGGTATAAATTTTCGTCGTTTAGTTTTTTCGCGCTGACGTTTACGTTGCTAACTAGCGTCTTTAACGCGCCTAAATCCTCCGAGCGAGCCTTATTTTTATCTAATTTTTTATTAAGAGGCCTAATCTGTCCCGCTTCGTCGGCTTCTTTTAATTTTTTTACCAGATCCTCGTTTAGCATACTCCTTGAGCTGCTAAGACCCAAATTCGTTACGTTTCCTAATGCCATTTTTAACTCTCCTTATCAAAAAGTATGCCGAGGCTTTCTTTGAAATACTCGCTGATTTTAATAGCCTGCTTGCTCGGAAGTTCGCTTACCAGCTCGCCCGTTTTGGCGTCTTTTACCTGCACGATCATTAAATTTAAATTATCGTTGTAAGCAAATCGCACCTTCGCGTCTAACTGCTCCATTTGGAAATTTAGCTTTTCGGCCGCTTCCTTCGTCCTTTTGCCTAGTTCCTCGTTGCTTAATTTATCGAGCTGCTCGTCTATCGTTTGACTGACGCTTTTTTGGCTAGCGGCTTGATTTTGCTTTATAATATCTTGTTCTACGTCGGTTTTTTCGATCTTTCTAGTATCGTTTACGGCTTGACTTGATACTCCCGCGGCGCTATCTAGCGTCTGAGCGGTAGCCTTTAAGATTTCCATTTTCGCTCCTTGAAAACTTTATTTGTAACCGCTATATCGGAGAAATTTTAAATTTCTTTATACTTTGCTTGCAAAATTTTAGCTTTTTTGGTTAGAATTTCGCGTTGTTAAAAAGGAAAAAAAGATGAAAATTTCATTTGAATGCGATTGTATTTTGCTACAAAATTCGCTTCTAAATTTTTGTAAGGATTTTATCGCGCACCGAAAAGATTGCGATTTTATCGTTTCGGATAAAAAGACGCAAACCCAAAAACCGTTATTTTTAATAGCTCACGGCGGCCATATAAACGTTCCGTTTAACAAACGCGAATTGATTAATGTTTTAGAGGAATTTTATTCCGCTATTCAAATTAAGGCCCAGCCTGCTAAAAATTCGCAAATCGCGCGGGGTAGTGACGAGCTTGAAATGCAAATTTTGGCGCTTTTTGAAAATTTTAAAAAAGATTTAATCGCGTTAATTAGAGCAAGCCGTGAGTAAAATTTTTACTAGGATTTCAAGCGGCAAATTTAAAGGAAAATGCCTAGAACTCCCTTCTCTTAGTACTACCCGCAGTACTAAAAGCATCGTAAAAGGTTCGTTTTTTAACTCCGTTCGCTACGAGCTGGCGGGTAAAATTTTTATCGAGGGCTTCGGCGGTAGCGGCGCGATGGCTGCCGAAGCCGTTAGTAACGGCGCTAGCAAAGGCGTAGCTATCGAGCTCGACACTGCGGCGTTTAGACTTACGGCTAAAAATTTAGCCGACTTAAACGATGAAAATTTACGCGCGATAAACGGCGATAGTTTTGAAATTTTACCGCGCTTGATAGCTAGCGAAAATTTACCGGTTTTGCTTTATTTAGACCCGCCGTTCGACGTTAGGGAGGGCTTTGCTGGAATTTACGACAAGCTTGCGAATTTGGCGTTAAATTTAGAAAAAGGCAAAATTTTTATGATCGTTTTCGAGCATGCCAGCAGCTTTAAATTCGGCGAAAATTTAGGAAATTTCAAATTAATAAAATCAAAAAAATTCGGAGCTACGACTCTTAGCTACTTCGCCTAGAATTTGGAACGCTTATTGCTTTAAGTTTTTCAAATTTTAAAGGCGAAATATGAAAAAAATTAGATGTTTTATCGCGACTTCGCTACTTGCGTACGCCGCATCCGCCGCACAGATAAAAGACGTCGCAAACGTGGTCGGCGTGCGCGACAATCAGCTAATCGGCTACGGGCTAGTCGTGGGGCTGAACGGCTCTGGCGACGGCTCTACGTCGAAATTTACGATCCAATCTCTCTCAAACATGCTTCAAACCGTAAACGTTAAAATTAGCGCGGCGGATATTAAATCTAAAAACACCGCGGCCGTTATGGTTACGGCAAAGCTACCCGCGTTTGCGAGGCACGGCGATAAGCTAGACGTGGTAATAAGCTCGATCGGCGACGCTAAAAGCTTGCAAGGCGGTACGCTTTTAATGACGCCGTTAAAAGGCGTTGACGGCGATATTTACGCGCTTGCCCAAGGCTCGCTGACACTTGGGGGTAAAAGCTCGGGCAGAGGCGGCGGTAATCACGTAACGGCGGGTACGATATTTGGCGGCGCGCTAGTCGAGCGCGAAGCGGCGTACGACATTTACAACCAAAACGTCATAAATTTAAGCCTAAAAGATACGAATTTTAAAACCGCGCAAAACGTTCAGGACGCGATAAACGCGAATTTGGGCGACGCTATCGCCACCGCTATCGACCCGCGCACGGTTACGCTTCAAAAACCGCAAGACGTAAGCGTCATCGAGCTTTTAAACAGGGTTTTAAATTTAGAAGTCGATTATAAAGCCGACGATAAAATCGTAATCGACGAGCGCACCGGCACGGTCGTTAGCGGTATCGACGCCGTGGTAGACCCGGTAGTTCTTACTCACGGAAATATTACGCTAAAAATAGAACCTAGCTCGTTTGACGATACGCAAGATGGCGATATAAATTTACAAGATAACGTAGCTATCGCGCCGAACGCGAATATGCTAAAAATTTCGGGCGAAAAAACTACCGTCGCAAACGTTACTCGCGCGCTAAATAGACTAGGCGCCAGCCCTAGCGACATAATCGCGATAATCGAAAATTTAAAACGCGCGGGCGCTATACACGTAGAAGTGGAGATTATTTAATGCAAATCGATAATACCTTAGCGCTAAGCGCTTATAACGGACTGCAAACTAGCGCGATAACCAAGGCTAAAACGCGAGATAAAATTTCCGAAACGGATGCGAAAGAGGCGGCGAAATTCGACGCGAAGCTAAAAGAGCAGACCGACGCGTTTGAATCGTTTATGATAAAGTCGGTGCTCGATATTTCGCTAAAAGAGGACGAGGGCGCGTCGCTGTTTCCTAAGGCGGCGGGTTCGGACATTTATAAGTCGATGTATAACGATACGATGAGTCGCGCTTTGAGCGGAAATTTAGGATTTAGCGAGCTTTTATACGGATTTTTAAAACGGGACTCTTAATAAATTTAAAATTTTGCCGATATAAGGGCAAATGAAAATTTAGGAGGACGTTATGATAAATTCGCTAGGAGCCAGAGCCGCTTATCAAGCTAGCTCGCAGCTAAAACCCCAAGAGGTAAAAAAAGAGGCGCAAATTTCAAACGAAAAGAGCGCAAGTAGCGATAAGATAGCGCAAATTTCAGCCGCAATCGCGGACGGTACGTATAAAATCGATCTTTCAAAAACGGCGAAGGCGATCGTAGACGTGCTCGCGTAAAGGCGTAAAAAAGGAAAGAGATGTTGAAAAAATATTTAGACGAAGCGATAGCCAAGCTTGACGAGCTTATAAATTTAACGGAACGAGATATCGAAAATATCAAGCAAGCAAAGCATTCGACCGTCGATGAAAGCGTGAAAAAAAAGACGTCTCTTATAAAAGAATTCGAAGCGGTTAAAAAATCGCTCGATAAAGAGCTTGCCAGAGTATCGAAAGAATACGATACTGCCGCGCTTACCGGCGTGCTAGACGACGAAGCGAAGGCAAAACTCGTGCTAATGAGGCAAAAGCTCGAAAATTTACACGATATAAACAAGCAATACGCTAGACACGTCGTAGCGGTAAAAGAATTTTTCGATACGCTATCAAAGAAAGTTTTTAATCTACAAAGCAACGGATACGACGCGAACGCTAGCGAGACTAATTTATATAAAGCAAGGGTTTAATAATGGCTAATATCTTTATGGCGCTAGGCACGGGAGTGTCGGGCTTAAACGCGGCGCAGCTTCAAATAACTACCACGGGAAACAACATTTCAAACGCCGATAGCGACTATTATACGAGGCAGCGCGTCGTGCAGTCCGCGTCGATGTCGATGCACACGATACCAGGCGGCGTAGGCACGGGCACGCAAGTAGATACGATTACGCGTATCCACGACGAATTCGCCTATTCTAGACTAAAATCTACCACTTCGAATTTAGAAAATACCGGCTATAAACAGAGAATTTTGCAAGAAATTTCAAAAAGCTTCCCCGATCTAAACGATAGAGGCATAGCAAAAGATATCGGCGAGTATTTCTCGGCTTGGGGCGATTTTGCGTCAAACCCGGACGAAGGCTCGCAAAAGATAAATTTGATAAATAAAGCCAGCGTTTTGGCTAAAAATTTAAACCAATCAAGACGGACGCTTTCGTCTATTCAAACGGAGATCGACGACGTCGTAAAGGTAAATATCGCCGAAATAAATTCGATGATAAAACAGATCGCGGATATCAATAGAGAAATCCAGCGCGTAGAAGCCGGTAACGAAAACGGGCTAATCGTAAACGCAAATGAGCTTCGCGATAAGCGCGATAAATTAGAGCTTGCGATGTCTAAACTCGTAAACGTAACGACGTTTAAAAGCGATTTACGCTCAAACGCCGGCGTCGATAGCGCTATAACCGATCAGGGAAAATTTTATACCCTAAATATAGGCGGCGTAAACGTAATCGACGGCGAAGGATATCATCAGTTATCGACGGAAACTACGGCAAACGGAGAATTTACGCAGGTATTTTACGAGCGCCAAGACGGCAAGCGTATACCGATGGAAGATAAAATTCAAGGCGGTAAATTAGGCGCGGCGCTTGATCTACGCGGTAGGCATTACGACGAAAATAAGGCGAAATTTACCGACGGCATAGTGCAAAAGTATATAGATAATATGGATACTTTCGCTAAGACACTTTCGCAAAATACGAATAATATTTACGCGCAGTCGGCTATGGAGATCGCAAACACCGATCCGATTCCTTATTTGCCGAAAAATCAGCAGCTTATGAATTTTAGCAATAACATAAAGCAAGGTAGCTTTGATGCGGTAGTTTACGATAATCAAGGCAACGAAGTCGCGCGTAAAACAATACACATTAACGGCACGACCACGATGGACGATACGACTTACGGAAATTCTATCGTAAGCGACTTTAACTCAAACTCCGACGATAATAACGATAGAAATATGCTAAACGACGTAAACGACTATTTCCAGGCGTCTTATAGCTACGACGCGCGCTCGAATACCGGCGTTTTTAGCCTCATACCGCGTAAGGCGCAGGGGCTTTATAGCGTAGCTTTGGTAGATAAAGGCACGAATTTTGCGGGAGTTACTGGTATTAATAGATTTTTTAAAGGCGACGACGCGAAAAATATCCGCACGAACGATCTTTTCACGCAAGATCATACCAAGCTTCGCGCTTATTCAAAACCGGTAACCGGAAATAACGAAACCGCTAATAAAATGGTGCAGATGCAGTATCAAAAGCTGACGTTTTATTCAAACGGCCAAGCGCTTGATAGGGACGAGACGATAGAAGGATATTATCGCTACTTTACGACCGACATCGCAAGCGATACGGAGGCTAACAATACCATCCACGATACGAACGAAACGCTAAATCAAGTAGCCAAGCAAGAGCATCAATCAATTAGCGGCGTAGATACGAACGAGGAGCTAACAAACCTTATTCGTTTTCAAGCAAGCTACGGCGCGGCGGCTAAAATCATCACCACCGTCGACGAGATGTTAGATACGCTTCTGACTTTAAAATCCTAAATTTAAGGCGCATGTTTAAAATTAGCGCCCCGATTTAAAATTTATGCGAAATTTAAAAAACCTGCTTGACGCCCACGTTTTGGCTAAAAATACGGACGTAGGGCTGTTTGACGCGCCCGATCCATTGCAAGTAGCCAGAAAATTTAACGATCCGATCGCGGTTTTAATCTGCGCGCTTTTTGCCTACGGTAACGCGGGGCAAATCGTAAAATTTCTAAATTCGCTTGATTTTTCGCTACTTGATAAAAGCGAGCGCGAAATTTTAGCCGCGTTTAAAAATTTCAAATACCGCTTTCAAACTCCAAACGACGTCGCGCAAATTTTTATCAGCCTAAGGCGGCTTAAAAACGAAGCTAGTATCGAGGAAATTTTAGCGCGCGCATTAGCGGAAAAGGGCGGTATGCAGCATGCTATAAATGCGCTTATTTCTAAAATTTACGAGCTAAACGACTACCGCTCGGACGGATACGAGTTTTTTTTCGGGCGGAATTTCGCGGGCGCACCCATTTCGCCTTATAAGCGCTATAATATGTATCTGCGCTGGGCGGTGAGAGATACAGATATAGACCTCGGACTTTTTAAAAGTCTGCCTAAAAGCGAGCTTTTAATCCCGCTTGACGTGCATACGCACCGCGTGTCGCTGGCTTTGGGTCTAATTTCTAGAAAAAGCTACGATTTTAACGCAGTTTTGCAGCTTACTAAAAAGCTCGCTCAATTCGATCCGCAAGATCCGGTAAAATACGATTTTGCGCTTTACCGCATAGGCCAAAGCGGCGAGCTGGCGAAAATTTTGGGCGGCGAAAATGGCTAAAATTTTGCAAAAATTCGTCTTTCTGCTTAAACAAAATTTAATATGTTTTGATATAATGACGCCGTATTTCAACTAGAAAGGATGAAAATGAAAAAAATAATTTTAGCCAGCGTTGCGCTTGCGGGCGCGCTATTCGGACACGAACACGAGCATTTCGACCCGAAATCGGTAGAACATATCGCGATTCCTATGGAGCAGCTCGACGAAAAAGGAAATATAAAAGTCGGCGAGGTCGTAGCGATAGAGACTAACTACGGCGTGGCTTTTTTCCCTAATTTAAAGGGCGTTGAAGCGGGTATTCACGGCTTTCACGTGCATGCTAACGCCGATTGCGGCGCGACCGAAAAAGGTCTAGGCATGAAAGCGGGCGGCCACTGGGATCCAAATGATGCCAAAAAACACTCGTTTGCATGGGATGATGCTGGTCATAAGGGCGATTTGCCGGCGCTTGTGGTAGCTAGCGACGGGACGGCGACTTATCCTGTTTTGGCGCCTAAGATTAAAAAATTAGACGAGCTAAAAGGACATTCTTTAATGGTGCACGTAGGCGGCGATAACCATTCCGATCATCCAAAACCTCTCGGCGGCGGCGGAGCTAGGATGCTTTGCGGCGTAATAAAATAACGCACGAGGTCGGTTTGATTGAACCGACCTTTAAAAATCTTTTTAACTTTTTTGTATTAAACTTCCCTAAAATCTTACCCGGAGCTAAAAATGGAATTTGAAATTTGGCACTTGGGCGTACTTTTTGCGGCGGCTTTTTTAGGCGGTTTTGTGGACGCGATTGCGGGAGGCGGCGGACTAATAAGCTTGCCTGCGTTAATGGCGGTCGGCATCCCTCCGCATGCGGCGCTTGCAACTAATAAACTTCAAGGAAGTTTCGGGACGCTTACCGCGGTCGTAAATTTTAGCCGCAAAGGTATGATAAAATACTCCGATGCGCTTACGGGTATAATCTTTACCTTTATCGGAGCGGTACTCGGAACGGCGCTTATTTTGGTGTTAAATCCGGAAATTTTAAAGATTATAATCCCCTTCTTGTTGATAGGAATTTTCATTTACACGCTTTTAATGCCAAAAGTCGGCGAAGAAGATAGACGCGCGAGAATGAATGTCCGAGCCTTTTACGTGATATTCGGGCTTATTTTGGGCTTTTACGACGGATTTTTCGGGCCGGGGGCGGGCTCTTTTTGGACGTTTGCGCTGATTGCGGCGATCGGGTTTAACATGAAAAAGGCCGTCGCGCACTCAAAGCTGTTTAATTTCGTTAGCAACATCGTGTCTTTGGGTGTTTTCATCGTAGGCGGACAGGTACTTTGGGCGATCGGAATTTTAATGGGAGTAGGGCAAATTTTGGGCGCTTACGCTGGTTCTAATATGGTAATTAAAAAAGAGGTAAAATTTATTCGAGCGATGTTTTTATGCGTCGTCGGAGCCACTATCGTAAAATTGATTTACGATTATTTGAAGTAAAATTTCGGCTTTTAGCCCCGAAATTTAGCAAATTTTGCTTTATCTTAAAAAAGAATTAATTAATTTTTTGTTATCATCACGCAAAAATTTTCACAAGGTTGAAAGATGAAAGATCTATTTTTATTCTCGAATATGATTTATCACAGCCATACGTTCGTATATATTTTTCACTTTTTGCTAGTCGCTATTGTCGTTATCGCAGTCGCAAAGCGCGCGTCTAGTAAGATGCAGCTAGTGCCGCGCGGACTACAAAATATCGTGGAAGCGTATTTGCAGGGCGTAATCTCGATGGGGCGCGATACGCTAGGTAGCGAAGAGCTGGCTAGGAAATATTTGCCGTTAGTGGCTACGATAGGTTTCGTAGTATTTTTCTCAAACGCCATCGGTATAATCCCGGGGTTTGAATCTCCTACGTCAAGTCTAAATTTGACGCTAACGCTGGCGCTTATCGTATTTTTTTACTATCATTTCGAGGGTATTAAAAAGAATGGATTTTTTAAATATTTCGGTCATTTTATGGGGCCTAGCAAAGCGCTTGCGCCGCTAATGTTTCCGGTTGAAATCATCTCGCACCTATCTCGCGTAGTATCGCTATCTTTCAGGCTTTTCGGCAACATTAAAGGAGACGATTTATTTTTGCTCGTTATGCTTACCCTCGCGCCTTGGTTCGCTCCGCTTCCGGCATACGCGCTGCTTACTTTAATGGCGGTGTTGCAAACGTTCATTTTTATGATGCTTACGTATGTTTATTTAGCCGGCGCCGTCGCTATCGACGAGCACTAAAATTTGGCCGCCTTTGCGCGGCTTTCCTCCAAAATTTCCGCTCAGAAATCCTTAAATTTAGATAAGTTAAAAGAAAAAACCGCTAAAATGCGCCCAAAATTTACGCATTAAAGGTTAAATATGTTTGAAGTCGTTATTGGACTTGAAGTTCATACGCAACTTAATACGAATACTAAAATTTTCTGCTCTTGCTCCACGAGCTTCGGCGATGAGGCAAATACTCACGTTTGTCCGACCTGCCTGGCGCTACCGGGGGCTTTGCCAGTACTAAATAAAGAAGCCGTGAGAAAGGCGATAAGCTTCGGTGCGGCGGTAAATGCAACCATAAATAAACGCTCGGTTTTTAACCGTAAAAACTACTTTTATCCGGACCTTCCAAAAGCCTATCAAATTTCGCAGTTTGAGATACCGATAGTGGAAAAGGGTGAGCTTTTTATCGATGTAAACGGCGAGAAAAAGCGCATCGGCATCACTCGCGCACACCTTGAAGAAGACGCTGGCAAAAATATCCACGAGAGCGGACAGAGTCTAGTCGATCTAAACCGCGCCGGCACGCCTTTGCTTGAGATCGTGAGCGAGCCTGATCTGCGTAGCTCCGACGAGGCGGTTGCATACCTAAAAAAACTGCACTCGATTTTGCGATTTTTAAACATCAGCGACGCTAATATGCAAGAGGGAAGCTTTCGCTGCGACGCTAACGTCAGTATCCGCCCAAAAGGCGACAGCAAGCTTTATACGCGCGTCGAGATTAAAAATTTAAACTCGTTTAGATTTATCCAAAAAGCGATCGACTACGAGGTCGAGCGTCAAAGTGCGGCGTGGGAAGACGGCAAATACGATGAGGAAGTTTATCAAGAAACGCGCCTTTTTGATACCGTAAATTTGGTCACGCGTTCGATGCGAGGCAAAGAAGATAGCGCCGAGTATAGATATTTCCCCGATCCTGACCTACTACCAGTCGAAATTCCTGAAGAGATGTATAACGAAGCGATCAAAATTCCCGAGCTTGCCGAGCAAAAGGTCGCTAGATACGAGCGCGAGCTTGGCGTAAAAGAGGACGACGCGCTTATTTTAACGAGCAGTGTAGAGACGGCGAAGTATTTTGAGGAACTCGTAGAAGCTAAAATATCGCCGAAACTCGCCGTAACATGGCTCATCGTCGAGCTTTTGGGTCGTCTAAAAAACGGCGCTACGATCGAGACATCGCCCGTAAATTCGGCTAAGATGATAGAGCTTTTGCGCCGCATCGAAGACGGCACGATAAGCGCCAAGGCGGCAAAAGAGGTGCTTGACTATCTAATGGAAAATGACGTGAGCGTGGACGCCGTTATCGAAAAATTGGGATTAAAGCAGGTCAGCGACGACTCGGCTATCGTAGCGATAATAGATCAAATTTTAAGCGCGAACGCCGACAAGGTCGCCGAGTACAAAAGTGGCAAGGACAAGCTTTTCGGATTTTTCGTCGGACAAACGATGAAAGAGGGTAAGGGTGCGTTTAACCCTGCAAAAGTAAATGAGCTTTTAAAGGCTAAACTGGGGTAAAATTTATCCAAAATTAGCGTTGCGTTTACCGCTTGGTATCGCTTGCTAAAATGCGCCGAGTTTGATTTTTCGAGCGGATTAGAGCCTTTAAGCGTCGATGATTTTGGATACGGGCGAAATTTAGTCGATAAATTTAGCGGCAAATTTTAGCGCGCGAGAAAAACTCGTCTTTCGGTGTTAGTCTGTTTGGGTAATAAATGCGAAACGCAAATTTGTATGAGCCGTAAATTTTGCGAATCTCCATTCGTCAAATTTGCGCTGCTTCCCGCCGAAATTCGATGGCACAGGCACCAGATTAGCTTGATCTTGCGGTATCTCGCGACATTGCTTGCGGTTTTGCCGCCCAGATCGTTCGGGTCGGCGAGACTAAAAGCGGTTTACAAATTTAATTTAAAGTAGAAAAATGAAAATAGCGGTAATCGGAGCGGGGAAGTGGGGTAGCGCGCTTTTTGGGGCGCTCGGCGAGGAAAACGAGTGCGTCATAGCTTCGCGTACGCCGCGGGATATGCCGCATTTCGTAAGCGTCGCCGAAGCGATTAGCGCCGAAATTTTGGTATTTGCGATACCTACGCAAGCAACGGATTCTTGGCTGGCTCAAAATTTCAAAAATTTCGGACAAAAGATTTTAGTCGCCAGCAAGGGCATTGAGACTAAAAGCTTACGTTTTTTAAACGAAATCTACGAGCGTTATGCTCCCGCGCAAAATTTAGCCTTCCTTTCGGGACCCACGTTTTCCAGCGAGATCGAGCGCAAACTGCCGTGCGCGCTCGTGGTAAATTCGCTAAATTTAGGCCTAGCCCGCGATCTTGCCGCGCTATTTCCGAGTTATATCAAAGCTTACGCCAGCGACGACGTCGTCGGCGCGGAGGTGTGCGGCGCGTATAAAAACGTTATCGCGATCGCCGGCGGTATTTGCGACGGGCTGAATTTGGGTAATAACGCCAGAGCAAGCCTCATTTCGCGCGGGCTCGTTGAGATGGCGCGGTTCGGCAAATTTTTCGGCGCGCGGGACGAGACGTTCTTAGGGCTTAGTGGCGCCGGGGATCTATTTCTGACCGCTTCTAGCGCGCTATCTCGCAACTACCGAGTGGGCGCGGGGCTGGCCGCGGGCAAAAAGATAGAGCAAATTTTAGCCGAGCTGGGCGAAACGGCAGAAGGCGTAGATACGGCATACGCGATTGAGAAAATTTCGCGCGAAAAAGGCATTTACTCGCCCATCGTAAACGAGGTTGCGGCAATGCTTAGAGGCAAAGAAGCGCAGGCTAGTTTGCGCGACTTGTTGAGTAAAAAATAGCGCGTTTTCGCCTCCGGCGATAAAATTTCGCGCCCTAAATGCGCCCGTTTTGTCGCAAAGGGCTAGATGAGCGCGAATTTTAAGATAAGGTGCGCTCATTTGCCGTCAGATAATTCTTGCATAGTAAAATTTAAAAAACGCGCAAGTCGCGAGCAATTTAAACGCCTGTCGTTTTTGCACGCTAATAAAATAGACGGAGAGAATATGAATCTTAAAATTTTAGCGTTTTTATCGTTTGTGGCGCTAAATTTGGGCGCTAGCGAAGTTAGCTTGCGACAGATGGCGGCGCAGATGATAATGATCGGATTTAACGGCGTTAGCGCAAAAGAAGCAAGCGTGCGCGCGATGCTAAGCGATGCGGGATACGGGCGCTTCGGCGGAGTAATTTTACTCGGGCGAAATATCCAAAATAAAGCGCAGCTAAGTGCGCTAACGTCCGCGATAAAATCGAAACAGCCTAAAATTTTAATCGCGATCGATGAAGAAGGCGGGCAGATCTCGCGGCTAAAAGACGCGAGTTTCGGCGCGAATTATCCCAGCGCGCTAGACGTCGCGACTAGCCTAGATATCGCTCAGACGAGCGAGCTATACGCAAATATGGCTAAAAATTTGCGCGAGTGCGGCGTAAATCTGGATTTTGCGCCCGTGATAGACCTGCACGACGACGCGTCGCCTATTATCGGCGCCAAAGAGCGAGCGTTTAGTCCTAACGCTAGCAAAGTAACGTTTTATGCGGGCATATTCGTAGACGCGTTTAAAAAGGAGCGCGTGATCACGACGTTAAAGCACTTTCCGGGGCACGGCGGCTCCGCGCAAGACTCGCACAAGGATAAAAGCACGGTAGAGCTAAGCAAAGAGGCGCTCACGCCCTATAAACAAATGATAGCCGCTGGTCGCGCGCAGCTTATCATGGTTGGCCATCTTTATATAAAAGACGTAGACGAGCAAAATCCCGCATCGCTCTCGCATAAGGCGATCTCGCGGCTTTTGCGCGAGGGGCTCGGCTACGAGGGCGCGGTGATAAGCGACGATATGATGATGAAAGGCTCGGGTGACGATCCTTTGAGCGAGAAGGTCGTAAAATTTATAAATGCGGGCGGAGATATTTTGTTATTTAACGAGTTTAAAATCGGCAATCAGCGCACCGCGGACATCGTGACGCAGTATATTTTAGACGCCGTCGCGCAAGGGAAAATTTCAAAAGAGAGGATTAAACAGAGCTACGAAAGAATAGAGGCGCTAAAAGCTTTGCTTTGATTTTTGCTAGACTTCTTACTTTTGTAATGCTTCCGCTTGCCTGCGTTTGCGACCGTAGGCGGGAGTTTCGACTGAAATTTTCGGCCGCAAACATTGCATACGCTTTACTTTGTAAAAAATAACCGACCGATTACTCCGCCAAAGCCTTAAATTTCTTTTCTAGATTTACCATCATCCGCTCGTTTGCGAGCTGTGCGTCTTTAAAATATCGCTCGACTAAATTTTGAATTTCGTCTAAAATTTTAATTAGCTCGGCGTCCATTTCGTCTTTGTCGTTAGCGTTAGTTTTAAGCTTCGTTAGCCTAGCTTCTATACTTTCTAGCTCGTCTAAAAACGCGTCCTTGTCGGCGCTCTGAGATACCGCGTCGTAAAAAAGCGCGTCTTGTTTTAATCTATTTGCCTCATTGCTGACGTCGCCTGCGAAATCCTTATACGCTTCTATATTTGCAGGGCTTTGCGCGGCGCGTACGGGAGCGCTAAATTTTGGCGTTTTAGCGACGCCGACCGCTTCGTCGGCGTCTAGCTTTTTGGTAAATTTTACGATTTGCGAATACAGCACGATAGCCGCGGCTGCTGCCAGAGCAATGTAAAATCCGATTTCGTTATTCATTTTTCTTCCTTTTTAAAGCATAAATTCCTTGTGCGCTAACTAGCGCTAACGCAAGCCAAATTAAGCAAAACGATATTAACTTGTAAGTTTGCAGCTTTTCGCCGTAAATAAAGACCGCCAGCGCCATTGAAATGCTCGGGTTTACGTATTGCAAATAGCCTATAACGCTTAAATTTACGCGCCTAGTCGACGCCGTAAAAAGCAGCAGCGGTACGACGGTAACGGGTCCGCAAAGCGCGAGCAAAAGCCCGTTTATGCCTAGATCGAAGCGATTTTGCCCCGAGATTATCACGTGGGCCAAATAAGCAAGCCCGATCGGTAAAATCAGCAAATTTTCGACGAATAACCCTTCTAGCGCGCTAACTTTAACCTGCTTTCTAATAAGCCCGTAAAGCGCCACGACGACGGCTAAAAACAGCGCTAAAAACGGCAGCGAACCGATAGCTACGGCCTGCACGGCGACGGCTATAAGCACGATCGCTACGGCTAATTTCGCGCTTAGGCTAGCTTTTTCTTTGAGTATAAAAAAGCCGATCAACATCGAAAACAGCGGGCTTATGAAATTACCGAGGCTTGCTTCTAAAACGAGGTTTTGATCCACCGCGTAGATAAAGATACACCAGCTAGCCGCCAGCAGCGAGCCGCTTAGAAATAGCCAAAAGCTGGTTTTAAAATCGAGTAAAATTTTTATCGCCGCTTTAAGCCGCCTAAACGCCGCTAAGATCGGCAGCAACGTAACTACCGACCAAAGCACACGGTGCATGACGATTTGATACGGATCTATGCCGTTAAATTGCTTAAAAAATACGACTAAAAATCCCCAAAGCGTAAAAGCGCTAAGTCCGTAAATAAGACCGATCTTTTCTTCGCTAAAATTTCGCATTTTTAGGCTTTCTTTTTGAAATTTGCTCCCTTGCTATTAGGATAATTCCTAGCCAAATAAGCGAGAAAGATAAAATTTTATAAAAATCCATCTGCTCTTTAAATATAAAAACTCCGCAAAGCACGCTAATCGTGGGACTTACGTATTGCAAAATTCCGATCGCGGTTAAATTTATGCGCACGGTTGCGGCGTTAAAAGCAAGCAGCGGTAAAATCGTTACGATTCCTGAAACCGCCATTAGCGCGCCGTTAGCGCCTAAGTCGAAGTGGTTTTGCCCGTGCGCTTGCAGGTAAAATAGATAAAAAATCGCAAACGGAAGTAAAAGCAGCGTTTCTACGAATAACCCTTCTAACGCCGGCACGTTCGCGCGTTTTCTAACCGCCCCGTAAAGCGCAAACGATATAGGTAGCGCAAGCGCGACCGCGGGCAGCTCGCCTAAATGCCAAATTTGAACGCCGATAGCGACTGCGGCGATAAACGTAGCCAGTCTTTGTGCGGGACTTAATCGCTCGCTAAAAAGCAAAAATCCCAGCGCGATATTTACGATAGGATTGATAAAATATCCAAGTCCGGTTTCTAGCACTTTGCCGTTATTTACGGCGTAGATAAAGGTTCCCCAGTTTACGCTTATCAAAAAGCCGCTTAAAAGCAGGGCATTTCGGCTTTGCTTTTGTTTTAGTAAATTTATTACGCTTGAAAATTTTTTCAAAAAGAACATAGCTATCGCCATGAAAAACACCGACCAGATTATGCGTTGAAGCAAAATTTCGTATGCGCTGATTTCTTTGCTAAATAGGTCGAAAAATAGCGGAAAAAATCCCCACGAAATAAACGCGAATAGCGCTAAAAACACCCCTTGCGAGCGTCGGTCGTTTTGTATCATCGCTTACCTTTAAAACCGCGAATTATAAGGTTATTAAGTTTAATAACCCATTAAGATTAAGCTTGTAGTGATATAATCGGGTCCTTTAAAAATTTAAAAAGGATAAAAGATGCAATGGAGCCGCGATAGTTGGAGAAATTTTAAAATTTTGCAGCAGCCGATTTATCCCGACGCTCGCGCTTTAAACGATGCCGAAGAGAAGCTAAAAGGTCTGCCGCCGCTCGTTTTCGCGGGCGAGGCCAGGAAGCTAAAAGCCGAATTCGCCAAAGTTTGCGAAGGAAAGGGCTTTTTGCTTCAAGGCGGAGATTGTGCCGAGAGCTTTGCGAATTTTAACGCCAATAACATCAGAGATATGTTTAAGGTGCTTTTGCAAATGGCTATCGTAATGACCTTTGCGGGCGGCTGCCCGGTAGTAAAAGTAGGGCGCGTCGCCGGGCAGTTTGCCAAGCCTAGAAGCAGCGATTTTGAAGAGATAGGCGGAGTGAGACTGCCTAGCTATCGCGGCGATATAATAAACGGCTTTGAATTTAACGAGGCCGCTCGCGTGCCCGATCCTAAACGAATGATCGAGGCGTATTATCAATCGGCATCTACGATGAACTTGCTGCGCGCCTTTTCTAGGGGCGGATTAGCCGATCTTCATCAGGTCCATAAGTGGAATTTGGGTTTCGTCAAAAAACCCGAAATTAGCGAAAAATTCGCCAGACTCGCTGGCGAGCTGACTAAAACGCTGGCGTTTATGGAGGCTTGCGGCATAAATTGCGACAACGCCCCGACGCTTACGCAAACGTCGCTTTATACTTCGCACGAAGCGCTGCTTTTACCGTATGAAGAGGCGATGACGCGTCAAGATAGCTTAACGGGCGAGTGGTACGACTGCTCGGCGCATATGCTTTGGATCGGCGAGCGCACGCGCGGGGCGGACGACGCGCACGTACATTTTTTAAGCGGCGTAAAAAACCCTATCGGCGTAAAAGTAGGTCCTAACGCGACCGCGCAAGACGTAATAGCGCTAGCGGCTAAACTAAATCCGCAAAACGAAGCGGGTAGGCTAAACGCGATTATCCGCATGGGCGCGGATAAGATAGGCGAGCGGCTACCGCGGATATTGCGCGAGCTAAAACGCGAAGGACTAAATATGCTTTACAGCATCGATCCGATGCACGGCAACACCGTAAAAGCCGCAAACGGCTATAAAACGCGCGAATTCGATAAGATTATGAGCGAAGTGAGAAGCTTTTTTGAAATTCACCGCGCGGAAGGGACGTACCCCGGCGGCGTGCATTTAGAAATGACGGGCCAAGACGTAACGGAGTGCACCGGCGGCGCGCTAAAACTTAGCGAGCGAGATCTAGCTAACAGGTACGAGACGCAGTGCGATCCGAGGCTAAACGCCGATCAGGCGCTAGAACTAGCGTTTTTGATCTCTGATTTACTGCGTAAGGCTTAAAACGCTTCTATCTTGCTTCGCGACGTGCGGTCGCGGTTTTTCAAGCCGCAACCGAAATTTTAATCATTTCTTATTTTTTAATCTTTTTTTCGCTAAATTCGCGTTAAAAATTTTAGGGAGTTAAAATGTCTAATATTTACGATCTAATCGTCGTAGGCGGCGGTCCGTGCGGTATTGCCGCGGTCGTAGAAGCCAAGCGCAACGGACTTGAAAACGTACTTTTGCTAGAAAAGGGCGACAATCATAGTCAGACGATTCGCAAATTTTACAAAGACAATAAGCGCGTCGATAAAGAATATAAAGGGCAAGATAGTACGATTCACGGCGTGGTCGCGTTTGAAGACGGCACGAAAGAAAGCACGCTTGATTATTTTGATAAGTTGCTCGACGACGAGAAAATCGAAGCGGTTTTTAACTCCGAAGTAGAAAGCATCAAAAAAGAGGGCGAAATTTTTAACGTCGTAACGCCCAAAGCGACCTATAAAACGCGCAACGCGATGGTAGGCATCGGTAAAATGGGACGCCCTAATAGACCCGATTACAAAATTCCTCTTTCGCTTAATTCCGTGATCAATTTTAACCTAGACGCCTGTGGCAAGGGCGAGAAAATTTTGGTCGTAGGCGGGGGAAATTCCGCCGTCGAATACGCGATCGAGCTTTGCGCTTACAATAAAACTACGATAGCATACCGCCGCGACGCGTTTTCTCGCGTAAACGATACGAATTTAGAGGCGCTGTGGGAGCTTGAAAAATTAGACAAAATAAAAGTGCGCCTAAATCACGATATCGAGGCGCTCGAAAACGAAAGCGGGCGAGTGCGGGTTTATTTTACGAACGGCAAAAAGCGGATTTACGACCGCATAGTATACGCTATCGGCGGGTCTAGTCCGGTCGATTTTTTACAACGATGCGGCATTAAAACCGACGATAAAGGCACGCCGATAGTTAGCGAAAATTTCGAGAGTAACGTTGCCGGACTTTACGTGGGCGGCGACATCGTTTCAAAAAACGGCGGCTCTATAGTCGTCGGACTAAATCACGCCCACTGCATCGTTAAAGACATTATTAACAAACGAGGCTAAAATTTGGAGTCGAAATTTTTAGTATCGCTGGTTTTGATCATAGCTCTTTGCGCAGGCGTGTGGCTCGGCGTCGAGAATTTCGGCGCAGTCGGTCAGAGCGCGGCGCAAAGCGAAAATCAGCAGCAAATTTACAACATTACTTTCGATAATCTACCCGACGAAGAGAAGCAAAAATACATCAGCAAAGAAGATTTATTTGAATACGGCGGCTACATAACGCCTAAAAGCTACACGCAAAATTTTAGCGATTATAACGATACTTCCGTTAGCGACGATGTGGAGGAGTTACAAGCACAGGTTAAAGAGCTATCCGCTAAAAATAAAATTTTAGCTCAAGATAATGTCGATATGAGCGAGAAAAATTTGGAATTTATCGCAAAAATCAGCCAAATGCAAAAGCAAAGCGACGACGCTAAAAATGCGCTAATACAGGAGAATACGGACCGCATAAACGAGCTAGAAGCGCAACATCTGCAAAATATAAACGAGCTAACAAAGCGTTTAAGCGAGGCGCAAGCCGATATGATAGAAAGCTCTAAGGCCTATGAGCAAAAAATCGTGGATTTAGAAAACGAGATTAACGGCGACAAAGGTAAAAAGCAAGACGAAGCGGCGGCTATATTGGCGGAATTTGCGAAATTTAAAAATGAAGCGGAGGAGAATTTAAAGGCTGTAAACAAGCAAAATAAAGAGCTAGAAGCGCAAATTTTACGAAAAGACGAGCAGATAAAAAATTTAATCTCGCAGCGAAATCAAAACGACGAAATCGCCAGAAATAGCGTATCGGGGCTTCAAGAGGAGCTTGAAAATCGCCGAAAAGAAAATCAAAATTTACTCGTAGCCCACGACCGAGAGATCGATAAGATAAAGAGCGAATTTAACGCGCAAAAAGAGGCGCTGCAAAAGCAAATCGAAGAAAAGCAAGAGGCGGTAGCAAGGCTGGAAACGGCGCTTGAAAATAATAAAAGCGCGCTTGATTTAAGTAATTTCGAACTAGGCGAGATCAAAAGGAATTTAAACGGCGTCGCCGCCGGCGATAATCCCGGACGAAATTTAGAGCTAAACGCTAGCCTTGCAACGCTTAAAAAAGGTTTCGGCGATCTAAAAGAAAAAAGCGCTAAAAGCGAAGCCGAACTAAGAGCAAGTCTTGAAAACGCGCGAAATTTACAAAAAGAGTTAGATAAAAGCGCGGCAAAAATTTCTGATTTAGAAAAGAAAAACGACGGCGCGAGTGCGGTTATCGCGGAGTTAAACGCAAAGTTGGACGCCTCTAAAAACGAGCTAAAACAAAAGTCGCAGGCGCTAAACGAGCAAAACGCTACGGCGGGTAAAAGCGCTAAAATTTTAGCCGAGCAAAACGCGAGTATAACGGCGTTAGAGCAAAAAAACGCAGAGCTTGGCGAAAATTTAAAAAAGCTTACGGCGCAGATCGAGGAAAAAAGCTTAGAGGTTAAAAATTTAGAGAATAACCTAACAGCCCTTAATAAGGATCTAGCTCAAAAGCAAGGCGAGCTTGATAAGGAGCGCCGCGCCGCGAAAGTAGATAGTAAAAATTACGAAATTTTACGCGCGCAGATAAACGTTTTAGAGAAAAAAATCACCGAAATCTCTACTCTCCACGCCGATAGCAACGCCACGATAAACAAGATAGACTCGCTAAAAGACGAACTTGAAAGCGCTAAAAAAACGGCGGATGAAAGCAATAAGACAATCGAGCGGTTAAATTTAAAAATCGCGCAGCTTACCAACCAAAAAGGCGTGAGCGGGCAGGTAAACGCCAAGATAGCCGAGCTTGAAAAAGATATCGAGCAAAATTCAAACAAGATAAATTAGAAGACGAAAACGTAAATTTAAAAAAGATTTTACAAGCTCAAACCAAGAGCGAAACCCCGACCAAGGTCGTGTTAATTTCAAGCATTACGTGCGAAGATATGGACGCAAAGGATAAGATCAGCGTAATGTGCAAAAACCGCGTGAGTGAATTTTTACAGCGATTTAGCTCAAAATATATATACGAGATCATTCCGATCGTGGATAAAAGAAACGTGGTAATCCCCGTAAATCTCGCTCAAAGTATCAAAAAAGACGATCTAGGAAGGCTAAATAACTACGTAAATTACGGCGTAGGCAAAGAGCGCGCAAAGGCGGCGGCGGAGCTAATCAAAGACGAATTCGGCGATTTCGCGCGCATAAGTTTTAGCTCCGAAGTCATCGTAAAAGACGACGAGCGCGGCTTTACGATAAAGGTTTATCGGTGAATTTAGCCCAAAATAGCGGCGGCTATCGCTACAATAGCGATACGCTGGCGCTTTACGATTTTATAGCAAGCGAGTTAAAACCCTATGCGCGAGGCGAAATTTTAGACGTGGGCTGCGGATGCGGAATTTTGGGACTGCTTTTAAAGCGGGATTTTGCGGGGCTAAACTTAAATTTGCTAGATATTTCGCAAGAAAGCGTTAAAATTTCGCAGCACAATTCGCTTCAAAATAACCTCGCCGCAAACGTTATTTGCGCCGATTTTAGAGAATTTAAAAGCGAGCGAAAATTCGATCTTATCGTTTCAAACCCGCCGTTTTATAACGACGGAGTTCAAAAAAGCAAAAACGAAAGTATCGCTCTTAGCAGATACGCTAGCGCGCTTAACCTGCGAGAATTCGCGCGCTGTGCAAACGCTAACGTAGCAAGCGGAGGTGAGCTATATTTTTGCTACGAGGCGATTAGTTTAAGCGAGCTAGTTTTAGCGCTAAACGAGTTTAAATTTGCACCCGTTTGCCTAAAATTTTTGCATTCAAAAGAGGATAAAAGCGCGAAGTTGGTTTTCGTTAAGGCCAAAAAAAGCTTTCGCGGAAAGTGCAAAATTTTACCGCCTTTAATAATGCATAAAAACGGAGCTTTTTCAAGCGAAGCCGAGCAAATTTTCGCGCGCGCAGCGACGCGAAGCTACGATTGGAGCGAGTGATGCGGAGCGTAAAAAAAGAGGGTTTTTGTTATGAATTTAATCCCGAATTTTGCGGCGAGTGCGGCGGAAAATGCTGCACGGGAGAGAGCGGCTATATTTGGATAAACGATGGCGAAATTTCGGCGTTAGCACAAAATTTAGGCATCTTGCGGGCGGATTTTGAGCGGGAGTATTTAATTAAAATAGGCGCTAAATTTAGCCTGAAAGAAAAAAATTACGAGGACGGATTTGCCTGCGTATTTTTTGACGAAGCGCGCAAAAATTGCTCGATTTATGAGTTTCGTCCTAGTCAATGCGCTAGTTTTCCGTTTTGGGATTATTTTAAGAAAAATTTAAAGGAATTAAAAAAAGAATGTATCGGCGTAAAATTTTTATAATATTTTTTCTAACTTTTTTCGTTTTTATGCAAAATTTAAGCGCCGACGAACAGACGAATTTGGAGCTTTTAAAAGCGATGATGGCGCAGGAAAACGGCGACGAGACGGGCGCGGTTCAAACCTATAAAAAGCTATACGAAAGCAGTAAAGAGCCGGCTTATTTAAAAGAGGCGATTAGGCTTGCTTTCATCGCGTCAAGCCCCGAATTTGAAAGCTTACTAAACGAGGGCGAGGAAATTTTAAAAGACGATAGTGAGTTTATTCGTATAAAAGCGGCGGATTTGGTAAATAAAAAAGAGTTCGGCAAAGCGCGGGAGCTAGTTAAAGATTTAGTCAAAAAAGAGCCAAATGCGCAAAATATCGTTTTGCTGGGCACTATTTGCATGATGCAAGGAGAGAGCTGGACGGCATTAAAATATTTCGAGGAGGCGTATAAATTAAATGCAAGCGAAGAGAACGTCCTGCGCGTAGCAGACGTGCTGATAAACCGCCTGGATAACGTCAAAGAGGCTACGTTTTATCTTGAAAATTTCCGCCAAAGCGCGGGCTGCTCCATAAAAACGTGCGAAATTTTAGCCGATATCTACGCCCAACGCCGAAATTTCCCGAAGGTCGTGGAAATTTACGAGGAGCTTTACGAAACGAGCGGCGATAAAGGCTATTTGGACAAAGCGCTGCAAATTTTTATATATGATAAAAATTATAAAGCCGCGATAGAATTTTTAAAAAAATACGACTACGACGACGCGGTCTTAATGGAAATCTACGCTTATACGCGAAATTTCGGCGATGCCTACGTGCTTGCGAGCAAGCTTTATAACCAGACTAGAAATCTTGATTTTCTAGCGAGAGCGGCGATGTACGAATACGAAATGCACGAAAAAGATATGACGGACGAGAGGCTAAAAAGCGTGATCGAAAAATTCGAAGACAGCGCGCAAAAACTAGATAACGCGATATATCTAAACTATTATGGTTACCTGCTAATAGACCGCGATATAGACTACAAAAAAGGCGTAGCGCTGGTAACCCGCGCGCTTGAATTAGAACCCGGATCGCCTTATTATCAAGATTCGCTAGCATGGGGATATTTTAAGTTAGGCGAGTGTAACCGCGCAAAAGGCATTATGCTAGAAGCGATGAAGGATAGCGAATTTCAGGGCTCGGCGGAGGCCAAAGAGCATTTACGCCTAATCGAGCGCTGCATAATAAATCTAAATAAGAGGCTAAAAAAATGATACTTGAAGAGATAATTAAACGCACGAAAGAGGATTTAAAAAAACGCGCCGCGGACTATCCGCTAGAATGGCTGGGACGCTCGCTTGCGTATAATCCGTACGTACCGCGCGACGTTACTAGCGCTTTGCGATCTACGCCGGACGAGCCTTTGCGCATTATCGCAGAAGTGAAAAAGGCAAGCCCGAGCAAGGGCGTGATACGCGAAAATTTCGAACCGATCGCGATAGCAAAAGAGTATGAAAAAGGCGGCGCAAACGCGTTTAGCGTGCTAACCGAGCCTCATTATTTTAAGGGCGACGTAGAATATATTACTCAAATTAGGCGGTACACCGCAACGCCGATCTTGCGAAAGGATTTTATAGTAGATAAATATCAGCTAGTTGAAGCGCTCGTTTACGGAGCGGACTTCGTGCTATTAATCGCTAAGGCGCTAACGCAAAAGGAGCTAAAAGAGCTGCTTGAATACGCGCTTCGTCTGGGTCTTGAAGCCCTAGTAGAAACGCACGACGCGCAGGACGTTAAAAAGGCGCTGTTTGCAGGGGCTAATATCATCGGTATAAATCACAGAAATTTGAATGATTTTACTATGGATATGAGCCTTTGCGAAAAGCTGATACCTATCATTCCAAACAGTAAAATCATCGTGGCGGAAAGCGGTCTAGAAACGAACGAGCAGCTTTTAGCACTAAATAAAATCGGCGTGGACGCATTTTTAATAGGCGAGCATTTTATGCGCCAAGAAGACGTTGCGCAGGCGGTAAAAAACATGAAGGGAGGCAAGTAATGCAACATCTTTGCGCGCCTTGGAGAAGCGAATATTTTAAAAATAAAAAGGACGGTTGCGTATTTTGCGACGCTGCGGAAAAGCAAAACGAAGACGACGAGCGCGGAGTGCTATTTCGCGCGAAATTTTGCTTCGGGATAATGAACTTATATCCGTATAGTCCGGGGCATTTTATGGTGATACCGTTTAAACATACCGATAAAATCGAGGATTTAGAGCATGAAGCATGGCAAGAGATGAGCTATTACGTGCGCGAAGGCGTTAAAATTTTAAAGCGTGAGCTTGGCGCTCACGGCGTAAATATCGGTATGAATTTAGGCGAAGCGGCGGGTGCCGGAATATCCGAGCACGTGCATTATCACTTGGTACCTAGATGGAGTAGGGATACGAATTTTATCACCACCATCGCCGACGTGCGCGTAAACGGCGTGCCGTTTCATCCGCTATTTACCAAGCTAAAAGAGGCTTTTCTTGAGCTTAATTGAGCTAGGCGCAAAAGAGTGGCTGGATAAACGGGGCGAATTTGAAGTAATCATCGATGCTAGAAGCCCGAAAGAATTTGCCTATTCGCATATTTTAGGCGCGCGGAATTTTTACGCATTAGACGACGCGCAGCACGAGCAAATCGGCACGATTTATAAGACCGATCGCGCGCGAGCGAAGGCGCTTGGCGCAAGCTATATCTGCGGAAATTTGCAAAACGTAATAAACAAGGTTTATGGGCTCGCCAAAGTAGGCTCGCTAATCGGCATTTACTGCGCCAGAGGCGGTATGCGCTCGCAAGCGCTGGCTACGGTTTTAGGCATGATAGGATACCGCGTTCTTAGGCTAGAAGGCGGATACAAGGCGTTTAGGACGCACGTTTTAAGCGCTTTTGCCGCGCCAGTGCAGACTAAATTTATCACGCTTTTCGGAAATACGGGCTGCTATAAAAGCAAGCTGATCCGCGCGCTTTCTCCCGCGCTCGATCTTGAAAAAGCGGCTAATCATTTAGGCTCTGTATTCGGCGCGATAGCGGGGGCTCAGCCTAGCCAGAAAGCGTTTGAAGACGAGCTATTTTTTGAATTAGAAAGACTGCGCGGCGAGACGGCGTTCGCCGAGGGCGAGAGCCGTAGGATAGGCGCGCTAACGCTACCGGCAAGCTTGCACGAGGCGTTGCGAGCGGGCGTTTGCGTGGAAGTTACGGCTAGTATAAATCGCCGCATCGAATGCACGATGAGCGATTACGAGCGCGTGGATAGCGCGTTTTTTTACGAGTGTATGCGTAAAATTTCGCCCTTTATATCGCGTGAGGCGAGCGAGGATGCGGTGCGGGCTTTCGAGCTAGGCGATACGGCGAAGGTGGCTGAAATTTTACTGGTAAAATATTACGATAAAGTCTATAAAAAGCCCGCCCGTATCGACGTTAGCGTAAGTTCGGACGATTTTGAGGCGGCGATTGCGAGATTAAACGAGATTAGGCGAGCGCAAATTATGAGCACTAAATTTTAAAATTTTGAGGCGATTACAGCCCCAAAACGCTTTTTAAAATAAAATAAATTACCGCCGAGCTAATACCCGCGGTAGGCAGCGTTATAATCCAAGCAAGTAGTATCGGCTTCATCATCCCCCAATTCGCGTTTTTATTTACGATACCGATGCCTAGCACCGCGCCGATTAATATATGCGTAGAGCTAACTGGTATGCCTAGCTTAGTGGCTAGCAAGATGACGATACTAGCCCCTAGCTCCGCGCTAAAACCGGTCGTAGGTAAAATTTCGGCTAGCTTCGAGCCGATCGTTGCGATGACTTCTTTACCTAAAAACCAAAGCCCGATTACCAGTGCGATACCGAAGGTTATCATTGCTACGCTAGGTATCGGCGAGGCTTCGTTTATCGAGCCCGTCTTTAATACGTCTAGCACCGCCGCAAACGGACCAACGGCGTTTGCGATGTCGTTTGCCCCGTGCGAAAAAGCAAACGAGCTGGCGGTAAAAATTTGAAACCACGAGAAAATTTTATTTATGCTTTTTTCGCTGTCGCCTTTATTCATCACGTTTACGATGGCGAAACTAGTTAGATACGCCAGCGCGCCGATGACGAATATGATCCAAACGGTTTCGATCGCGCTAAAACTAAAATTTAGGTGTTGCAAGCCTTTAAAAAGCATCATCGACGAGATCACCATCGCGCCCGCGCTCGCGATAACCGGGACGTGCTTTTTCATCGCGCTAAACGCGTCTAAGCGCTTTTCGCGCTCTTTCATAGCTTTGATGCGCGAGCGATATTCGCTGTATTCGGCATTTTCGATCTCGTCCTCATCGATTAGCGCCATTTTCGACAGTGTATCGATCTGTTCGCTTTGCGGGCGAGAGGCTAGCGAGCGTATAAACTCCTCTTTATATCCGTGGCGCTCTTTTTTAAGCGCTTTAAGCGATGCTTTTAGCGCGGCGGTAGGCTCTAAAATTTTCTTTTTCATATAGCCGTAGATGAGATACGACGCTACGCCGCCTAAAATCGGCGAGATAACCCAGCTTACGGCTATCTTGCCGATTTCGCCCCACGAGACCATATTTAGCGCCTCGCCCGCTCCGTGCGCGAAATAGCCCATTATCATCCCCGCTCCTACGATACCGCCTACTATGGAGTGCGTCGTAGATACTGGCAGTCCGCGCTTAGTCGCGTAAAATAGCCAAAGCCCCGAGCTTAAAAGCGCGGAGATCATAACGGCTACGAAATGCATAGGATTTAAAATGCCATCCGCGGGAAAGTCTATTATGCCGTTACGGATAGTATCCGTTACTTCAGAGCCCGCAAATATCGCGCCGCTAAGCTCGAATATTGCAGCGATTACTAGCGCTTGTTTAAGAGTTAGCGTTTTTGCGCCTACGCTCGTGCCGAAGCTGTTGGCAACGTCGTTACCGCCGATATTAAACGCCATAAAAATACCGAAAATCCCCGCTATTAAAAATAAAATGAAGTGGTTCGTCGGGATATATTGATACCCCCAGACGAAAAATCCTATACTGCAAATCGTAAAAACCGACAGCGCCAGTAGGTTGTCGCGAGAAAAAGCCAAGCAATCCCCCTTTGGTAAATTTGCATTAATTATATCTTTAAAATTATTAAATTAACGTTCGTTGCGCTATAATGCGCGAAATTTTTAGAAAAAGGCTAAATTTTGGTAATTTCTATCGATCTGGGCTCGAATACGCTAAGAATCGCGCAAATAAGGAGCGATCGATGCGGCGCGCGCGTAGTAAAAAGCTTTGAGCGTATCGTAGGCTCGGCCAAAAATTTAGCTCTAACCGGCGTCATAGGACGCGAAGCGGTAGAGAAAATATTTAGAGCGTTAAGCGAGGCGCGAGGCGAGTTTGATTTTAGCGCCTATCCAGTCGTAGCCGTCGCTACGCAAGCGTTTAGGATAGCGCAAAATTCGGGTGAAATTTTTAGCGAAATTTCGCGAGTTTTCGATATAAAATTTCAAGTAATTACCGCCGGCGCGGAGGCTAAATTTACGCTTTTAGGCGTTCAAAACGCGCTTGCTAGGCTAAAATTTAACGCGCGAGATTTCGCGCTGATAGATCTCGGCGGCGCAAGCACGGAGATCGCGGACGAGCGAAATTTTAAGAGCTTTGCGCTCGGTATCGTTACGTTTTGCGACGAATGCGCGGGAAATTACGAAACTATGAGAGAGCGCGCGAAAGATATCGTCTGCGAGAGTAGGGCGTTTTTAGACGCATTAGGACGAAAAAATCTAGTGCTGACTTCGGGCGTACCTACGAGCGCGGCGGCGATGAAGCTAGGGATGAATTATGCAAATTACGATGCCGCTAAAATTAACGGTACGCGGTTAGAATTAGGCGATTTCGACGAAATTCGCGAGCGGCTTTTAAAGGCGAGCGACGAGCGTGCGGATGAGCTGGTAGGAGCGGGGCGGAAGATGCAAATAATCGCTGGAATTACGCTATTAAAAGAGCTTTTGACGCCCGGAAATTTTAATTTAGTAGTCGTGGACGACGGCTTGCGCGAAGGCGTAGGCGCGGCGTTTTTAAAGCAAAAATTTAGCGAAATTTTAAAATCTTAGCGGATTTTTGGATAAAATTCGCAAATTACGAAAGGATAAGAAATGAGTATCAGAGAGAAAATTTTAGCCGATATCAAAGAGGCGATGAAAACGAAAAACGATTTTGAACGCGATGCCTTGCGGACGCTAAACGCCGCACTTAAACAAGTCGAGGTAGATAATCGCATAGAAATGACGGACGACGTCGTGTTGCCGCTGTTGCAAAAAGAGATGAAAAAGCGCGCGGACGCGATAGAGCTGTATCAAAAAGGCGGTAGGGACGATTTGGCGCAGATCGAGCGTAAAGAGAGCGAGCTAATCGCGCGGTACCTGCCTAGTCAGCTAACGGACGGCGAGCTTGAAGCCGAAATATCGCAAATTATCGCGCAGACGGGCGCTGACGGCGTCAAGGATCTAGGTGTCGTAATGAAAGCGGCAAAAGAGCGAATCGGCGCTAGTGCGGACGCTAAAAGAATTAGCGAGTGCGTAAAAAGGCTGCTGGGATAAGGGCGATAAATTAGGCGCAATAAAATCGCAGATTCGTCGTTCGTCGGTATTTTACGCGTTAAAGGCGGGCTTAAAATTTGCCGCCTTTTTAACGCGCCGCACTTAAAATTGGGACGCGTCGTCAAAATTTAAGGAAGCTGCCGTAAGCTACATTTTGAAGCCGTTTTACGGCGCGGTATAAATTTTAGGCTAGACATCTGCATGATCTACAAGACATAAAATAAGTCGTAAAATTTATATATTTTTGCGCGCAAATTTTAAAATTTGGCGCAACGTTTTTTAAAAAAATTTCGGCAAAAAAGATTGCCGAAATTTTAGAATTAGCTTCTCGTTTCTTGGATCATTTCGTTATAGAGCTTAAAGATATCTTCGCTAGTTTTTTCAAGTCTTTCGAACCTGCCGACCAAAACTCCTAAATTTGAAGCGTTATAGCCTTTACTCGCGTCGGTTAAATTTTGAGCGATTAGCGCGTTAAATTCTTCGATTAGCGGCTTAATCTTGCCGTAAGAGCGCGTTTTGGCGAATTTTTGCGCGCATTCGGTTTCATACCAGCGCGTTAAATTTTGCGCCGCTTCGCTTATCGTTTCGTCGCTTGCTTTTTCGTTTACGACGTCGGAGTAGGCGCTAGTTTTATAAACGATCTGCGAAATTTTAGCAATTATGCCGAAAGTTTTGTTTTCTACGTATTTTGAAGTTTGCGCCGTAATTTGCGCGTCTTGGTTAAATTTCTCCAAAGTCTGCTTGAACGCCTGCATACTCATCGTCGCCGCTTGCGCGATTTTGTCTATTTCTTCGGAGTTGGAGTTGATTTCTTTCGCCTCTTGCTGTAAGGTTTGGATATTTATACCGATCTCGTTCGTCGCTTTTTGCGTATTTTCGGCTAGTTTTCGCACTTCGTCGGCAACCACGGCAAATCCGCGTCCGTGCTCGCCGGCTCTTGCCGCCTCTATAGCGGCGTTAAGCGCTAGCAAATTCGTCTGCTCGGCTATGTCTTTAATCAAATTTACGACGGAAGAAATTTCGTCCGTTCTAGTGTTTAGCGTATGTATTGCGTGGCTTGAATTGCTAATTAGTCCTTCAAGCGAGCTCATTTTCGAGCTTAGCTCATTCATGTTATTTAAATTTTCAAGAGCGGTATTTGCAGTGACTTCCGCCATGTTCGCCATTTTACTTAAATTTTCCATACTTTCATTTAGATCGGCTTGAACTTCTTGCATGCCTCGGTTACCGTTGCCGAGCTTGTCGAATTTTTCGGATAATACTCCTCTCGCCTTACCTTTTTCGCCGGCTTTTATGCCGTCCACGCCTACGCTCATAGAGTTTGCGTTAGTTTTAAATAATCCGCGAAAGCCTTCCGTAAAGATATTTCTATAAGTAAGTCCTTCTTGTGCGGAATTTACGGAGATTGAAATTTCGCGCTGTAAGGCTTCGATTTGATCTAGTAAGTCATTAATGCCAAGCGCTATATCTCGCATCGGGTCTTTTTCGTCTATGTTTACGATTCTAGGCTCCAATACGCCGTTTCTTGCGGCTTGGATTACATTTATTATTTCGCCGTAGCTTGAAGTCGGTTTTTTATTCCAAAACATTATTTTAGCCTTTGAATGTTATTTACGAATTCGTCGTATCCGATATTTTTAGAGCCCAGAAATTCGCTTAAAACCTTTTGCGACGCGTCCATGCCGCCGCTTTTCTCGGCATCTAGTAACCTTTTATATAGAGGCTCGATTATTTCTATCGCCTTTGGATTAGGCTTTCTTCGCACGGAGTAATAGCCTACTATTGCGCCGTTGCTATCAAGCGACGCCGTAACATTGGCGAACACCCAGTAAAACGAGCCGTCAAAGCTTTTATTTTTTACGTAGGCGAAAATTTCCTTTTTGTTTTTTACGTATTCCCAAAGTAGCTTAAATATTACGCGCGGCATATCCGGATGTCGCACGATATTGTGCGGCTTACCCAATAGTTCGCTTTGCTTTGCGCCGACTATTTTTAAAAACGGCTCATTGCAGTACGTAATTTTACCTTTCGTATCGGTCTTTGAAACTAGAAACGCGTTTGCGTCGACTAATTGTTCTTTATTTATCATTGTTTTTCCTTTTTCATCCGCCTTTTACCGCTCGACCCATATCCCACATCGGCATAAAGATACCGAGTGCCAGCAAGATAACCATACCTGCGATAAAAAATAGCAAAATCGGTTCGATGTAGCTTGAAATATTGTCGATTATATCGTTAAATTTCATCTTATAATAATCGGTTACTTTTTCAAGCATAGCATCCAAGCTACCGCTTTGTTCGCCGGCGCTTATCATCTGAATTAACATCCCCTCGTAAAGTTGCGTCTCGCGGAAAGCATCTGTAATGCTAATGCCGCGTCCAACTAAAATTTTAACGCCCGCAAGCTTCTTTTTAAGTTCGTGATTACCTACCGTGATTACCGCCGTATCGAGCGCGTCGGCTATCGGGATACCAGCTCTTACTAGTTCGGTAAAAACTAGGTTAAATCTACTCATAGTAGAGAAAAATATGATTTTACCGATTAGATAAACTCTTAGTAAATACCTATCTACGGCATTTTGAACGTCGACGTTTTTCTTGTAGAGCTTAAATAATATAAAAACGATAACGGCTAATGCCCCCAAAATATAAAAGCCGTAATTGCTCATAGCGTATTCTATGCCCAGTAGTATTTTAGTCGGCATAGGAAGCTCGGCTCCTAGTTGTTCGAAAATTTCGCGGAATTTCGGAACGACGGCAAGCATTAAGACCGTAAAAGCTATAATAATCGCGCAAATAACGGTTATCGGGTAGCGGATGGCCTTTTTAAATTTTTGTTGATTATCCCAAACTTCTTGCATGATCGCAGCTAGCTTCGAGAGAGCTTCGGCCATGTTTCCCGTATTTTCGCCGAGCCTTATCATTGCGATTGCAACGTCGCCGAGTTCTTCTCTAAACGCCTCCATAGAAGCGGTTAAACTGGCGCCTTGGTTTAGATCTTCGTTTACTGTTTGAAATATCGTTTGAAGCCGTTTGTCTTGAACTGCTTTGGATACTTCTTTAATACTATCATGGATTGAAATACCGGCATTAGTCATAACGCTAAGTTGTCTAAACGTAGCTACTAGCGCCGGCGTTTTAACCTTAGCGGAAGCAAAGGTCCCTATAATTTTTAGCTTTAATTTATCAAAATCGGTTAGTTCATGCGCGGTTTGAGTTTTACCTATTTTAACGAGAGAGACGGCTTGTGATTTTTTACCGCCCTTCGCGCCGCTCATTCTTGCTGGCGTTTTTTCGGCACCTAGCGTTACTTTTTCTGTTTTGCCTTGTTTTATATATTCAACGGCGAAAATTTTCATATCTTAGCCACCCTATAAACCTCTTCTATCGTAGTTACGCCTCTTGCGGCTCTGATTATGCCGTCATGAAACATATCTATAAAACCCTCTTCAAGGGCTACTTTTTTCATATCGTCCTTGCTTGCTCCGTTTGCGACTAGACTTTGCAGTTTATCGCTGATAGGTAAAATTTCGCTTATCATTTCGCGCCCGGTGTAACCCGTCTGCGAGCAGTTAGAGCAACCTACGGCGCCGTAGAATTGATAATCCTCCGGCAGATATTTTTTAATAGGCTCTAATGCCGTCTTTGGCGGAGTAATTTTTTGCTTACACGCGGGGCATAGCTTTCTTACGAGCCTTTGCGCTTCGATACAAACTAGCGCACCGCTTACTAGATAAGGTTCGATACCCATATCTATAATACGCGGCAATGCGCTAATAGCGTCGTTCGTGTGGAGCGTAGAAAACACGAGGTGTCCCGTAAGCGCGGCTTGTATGGCGATACGAAGCGTCTCTTGGTCGCGGATCTCGCCGATCATTATAATGTCGGGGTCTTGGCGCAGGATCGATCTAAGCGCTGCAACGAAGGTAAGTCCCGCTTTTTCGTTAACGTGGACTTGCTGTATCAAATTTAGTTGATATTCGACCGGATCTTCGACGGTGATTATTTTAGTATCTATATTTTTTACGTCGTTTAGCGCGGCGTAAAGCGTCGTCGTTTTACCGGATCCCGTAGGTCCTGTAACCAAGATAATGCCGTAAGGCGCTTTCATTGCGTTTTTAAATTTCTTAAAATTTTCGGGGTGCATACCTAAATTTTCGAGGCTAATTACGACCTTTGACTTATCTAGGATACGCAAAACCACGCTTTCGCCGTTAAGTATCGGTAGCGTAGATATACGGAAATCATACTCTCTATCTAAAATTTGCGCCGAAAAACGACCGTCCTGCGGCTTCCTACGCTCGGCGATATCCATATTAGAAAGCAGTTTCATACGGCTTACCATAGGCGAGTAGATGTCTTTATCAAAGATAAAAGTCTCCGTAAGCATCCCGTCGATACGGCTTCTTACTATACAGTTAGTCTGGGTCGGTTCTATGTGAATATCGCTTGCTCGACCTTGGATAGAGGTTTTTAGAACGATCTCGATTAGTTTTAAAATGCCCGAACTTTCTGTGTTTTGCGCGCCCGTAGTAGCCGAGCTTGATAGCTCTTTTCTAATTTCGGCGACTAGATCCTTTACGCTTTCGTTTAGTTCTAGTTTATTCGTATACTTATCTATTTGCGACGGCTCGGCGACTACCACTTTTAGAAGTTTCCTGCTAAATAAATTTTGAACCTTGTCCTGTATCATTACGTCAAACGGATTTTTGAATGCTACGTAGACGTTGATTTCGGTTTCTTTAATAGGTAAGACGCCGTATGTTTTTAGATTTGCCGTATTTATTTTTTCGCAAATTCTATAATCTATATCGACGTCGTCAAGGTTATAAAATTCCAGCTTATATTTTGAAGATATAAATTTTAAAAAGGTTTTAGAATCTAATCTTAAATCCTCTAAAACCATATGCAGATCGATATTTCCGCGCCTGTATAGCTCTGCTGCGACTTGTAAAAAATCGTTTTCGTTAATAATGCTTAGCTCGGATAAAATTTCGCTAAGAGGTCTATTTTTAGCACCCACTAGCTCGTCTACTTGCGATATCCATTCTTTGGTTATCTTACCGGTTTGCTCTAACGCCTTAATAAGTATAGTTTCTGCTCTGTTCATTATTGATACTCTATTTGTGATTTTAGTTCGTTATCTTTAAAAGTTTTAAGTATTAATTTTGGAAAAAGCCCTTGCTCCGAGATTACGATTTCGTAGTGCGTGTCGGAATTATTTTCTTCGAATACGAATACTCCATTTTCTTCATAATACTGCCTTTTTACGAATTTATCGAATATATAGGACAAAATATAATCGCTTTTGGGAAGCCTAATGTAGCTGATATCGATATTATCGATTAGCGCGTGAAAAAGTAGTTTTTTCTTAAATAATATATCTGCAAAATACGCCGAATTCTCGCGGCCCGCTTCGCTAATAGAAAGCTTTGCTATGGGTAGGGCGAGTTTATTTATATCGTGAATTTTTAGGCACGCAAGCCCGTATAGGCTCATGGTAGCCTCGTCATAAGATACACGCATTAAATTTTCGACGTCTTGCGAGCATACCTTTTTGTATTCGCCTTTATTAAATAGCGCCTGAACCTCATAGGGACTAATGGCAGAAGATGCGACGCAAAATAGCGATAAAAATAGTATCGTTTTCATAGCGTGTCGCTTTCTATTTGCTTAATTAGCGTTTCGATCGATTGTTTTTTTGCGGTTTTGTTGTATTCCTTTAGCGCTCTTAAAGCATCGCTCTTTTGGTTTAGCTTATATTTTGATTTAGCGAATATCGTCCAAGCTTCTTCTAATTTATTGTCTATTTCGTTTGCGATTAAAGCCCATTTTAGCGCCTCTTGGTAGTTTGCTTTACTAAAATTTATCTTAGCTATTTCAAGCGCGTAAACGGCGTTATTGGTTGTTGCGAATTCCTCTTTTAACGTACCTAATTCGTCTTTTGAGTTTGAGACCTGAATGTCTATTTTAACTTTTTTGGGGAGAGGTGCAGGCTGATAGTAGGTATTTTGCGAGTTTTGCAAAGCCGGATCGAAATTTAGCGTTTCTTCTTTCGGGGCGGCGCTTGTTTTAAGCCACTCGTCGTTTAAATTTAGTTTTAACCAACCCTGATCGGCTTTATCGCCTCTTGTATAGCGCTCATCGTCGCCCGATTGAGGATTGGATCTTAGATTTTGCTCGACCCTCTCGGCTATTTTATTTACTAGATCGTCTTGCTTGCTGCTATCTTCAAATTTTGCTTTTGCTTGCGTGCTTCTCGCTTTTACCTCGCCTTGCGCGACGGTAGATTCGCCGGAATGTATTTGCGCGGATATTGGATCTTGCGAGCCTTCTTTTATCTTTGCGTCCTGGATAAATTCGTTAACGGCTAAAAATCCCACTACGGCTACGGTGGCTACTATATCGATGGATAAAAACCAAAATAGAAATTTTGATTTTTTAGGCCTTTTTTGATCTGCGGTATTGAAAGACCTATTTTTAGCCATATAGGCCTCATAGCGCCTCTCGTAGTTTCTTATCTCGTTTGCGTTAAGCATCTACTAATCCAGCGTCGATCGCCGACATCGTTATTATTTTTTTCGTATGGGACTGATTTGCTAGTTTTGAAGGCTCAAATTTATCGTAGTATTCGCAAATTTCAAAGTATTTATACATTATTTTATTAACCGTCCGTAAATTTCCCTTTGAAAATTCGTATATCAATGCGTAATCGCTATCGTCGAATTTTAGATATCTTTCACAATCTTCGATAACCATGCGCTTTTGTATATATAGCGTTACTTCGCTTTGATTTGCAGGCTTTAGCTCAATACTCTCCCACACCCTGGTGGTAAAATAGTCTTTTGCTAGCGCATCACCGTCGTTTGTCTTATGAATGGTGAACAAAAATTTAAACAATCTTGTATCGGCCAACAATCTAATCTTTTCTATTAGTTCTTGCGGGTACAGTTGTGCTTCGTCTAAGATTATTAAAATTTGATTTTCTAAAATTTCGTTTTTATTTTTAAAGTCTTTATCGCACTCTTTTATGAGGGTCTCAAAACTATCTATGCCTATTTTTGTTTTGTTGAAAATTCTGTCGCAAAGCGCCTCTATAAAATTTTGCTCGCTAAAAAAC